>JAKPII010000492.1 GCA_029549885.1 Planctomycetota bacterium
CGGCTGGATGCCGACGGCGACGGGCATACCGACCAGCGGCGGCTGTTAACCGGGGGCGCTTGCCTGGGAGGCATATAAACTCCCCTCTCCCTTTGGGAGAGGGGTTCGGGGTGAGGGTGCTCCGGTAGGTTCTGCGATGGGGTTGGGAAAGGGAGCTCAGTGATTCGGTCTCCGGCGGGATTCGCGCGAGTGCCATTTTTGTTGGCCAACCGACCGGCATTCTCGCCACGCGGAGAAGAGGCGTTCGGGTGAACGATAACACCTCCTTGAATGTCGAACAAACCTGGGTAGGTTCATAATTCGGCTGCCATCGTTGCCTCGGGAGCGCACGGGACGCCAGCCACGTAAGTGGGTGGCGTATGGTCAGTTTCGACAACCAGTCGAGAGAGGGTCTGTTCGAGGAGAGTATTGGTCGGGCAGCTATTTGTGGAGCAACGACTTCAGCACCGGCTATTCGTTGTCCTCAACGCCCAGGCCATTTGTCTGTTTTGGCTATTTTGGCGGTGGCTGCGGCTTTCGGCCAATCGGTAAGTTCGGCCACCAATGCGAGACTCGTAACCTATCGCTTCAGAAGACCACACTCCTGCGGGGAATAACCTTGGCCGATCTCAATCCGCTCAACCGGCACTAACGGTCCCCTCGCCAACAACCCGGCAGCCTTCGATCGCGTCTGAGCGATCTTCCTAGTAATTTCCTTAATCCGCTCGACTATATAAGACCATGCTCCACGGTTTTCCCCGGTCTTCCTCACAACAACGCCGACCATCTCAGACAGGTCAAGCCATCGCTCTGCGTAGTCGTTCACCACCTCCGCGGGTGGCCTCGGTTGGATTGGTTAGTACGGTGTCTCTTCGGACTTACTGGCCATCGATGCTAACATTAAACGCAGCGAGCACCAAGTCAATTGGGTTGGCAACCGCATAAGACCCGTTGCTACTCCCCGCAAAGAGCAAACCCACCGGGTTATTGCCGGTTCGAGTAACCAGCAACGAACCGGAATCACCCGCCTGGATAAACCGACGGCCTGTGACAGTGATCTGGCCGACAAATTTTGCTTGGCCGCTACCATAGTCAACTGTGACGGTCGCATTTAATCCGCTTATTGTGCCGTAAGTGAGCCCGGTCGTTCGACCATATTTCTTGACAGACATGTTAAGCTGTGCCGCCACCGTCCCGCTCGAGGGTGTTCCGTAGCCATTGGACGGCGTGCTAGTACCAACTGTGTTCGTGCCCACCAAAGCGATGGCCGCATCGACATAATTCTCACCGGATGATGAGAAATCTATTTGCACAAAACCAGCTAGCGCCCCTATGACATATGTCGGATCGGCGGGATTCCACTGTTTCCGTAGCGTCATCACCACATCGTACGGCCCGGGCTGCCAAATCGCCTCACCGAGTGACGCGCTGTTTGTTCGGGCGTAAACGTGGTTGCAACTGAGGGCATAAACGTTGGTTCCATCGGTGACCCGGCAGCCAAGGGTAGCGGCTGAGAATTCGGTAGCATTGAATGCGGAAACCCCGATCGGCACTGGCCGATCAAACCAGCTGAGACGATCCACCTCTGAAGGTTCCGCAGGATCTTCGAGGGCTGCCAACGCCCCGAGGGCATAGATCTCGCCCGTCACTTCGACTTCCACTTTTTCCCCATCAATGACGGAAGGGATGCCCCGCACGCCTGCATGGGCCACATAGACCTTGACCACCGGGCGACCCATTTCATCGAGGCCCACAGCCGTGCCCACCACATCGGGCAACGACATGAGGCGTTCCGTGTGGCGTTCCTGAACAGCGATCACGCGGGCCAAGGCATGGGGCGGCGGACCCTGCTGGGCATCGGCCCGTGGACCAAACAACCCCATCGCGCCAACAAAAACGAGTGCACCAACCCAACTTACCAGGCCCAACAACAAGCCACGACGCTTCATAAAGCACCTCCTACCGCGATACGGCAGCCCAGACTATTGAGACCATACACCCACCGAGAGATGGGTGGTTGCGTCCGACATAGGCACGACGTCATATCAGCACCGGACGGAAAATTGTCAACATGCAGTGGTAGTGGCTTGTGTTTTGATAAACGACCATGATAATACCGTCGGGGGGGTAAAATGGCCCGGCATCCCTCGATTCAAGTTAGCTCTGGCCAAGAAACTTTTGAGAAAGGCGCACACATGCTTCGGTTAGTGTTCGCAGGCTGTTTGTTATGGTGTTGGGTGGGGTTTTCCGCGGTGGGTGCCGAAAGCGACTACTTCCCGCCGCTGGAATCGCAGGGTGGGTGGCGAAAGCTGGATTCCCCCGCCGATATCCGGCGCCTGGCGGGCATGGACCCCCAGAAGTTGGAGGTACTCAAAGAATGGTTGCTGGTGTCGGACCAACGGCCTTTCGCCGCGGTGGTGATTCGCCGAGGTTATATCGTACTGGAAGTCGAGCGAGGCAATAGTTCCAAGACAGATACCCGCAATATCAAGTCGTGTGCTAAGGCGATCTGTGCCACGGTTCTTGCCATCGCGTCGGAAGAGAGCTTGGCTGGCCGGACACCGAAGAAGATGACTTTTGACGATCCCGCGTTTTCGTTCATTCCTTGGGCGGAACCTTTGAGCGATCCCCGTAAGAAGCAAATCTTGGTGCGACAACTGCTCAACCACACCTCGGGAATCGCACCCGAATACACGGGGGCCAAAAACCGAGGACCGTGGGACTATGTCCTCGGCCACAGTGGTGACCCTGTGACGGCAAAGCTGGCGTTTGACCCAGGGACAGACCTGGGTTATTCCACCCATGCCTTTTACCATGCCGCACTGGTGTGCGAAGACGTGACAGGTGTCCCCTATGATCAATTCGCCATCGAGAAACTCTTCAAACCCCTGGGGATCGAACGCTGGTGGTTCGCGTATTTGGACGGGACTATTGGCCGACATCCCTCCCACACCTTGGGGCTACCGGCGCGGGAAAGCGCCCGGATCTGTTACTGCATGTTGCGAGGGGGACGGTGGGGTGATCGACAGGTCATACCCAAATGGTTTGTCGAAGAGACGGCCGCGCCCACGCACTCCATCCACGGAATCAAATGCTTTAACCGGGACGCCGAATCCTTCTCGCATGGGTGGGAACTGCCGGCACGACTAACAGATGGACGCGGCGAAGGGATCCCGGCGGACGCCCGTTTCAAGCCTGGATCCGGCGGACAGTTGATCGCCTTTGTGCCCAGCCTCGATCTTGTCATTACACGACAAACGGGCGGCAGCGGCCAGTGGGCGTATGAGGAGTATCTCCGCCGGGCCTGCCAAGCGGTGATCTCGGTGGAGGCCGGTAAATAATTTGGTGGCTGGCCTGATACATTTTCGCACCGTAGAACGAAAAACCGAAAAAGTTGAGGTGGTAAGAATGCTTGGGATTAGCCTCGTCCTCGCAGTGGCGATAGCATTCCAAATTGATGCTCCTACTCAAGAACAATTGCAGGAACTGGTCCAGCGTGCCGGGAACACTGACGACGATGAGGAAAGATTGGAGCTTCTCCGGCAGATTCGGGCCTTGCCGGGCGTGGATCCCGATTTGGCCGAACATGCGGAGAAATTGATCCGCTTTGTCGAACAGTGGGTAGAAGGAAAAAACCTCCACTTCTATGGGGGTGAGGTGAATCAAAATCGCGACATTGACTTTGGGATTCCGGCAACTTCGCCGTTATATCCCCTCACGTACCTTTATCGTGGCCGGGCAGTTCTCAGTGTCGTGATGGAGAACGGCAACCTTTGGAGCTACGGGGATCGAAGGCGGGAATGGTTCGGCATAGCGCGGCAGTTCTTCGAGAGGGCCCACCAGGCCTTTCCACAAAACCGCATTGCGCGGATGTATCTCGGCGAGGGAATTCCATGGACACGAAATTGGGAAGCAGTGCCTGAGGCTCCGGAGTGGGCGGTCCATCAGCGGGTGGCACTGGAAGGCCTAGCCGATATCATCGAGTGGTGGCTCGATCATCGGCAGCAGCCGGATGGGGCCTTTGGCGGCGGTTGGGGTGATGACTGCGAAATGTGGCGCTTTTGGGTCCCCGGGTTGATTGGATTTGATGACCCCAAGATCTGTGCCGGCCAGAAGCGCTTTTCGGAAGCCCTTTTTCAGCAACCGCACATGGCGGCCGGGTACATGTCCAGAATGACCGACGTCGAACATAGTGCCGAGGACTCAACCGACACAATCTTGCCAATGATGCTTTTGGAGCCGGACAACCTGGTGTGGCAGCAGCGGGTCCTTCGCCTAGCGGAGTTGATGGAAAACCTCTGGACCGGCCGCAATGAGCGGGGATTTCGGCAGTTCAAAAGTACCTATTTCACGGTAGATCGCGTTCATCCTGATCCTCAGCGGGCATGCGACACTCCGTATCACGTTCGCGCAGTGCAGCCTGTTTTTTTGTACTGGTTGCGGACGGGTGATCAGCGGGTCGGGCGAGTTTTGTGTGAGTGGACGGACACATGGGTGGATGCCGCAGCACGATCAGAAAATGGAAAGCCGGCTGGAGTCTTGCCCGCAACCATCCATTGGCCGGACGGGTCCATCGGGGGCCTGTCACCGCATTGGTGGGATCCGCGCAATCACAGTGAGCCGACGCTTTACCAGTGGCCCAGTGCGATGGGTTACCTCACCGATGCTTTGCTGCTCACATTCCACATGACAGGAGACGAAAAATACCTGCGTCCTATTCACTCCATGGCGGAGTTGGCCCTGCGGTATTCTGGGCGAAACCTTCCCAAGGACATCGAGCCGGGAAGCGAGGCCTGGTGTGCCCTGCAAATGGGATTTTTGCGGCAGACACTGGCCAAGTACCGCTTCCTCACCGGTGACGGGACTTGGGATCGCTTGCTGGAAGGGAGACAGGCACCCTGGCTTCACTACGCACTTACGGGGGATGAGCAGCCACTTGTGGCCGCCCTGGCGGACACGGCCACGGCCTTTTCCTACAATTTTCCCGGTTACACCAGCGAAGTCCGCTACACCGACCGCGTATTGAGGCTCCCCGCCGTGTTTCAAGGCGACGTGGTATTGGCCGAACCAAAATTTCCGGTCCAATCCCCGGATACTGCATTGCTTTATTCCGCCGTGACGGGCGATCCGGGAGGGTTGGGAACTTTCCCTCTTAATGCGGTGCGCTGGCTAACGCGCCCCAGGGAGATTGCGGTTTTGGTCAGGATGGCAGCTCCTGACGGTTTGGAGGCCACATTGTTTCACTTTGGTCGATCACCGCGGGCGATGGGGGCAGAACTGAATATGCTTAAGCCCGGCGACTACACGCTAAAAATCATAGCCCGGGATCATGTTTTGAAAGAGGAAGCGTTCACGGTTTCCGGTCCGCGCACCCGAATTGCCTTCGAGATTCCTTCGCGGCAATCGTGCCGGTTAGTCATTAGACGTAACTGAAACGATCCCGGCACTTGAACTCATCGCAGACACAGAAAGACACGAGGGTGCATTGCAAAAGCAGCCCAATAGGGAAGTGGCAACATGGATGGCAAACTAAACACCGCCTGTTTTAGCAGGCTCATATTCAGCCATGCCGAGTCGCGTCTGCCTTTCTCCACTGGTTGGAGTGGGGCAACGGCTAAGGACTATGGAAAGCTAAGAGGATTCAATGGGTCGGTACGGGCCTTGCGTTCTTCTTGATCGGTGAATCCGTCGGCGTCGTCATCGTCGTCGGCATTGTCGCCTATCCCATCGCCGTCGGTGTCGCGCCACTCGTGAGGATCGTGCGGAAAAGCATCCCATGGGATGGCATTGGCCTTAGGAACACCGTCGCCGTCGGCGTCCATCTCTTGATAATCGGGAATCCCGTTCCCGTTGCGATCATCCCCTACACCATCCCCATCGATATCGGCATCAAAATTATCCCCGATGCGGTCTCCGTCAACATCGGCCCACTCTTCTCGTTCCAGGGGGAAGGCATCTTGGTCATCGGGGACGCCATCGTTGTCATCATCGGGATCCTCATCATTGGCTAGGTCGTCCCTATCAGAATCGGGCGCGGGCTTTTCCGTGGCTAACAAGGCAATATCCACCTCGAAGGGAGGGACCGCATATTCTCTTCTCCCTGCTGAAATTCTGAAGCGCTGAAGTATCTTTCCTGTCTGGGGACAATACCAATACGCGGACAGAGTCTTGAACGACTCTAACTCTACGGCCAAATCACTTACCGTCCCTCGCTTGTGGTCCCAACGGTGCTGAGCAGGCGGCTTCCCTTCATCTTTACATTGCTGACAGGCAAAGTGATGCAAGTAAACCGCCTGGCAACTCGGCGAGGCCAAACCATACCCTCGCACATCCTTAGCGTCGCGCCCACTCAGCAAGACCTCACGCGGCCGGACATTCCCCTCCAGCCCCGCGGAAAAGGTTTGCAGGGCCTTGACGTACTGCCTTTCTTCGGGACCAATCCAGAGATTCATGTAATGCCCGTCTTTTGCGTAAGAAGTTTCCCAAAAGATGAGCGCAGCTTCGTTGAAAAGGGCCGTCCATAAACGGACGCGCATCCGCCGGGCTGACCCTGGGTCCCAGACCCCACCGATCCCCTCGGCTGTTCTATCCTGTTGGCCTCGGCTATTACCCTGTTCACCGTAAACGACTGGTTTGCCAAAGCGTTTGTCACGAGCAATGCGTTGGGCAGTGACCAGGTCCGAGTCAAGCTCGTTTTCGTTCTGATACCAATGTGGCGCATTGATATCGATTCCCTCCAATTGTGGGCGCTCCCAATTTGTGGCCACCGGTTTTTGATATGGGTCGATCGATTTCAAATAGGGAATTATCTGGGCGTACCACATTTCGGAGGCATGTTGTTCGTTAAGGAGTTCCCAAATATCAACGTATGCCCCCCAACGGTCCACCGAGTACTTAATCAACCGGCGAACTTTTCTCATCCCCTCGGCATTGTCGGGTTGATCGTTGAAGACCTTTGCAAAACCGAAGATGCCGTAGTAGATCCGGATACGATACTTGCGGACCATCTCCAAAAGCTGGTCCACCATTTTGGCTTCACGATAATCAACACGGTCCAAATCAAAGACGCTGATGGAACAATTGTGGGGCGAAAACCGGAAGATATTGAATCCAGCCCGAGCGTGCTTGCCAAAGTACACATCACCGTTGACAGGATTCATCGAGGGGCCCCTTGCGAACAGTGACCCCGGCGGAGGCTGAGGGCGTTCCGTGGCCTTATCCAAGCGGAAAGGCCCTTCCATGCTTTTGCTATCAAGAGTGGTACCGTTTTTGTTGTGGTCTCCTTCGCAGTCCTGGAAACCCACAGGAAAGAACGGCGACCCGTCCTCGAACACGAACCGGTAAGGGTTGTCCTTACTGATTCGCAACCAGCCGGGGAAAGACGCCCGTGTCCGAACCACGTGGAAAGTTCCCGTCCCCACGGCCTCCTCCCCGAAAGGATTGCGAAACCGATACTCGTAGGACCACTGGCCGAATTCGCTCGGTGCGTAGCGAGCCTTCCAAACCTGGAGTGGGCCACGCGACTCGTTGGGCAAGTTCGCTTCCAAAGATTTGCCCCCGTCTCGGGTGCGGTCAGCGGTCTCTTCTTCTGCCGGGCCATAATAGAAACCGCCCACCCGATATTGTTTGCCCGTTGGTGACCGGAGAATAACCTCGATAGAAACGTCCCAGGTGGGGTTTTGGTAATGACCTGAATGTCGGAACGTTAGCTCGAATATCTGGTAGGCGGTAAGCCTTTCCGTGTTTGGTTCGACCATCACCTGCAAGCCAGGGCGCGGCGATTGTTGGTGCTCCTCACCGACGGCCTTTGGCACCTGCCCCCGGTCTGCTAACAGCATTAGGAGGCATCCGACACCGACAAGATTCCAAACTAGTGAGGTGACGCTAGCCCAATGCTTGGCACGACTCGCAGTGGGAAATTGATTTCTCATGGATTGTCCTCCATATTGAACCGACTCCGACAAAACTCGTTTTCTCTCCGCCGGCGCCGACATACTACCATGGTAGTACTCTCCCTTTCAAGCCGTGCCTGGCCGGAAGTCTTTCGCGCAATGCGGTGCGCTAAAAGAGCCTATCCCATGATCTCCCCTGAAGCCTTCGGCGGGAAAGGGGTCGGGGGTGAGGGCGGCCCGAATCGATGCCGTTTTTCTGAATTGATTCCGACGTTCGCTTGCCCTCACCCTAACCCTCTCCCGGAGGGAGGGGGGGCTTTTTGGGATAGGTTCTAAAAGTAGGGTGACAACCTCGGGATGCGGTATCGGCCGTACCGGCACTGGAACAAGCGTGTTCGTCCAAACCTTCATAGCTCAGCGAAGAGGTTCTGTCTCATTGGTTCTGCCGTCGCTTTCACGTCCTTCTTTTGGCGTGGGCAATTGGCCCTTACACTAGTGTGGGGAAACTGCTGTGGGAAGACTGGGAGAAAGACTTATCGGCGATCCGGAGGAGAACCGCTCGCCCACAATGGTCAATTCTTACTCGCAGTGGAATACGGCACGTGTGGGATAAAAGTGAAGCGACGAGTCCGATCCTGAGGAGAGAAAACCATGCATCGAAAACCGGCCACCATCTTTTGGGCATTAACCGTGGGGACTATGCTGTGGTTGATGCAGACTTTGCCTGTTCCATCCGAGGAGCGACCACCCTGGCTAGGAAATAGGGCTGGGATCAGCGACGAACTGCTCGCCCCATGGACTCCCGTTGAAGTTAAGGACACGACCATCTCGGTATGGGGACGTAGTTATAGCTTCGGACCATTACCGCTACCGGCGGAGGTGACCACAGCCGGGGCCGAGATCCTGGCGGGACCGGTGACCCTGCATTGCACCGCTGACGGTCAACCGATCACTTGGTCGGCTGGTGGGCGGTCGATAGTGGAACATTTCCCCACACGTGCCATATTGCGGTTCTCTGCTCAAGGGGGTCCCCTTCGCTGCGAGGGGGAGGTCACCACGGAATTTGACGGCATGATCCGCTGTGGTCTGCGTCTCGTTCCGGTTGCCGACAAGATCACCATTGAAAATCTGATCCTTGAAATTCCCTTTAAGAGCAAGCATGCGGTTTTCATGCACAGCTGGCCGGGACGGTGGGGAAGTGCGGCCAACTCACACGCCGTCCCGCCTGTCGAGTGGCAGAGCGCTTTTAAACCCTTTGTGTGGATCGGTGACTACGAACGGGGATTGGCGTGGTTCTGCGAATCCGACGAAAACTTCTTTCCCGCTAGCCTGAACCGCGTGATTCGAGTCCGTCGCGACGGAGAAATTACCCACCAGCGAGTGGAACTCATCGGTAAAGCACAAACCGTCAGCCAACCCCTGCGATATGTCTTCGGCTTCCAGGCTACGCCCGTTAAGCCGCTACAACCCGACGCTTGGGACTACCGTATCGTCCATGTTGGCCGATATGGTCTGGAAAAACAGATGTTTTCTCCCCCAGGACAAGCCCCGAAGCTGCTCTTGGATTACCTGGCCGAGGCGGGCGTCAAGACGATCTGTTTTCATGAACACTGGAGCAACATCCAGAATTATCCCGAGGCGGCACGTCCCGAAGAGTTGCATAGCCTTGTGGAGGCCTGCCACAAGCGCAATATTCAGTTGCTTTTGTACTTCGGGTATGAAATGAGTAACATTGCCCCAGAATGGGAAAAGTACGCGGAAGAGTGCCTGGTTGCTCCACGGGCAGGCGGTTACAAGCGACAACCCGAACAAACCGCGTACATTGTTTGTTACCGCAGTCACTGGCAGGACTTTCTCGCTGCCGGTATCGAGCGGATCATCCGGGAATTCGACATCGATGGTGTGTATCTCGATGGGACATCTGAACCATGGGGGTGCACCAATACCCAACACGGGTGCGGTTACACTCGCCCGGACGGCTCAATTGGGCCAACTTATCCGTTTTATGACACACGGCAAATGATGAAGCGGATCTACACCATTGTCAAACATCACAATCCCGCCGGGCAAGTAAACGTGCACCAATCCACCTGCATGGTTATTCCTACCTTGGCCTTTGCTACAAGCTATTGGGACGGTGAACAATTGCAAAGCGTGGCCCGGCCCGATTCGCCTACCAAGCTCCTCCCGTTAGAAGCATTCTGCGCGGAGTTCATGGGGAGAAACTGGGGCGTTCCGGGCGAACTCTTGTGGTACGCCAACGGGCCGTTCAAGTGGGAAGAAGCGGTGTCTATGGCCCTTTTGCACGATATCCCTGTGCGACCGAATGTCGACCGCCTTGAGCTTTTCCGACGCTTGTGGAGGCTCTTTGACGAGTTCGATCGGCACGCAAGTCAATGGATTCCTTACTGGCAGAGCTCTGGCGTTGTCGCCTGTTCTCATCCTGAAATTAAGGTTAGCCTCTACAACCGGCCCGGGAACGGTTGCATACTTGTGGCCGTCAACGTCGGCACAGAAGAGATTCAAGCCGACCTAACGTTGGGATTGTCGGCGCTTGGCCAAAGCGACTTGACCATCTGGGATGTGCTAACGGACAAGGAAATTGGGCCGCTTGGAGAGAAAATGCCCCTCAAACTGGGACCGTGGCAGCACGCCATTTTCTGGTTGAAGCCACGCCGCTCCTAAAGGCCACATCCCTCCGCGGATCAAGGCCATCTGACTTTGGTTATGGTCCTGGCCGGAATAGGAAATGTCTCGCGGTCCTCGCTCTTTTCGTATGCGTATTTCCGCCCAGGAAGGCTCGCGCTGGCTAGGCCAACCACGCCACTTGCCTGACCTGCCATCGTTAAGATGGCCGATTTGTGAATAGCGCAGTCCGGCAGCTCCACCCCCACCTTGGCACCCCGGACGTACGGCCAGCTTCTCGAAATCTCATCTCACCTCTTTCGGCGACCACCGGGTGGGAAAAGAGCTACCCCCTCGTCTGAAGGCACGTCTTAACCGCTCCTGACCTGATCAGGCCGAGGACGTTCTCAGTGGCGCGCGGCCTTCTTGCGCACACTATTGCGCATCCTGAAAATAACAGCCACTCAGGGCGAAGTGGTCAGATCGAGGTTGATCTCATTGCTTCCGGGTTTGACCTCCTTCACCAGTTCCGTCTGCGTGTTGTACCGTGGTGGGATTTTCTCCACGAACGGTTGGGCCGTCGCGCTGCTCTGGCCACTGTACTGTGCCAAATAGGATGGATCGTCCGACGACACCTCCTGAGCTTGGCTCTGTTGCGGGGGAAGTGTCCGGACGGATACTTTATGTTTGCCCACAACAGCCCCACGTCCCTGAGGGCAGACAAGTTCATACTCGCCATTGGCATTGGTCGTACCGGAGGACGCCACCCCGCCCCCTTCCGGCATGAACGTCACCAAAGCGTTGGGCAGCGCTTGACCGTCTAGCGTCACCTTGCCGCGGACTCGTGCCAGTTTCGGTCCCTTACTGCCACAACCTGCTATCGCAAGTAAAAGAATCAATAACCCCGCAAATCCCAAACGCCAGCTCATATCAGCTGCTCCTGGAATGTGTAACGGTTCAATATCAACTGGAATCGTGTGACGGTTAAACATCAAAACGCAACGGTGGAGCGAAATGCTTTGCCTCCACCTCGAACAGTTGTTGGTAAAACGCTCGCCCTAACCACCCCTATCACGGTGCGGTCACCGATTCGCCACCGTAGGCACTCCCCAGGGCTCCCCACACACCCCAAGGAGATCGGCGATTACCGGGCGTGTCAACATCGTCGACCGCCTGGTTACCCACGTCAATCGTTTCGCTAATGAATTTGACAGCACCATCGGCCATGGCAACATTGACACCACCGGGATGGAAACTTGAGGCTGTACCCATGTGCTCGTTCCCATCGACGTCACCCCAATGGCAACTAGGTCCGTTCGGCGCTACAAGGGTTGCAAAACCGGTAAAGTATGGCCGACCATCCCATGCTCGTCCACCAACGGGCCGGAAGTCTGCACGAACCGGAGGAATTAGTTTTTTGGTTGCCGGATCCACACGGGCAAGACAGGCCGCTGGGTTCCAGGCAGTCATATTCAAGGCCACACCACCTTTGATGTCATCGGGATATCCTCCCGCCACCATTTCCCCAAGCATGATGGTGTTGGAGGTACCGTCGGTGACCATTTCCAACCCTACATAACGCTCGCACTGAAAAATACCACGATTTTGGCGGTTGTTCTGGTCAGGCCGAAAGTGGTTTTGGTGGTAGTCATCCCCCACACACCCCTTGTAGTTCAGGCGAGCCGGGCTCTCCTGTCGGTTCGGTATCGGTTGATCGGACGGACACACATAAGTCCGGATGTCTATTTGCCACCACTGCCTCACAAAAGGCGCCCAGGAGGCGGGGCTGGAAGGGACGTTCTGCGTGGTGTGCCACGGCTCGGGCAACATGTCCGGCGACTGAGCTTGCGCCATGATAGCATCGTAAAGCGGTTTTTGCTCGAGATAAGGAAGAATCATCATCGACCACGCATAGTAACGGCCACGGCATGTCCGCACACCCAGCGCCGGAAAGACTTTGTAAACGTCAATGTAATTGTGAACTGCCAGCGCAATCTGCTTTAGGTTGTTGGTACACTGGCTCCGTCGGGCAGCCTCACGGGCAGCTTGAACAGCTGGAAGCAAAAGCGCGATCAAAATACCAATGATAGCGATCACCACTAGCAACTCGACCAAGGTGAAGCCCACACGAAACCTTACTTTGTTCCTCATCTCACAACCCTCCAACCCATCATAGGACGTAAAGAACATCACCCCTGGCGTCAGAAAACGCCAATAACCGATACAATTACGGACCCAATGCGCACGATTTTACGCCGGAGCGCTATTTCTTGCAAGCAAATTGTTGGTTGACCGAGAAACCCAGTTCGGAGGAAATCTCAAAAACGAGAGCGCCGTGGTATCAACGGACTGATGCTGACCAGATTTGCGCGAAGCGCGGCGCAAATGACACACCGAAAGATAAGCTCCCCAACAAAAGTTTAGCCCCCCTGGGAAAATGCTCCGGGCCGTGGGTTAGAGGCAAACGCCAAAGGGTTTGGCACGACCGAACCGCGACACTGCGAAGAATCTTTCGCGAACCCGGCGTCGATGCCCGATGAATAGCGTGTAACATGTCCCCGCCACGCCGGTCCGGAAAAATTGCCCTGGAGAGGATTCGAACCTCCAAGGGGTTACCCCCACATGGTCCTGAGCCATGCGCGTCTGCCAGTTCCGCCACCAGGGCAATCGGCAAAAACCTACTCTGTTCTCGCTCAGATCGGGCACGCGATCTTAGGACGTGCCTCATCGATCGCCGACAAAAGCTCATCGCGCCGTTGCGGCACCCATTGTGATTTTTGCTACCGCAACCAACAATCGCAAATAGCAAATGTATTTTACACGGGCAACGCAGAGACGGGAAGTCAACCCGACTGCCAACGCGGCCTTTGGCCTGACCCGGGGGTTTTATCCGCGTGTTACCCGGCTAGCCGGTTTTCTGAGACCGTTAATTTTTCTAGCGAGAGCATTCATGTCGGCTCCGGATCCCCAAAAACAACGTGAATTTGCCGTCTGGGTGGTGCGGAAACTCCAGGAACGGGGTTACATCGCGTATTGGGCAGGTGGTTGTGTCCGCGATCAATTGTTAGGACGGGTTCCCAAAGATTATGACGTGGCAACCAATGCTACTCCCGACGAGGTCCGCAATATCTTTGGGATGAAGCGAACCTTTGCCGTGGGTGCCGCGTTTGGGGTGATTACGGTCAACGGTCCCCCCGGGGCGGGGCAAATCGAGGTCGCCACTTTTCGCACTGACAGCAGCTACCGGGACGGCCGGCATCCGGAAAGCGTGTCCTTTTCCTCGCCCAAGGAAGATGCTCTCCGCCGAGATTTCACTATCAACGGGCTCTTCTACGATCCTATCCAGGATCGGACGGTCGATTATGTTGGCGGGGTCGAAGACATCAAGCGTCGAATCATTAGGGCCATCGGCGATCCCTACCAGAGATTCACAGAAGACAAGCTTAGGATGCTTCGCGCCATTCGCTTTGTAGCAGAGCTCGAGTTCGACCTTGACCCGCGCACCTACGAGGCCATTCGTGCTATGGCAGACCAAATCACGCAGGTCAGCCAGGAACGGATACTCATGGAGCTTGAACGGCTACTCACGGCCCCGGCACGCCGGAAAGGCGTGATACTCCTGCGGGAGTCAGGCCTATTGCGTGTGGTCTTGCCAGAACTCGAACCGCGGGACAATGCCCAGGAACAGCAATGGATGACGAATCTTGACATCCTCGCCAAGTTGAAGGAACCCGGTTTTCCCTTAGCTTTTGCCGTGGTGGCCCGGGGATTGGTCGAACCGCAGCACGTCACATCGTTGTGCCGCCGCTTAAGGATGTCGAATCAGCAAAGTGACAAAATCCAGTGGCTTCTTGAGCACGAACGATCATTAGAGGGGGCAGAAAAAAAGCGATGGTCCGAGGTCCAGCCGATCCTGATATCGCCACATATCGACGATTTGCTGAAGTGGATGGAAGCGCGTGCGGAGGTCGAAAACCGGCCGTCCAATAGCGCGCTGTGGTGTCGTGAAAGATTAAATTGGCCAAAGGAGCAATTGAATCCGCCGCCTCTCATCCGTGGCGATGATCTGTTGGAAACAGGTATGGTTCAGGGGCCAATGTTTCGGGAAATTCTTGACCGCGTTCGTAAGGCCCAACTGGATGGCATCGTTACAACTCGTGAAGAGGCCTTACAATTTGGCCTTGGGCTGGCCAAAAACTACGACCTCAACAAAAATACTCAGCGGTCCGGGAACGG
>JAKPII010000504.1 GCA_029549885.1 Planctomycetota bacterium
TAGACCGCAAGATGGAAGGAGGTCTCGAATCATGTCGCAATCAGCATCGGCTGCGATGCCGCAGATGTCGCCCGAAGAAGCCGTTCGTCGCGTAGCCCAGGCCCGGGAGCTTCTCCTCAAGGAAGTCCACAAAGTCATTATCGGACAAGATGAGATGATCGAGCAAATGATCATCTGTATCTTTGCCCGCGGACATTGCTTGACCATTGGCGTGCCCGGACTGGCAAAGACATTGACGGTCTCGACCTTGGCGCGGGCCATGCACTTAAAGTTTAGCCGGATTCAGTTCACGCCCGATCTCATGCCCAGCGACATAACGGGAACCGAGATCATCGACGTGGACCCAACAACGGGCAAACGGAGTTTTCGTTTCGTCCATGGTCCCATATTCGCCAACATCGTCTTGGCCGACGAAATTAACCGAACACCGCCCAAAACCCAGGCCGCGTTGCTTCAGGCCATGCAAGAATACGAAGTGACGGTTGGCGGAAAAACATACCCCCTGGAACAACCGTTTTTCGTCATGGCGACCCAAAACCCCATCGAGCAGGAAGGGACGTATCCGCTGCCCGAGGCTCAGCTCGACCGATTTATGCTTTCGATCAATATTACCTACCCAACACGGGCGGAAGAGCGCGACATCGTCATGGCGACGACCCAGATTACCAAACAGGAAATTCAGCCTGTTTTGACGGGTCGCGACATTATATGGATTCAGCAACTCGTCCGGCAGGTCCCGATCGCCCAACACATGGTGGATTACGCTGTCGATATCGTTCGTGCCACCCGGCCAAAAGAACCGCCAAGCCCCGATTTTGTCAAGAATTGGTTGGCTTGGGGGGCCGGGCCGAGAGCCGCACAGAACATTGTCCTCACGGCTAAGGCCCGTGCTATTTTGCACGGACGGTTTGCCGTCACCGCCGATGATATTCGGGCCATGGTCTTTCCCGTGTTGCGCCACCGCATTTTTACCAACTTCAATGCGGATGCCGAAGGCGTAGATGTGGATCAGATTTTGGAGAAGATCCTGGAGGTTGTTCCCGAGCCCACCTACGGCGAGAAACTGCCGGTATCGTCTCGAAGTCCACGGAAGGCGGTGGCGAAGTCCCCGTCACCGCCAGAGCCTCCGCCAGCAAGTGCCCCTGTTACAGAAACGCCATTAGTCGAACCACCACCGGCGGCGCCCATCGCCACACCGCCGGTAGCCAGGCCGGTCCCGATCGTTCCCCCGGCAGGAGAGAAAGGTGGCACTAAGTGAGTGCAACAGAATGACTTTGGCATACCGTACCGTTGTAGCCGTCCGTTTGGGGGCTCGAATGGTCCGCCAAAATGGGCCCCGTCTTTGGGAGGTAACAAGCATGACTACGAACAGAATACTGCCGACTATCCTCGCCGGTGTCATCCTCTGGTACGTGGCGGGATCCGCCGTCGTCTTGGGAGAGGATGGGGCTCAGAGCGAGGCCCCGAAGGACCCAGCGGTCGCGAAACAATCGAAACAACAGATTGACGAGATGGAGCTTCGTGGCGGAAAGAATTTTATCCCCACCAAGGTGTATTCGGCCGAGGAAGATGCCGCCATTCTCGAGATGTTTCAGGGCCTTCGTGTCGCCGATGTCTGTGATGCCATGGATCAGGTGGGGCTGCGAAACGTGGGCGTCATGAGTCCCGAGATTCGGCCGGCCTGGAAAGACCCGGTCAATTTGAGTCATCGTTTTGTCGGCGTGGCTATAACAGTCCGTTATGTGCCCCACAATATGGTAGTGCCATCGCAGCTTTCCCCGGAAGAGTTCAACCAATGGTCTGGCAAGTGGTACGCGAACCTATCGCCTGAGCCATTTGTCGAGCTCATTCGTCCCGGAACTGTGGTGGTTATAGACGATGCCAATGGAGCGGATGTGGGTTCGATTGGGTCGAATAACATCATGGGCTGGAAGAAGCGCGGCTGTGTAGCCGTGGTGACAGATGCTACGGCCCGTGATTTGGACGAAATTGCACTCGAACGCATCCCCTTGTATTTTCGAGGGCCAGGCCGTGGGATTCGACCCGGGCGAAACCTCATTGAATCGGTCAACCGACCTGTGGAAGTGGGAGGCGTGCTCGTCCGGCCCGGGGATATTGTTCTCGGCGATGCCGATGGTGTCATTGTGGTTCCGCGGGAATATGCCGAACAAGTCGCTGCCTATGCCCGAGCGACACTGGAAAAGGATAAAGCGGCACGAAGGAACCTCTATCGCGCGTTGGGCATCCCAGACGACGTTTCAGTGCAATAGGGGCTCGGCGAATATGCGATCCCAGCAAAAGTCGTGACTTTTGGCAAATTAGTCTTTCGATGGCGTGCTGCGAATCTTGGCAACCACATCCTTTGTGATGTCGATGGTGGCGTCGGCCCAGACGACCTCCCTTCCCAGATAACTCAACAATTCTTGCGGGTTATTACTGGAGGGTTCTCGACTTGTTCGAAGGACGAGGACAAACCCGCGCTCCCGTGCGATCTGGTCGACGGCCCCTTCGATCTGCTTGTAAGCCCCCAGCAAAAGTTGGCGCTCCCGGTTGAAAAACTCCTGTTGTTGCAACTGAAACTCCGTTTGAAGTTGGGAAATCTCCTGCTGAAGCCGAGCTATTTTTTCTTTGTAGTCGGGCGTATCAGGCGAGACCTTTTGGAGCTCCTGTTGCTGCTGCACAAGGGTATTCTGCCGCTCCTGAAAATGGGACCTGGCCCGTTCTACGTCCGCGCGAAG
>JAKPII010000039.1 GCA_029549885.1 Planctomycetota bacterium
CGGTACCGAAACAGCAACGACGATATTGGGCTATGCGAATTGGATGACTCAGGTCGCCCTGACTGGAATCGCAGCGAGCAGGTCCAACTTCTAGCTGTCAATCGGGATAAGGGGACCATTCTTGTGAAACGGGGTTGTTACGGAACCAAGCCGCGGAGCTTTGCGGCCGGGCGTGCCTATGCGGCGGCGCATGCTACCGAAGGTCCGTGGGGACGCAACTCCCACTTACTCTGGTACTACAACTATGCCACGTGCTGTCCCAAGGACAAAAACGGCAGAACCTGTTCAGACATCCTCGTTGCTGAATTGGGGCGGCGATTTGGTCCAGGTGGCGAATTGGCTCTGTTTGACGGGCTGGAGTTCGATGTGCTCCATCACTCCCCGAGAGCAGGACGCCGTCCAGTCGATTGCGATGCCGATGGCAAAGCCGACGGCGGTGTGATTGAAGGCGTCAATGTGTACGGCATCGGGGTGATTCGCTTCCTGGAAGCTCTGCGGGCACGGCTCGGCGAAGATAAGCTGATCCTGGCCGATGGCCAACTAGACGCACGCACACAGCGAGGATTTGGCCTTGTCAACGGCATCGAAAGTGAAGGTTTTCCGTGGTTGCGCGACTGGGAAATGAAACAGTGGTCCACCGGGATCAATAGACACAACTTTTGGGCTCAGTTTGGGCGACCTCCGGTGTTTAACTATATCAACCATAAATATGTGCGACCGGGCACGCAGCCGGGTGTCGAGGCCACGCCGGACGTGCCGTTTTCAATACATCGCCTAGTATTTGCGGCTGCCGTCATGACGGACGCGGCCATCTGTTATTCTTTCTCTCCGCCAAAAGATCCATCCTCTGTGATCGGCGTATGGGACGAGTTTTGGGCAGGACAGGAGAGACGTTTGGGCTGGCTTGGTCGGCCCCTGGCACCTACCCAGACGCTGGCAACCCAGGCACCCGACCTTCTTGCTCCTGTGCTGAATCAATTGAAACAAAAGAACGCAAACTTTGGCGTATTGGGGGCCAGAACTCGTTGGGAGGAATCAGGGTTTGTGGTCGAGGCCGATGAGGAGGGAAAGGATGTTGTGTTCGAGATACCTATAACGATTTCGGCCCGCGAGGCCTACATCGAGTGTGTTGCCAGTGCTCAACCCCGCCGAGGCTATCCGGAGAACATGGCGAGGTATGCGACGTGTAGCCTTGTCCCCACGGAAACTCAAGACACGCGCACGTTGGTCGGCTCGGTCGGCGAGCAGGGGACGTGGGTTGGTCGCAAACCGTTTTCTGCTGGCTTTTATTTTCCCGAGCTGAAGCCGGGGAATTACCATCTCCGTTTGCGTGTCGAAGGTGCGGAGCCAGTTCGTGTGGAAAGGCTAGCGCTTTATCCCGCCGCCGATGCCCGCTACCGTGTATTCCAGCACGGCCTGGTGTTGGCCAATCCATCCTTGCATGAGGTTTCCTATGATCTGAGGACTATTGCACCAGGCCGCAAATTTCGGAGAATCAAGGGCAGTCCCGAACAGGACCCTGTGACCAATAACGGCGCAGCCGTGGGTGACATGGTTGTTCTGCCAGCCAAGGATGCTTTGTTCCTCATGGCAGAGTGACCCAGCGAGGCCCACTAGACATATTCACAACGATGGGAGTATGTGACGATGAACGGCTGTTGGTTGGCAAAACGAGGTATTCTTTTTTGTTTAATTTTCCTGGGGCTGGTGACCTCTAGATTTTCTAAGACGCCTATCCTAGGGGCTGAGTCATCACAAAAGCCGAACATCATCCTGTGCATGGCGGACGATCAGGGATGGGGCGACGTAGGTTACAACGGTCATCCTGTATTGAAAACACCAAATCTCGATGAGATGGCAGCGCAGGGTCTCCGGCTCGATTACTTTTATGCGGCCGCACCCGTGTGTTCGCCAACCCGCGGAAGCGTGCTGACCGGGCGGCATCCCAATCGGTATGGTTGCTTTTCATGGGGACACACAATTCGGCCACAAGAGATCACCATCGCCGAAGCCTTAAAACGGGCCGGTTACACCACCGGCCATTTTGGTAAATGGCACGTGGGACCGGTTCGCGCGGATAGTCAACTTTGCCCTGGGGCCTCTGGCTTTGATCGCTGGCTTTCCACGCCCAATTTTTATGACCTTGATCCGCTGATGAGTGATCAGGGCCGGGTGGTGCGAAAACAGGGGGATAGTTCGATCATTGCCGTGGAGGCCGCGATTGAGTTTATCCGGCAAGCGACGAAGGAAGGGCGACCTTTTCTCGCTGTGGTGTGGTTCGGGTCGCCACACAGCCCGCACCGGGCCTTGCCAGAAGATAAGGCCTTGTACAAGGACCAACCGGAACGTCTGCAAGATTTCTACGGGGAAATTACAGCCCTGGACCGTGCCGTGGGTAATTTGCGGAAGTCTCTCCGGGAGTTGGGAATTCACGAGAATACGCTCTTGTGGTACACCAGTGATAACGGCGCGATTGAGGTAGGCTCCACGGGGGGCCTTCGTGGGCGAAAGGGCACGCTTTATGAAGGCGGAATCCGTGTCCCCTGTGTTATCGAATGGCCGGCAAAGATCAAAACCCCGCGACGCAGTGACTTCCCTTGTGGCACGGTGGATATCTATCCCACACTTTTGGACATTGTGGGCATCACAATCGCCAATCAGCCGCCACTCGATGGAATCAGCTTGGTCCCCTTGCTTGAAGGTCGGGAGCCACCCCGACGGGACAAGCCGCTGGGCTTTTGGGTTTTCCCTGTCGGGGGGATTAGCACGCCGAGTGAAAAGATCCTTGCCCAAATGTTGGAGGAGCAAGAGGGAAGGGCTTCGGCATCTCCCCCACCGAAGGATGAGGATAAAATTACCCAACAATATTCAGAGGACCAGCTCCTCGGTCATGCGGCATGGTTGGACTGGCCCTTCAAGCTACACCGGATTGCGGGCAAGGGCGGAGCTGTCAAATGGGAGTTATACAACCTGGCCACGGACGTGACAGAGTCGACAGACCTGGCCTCGCAAGAGCCTGAGCGCGTTCAGACAATGGGGGCCGCGTTGGAGGCATGGCAAAAGTCGGTCCTTCGCAGTTTGAATGGCGAAGACTATCGGTAAACAACAAGGTTTTTAGCAGTGGTGGGAGGCTCCACGCAAAGATGACCCACCATCGATGGGTGTCCCGGAGATACGGATCACACGTGGCGAGGATGGTCGAACCTTGTGACATTGCGGTCGGGCATGACCTGTCCTAAAATTGGGCAGCATCAGTCGAGAAGGCGTTATATCGAGTTGGCGATTGTTCCTCTCAAAGACGGTGATTCATAGTTGAAAGGAAACGAGCCATGTCAGAGCGGGGTGACAGGCGAGATTTTCTCCGGCGCGGTCTTGTCGGTGCGGCGGGTGTGACGGCGTTCGGTCTTGAGGAGAAAATCCTTCTGGCTGCTCTTCAACAAGGGGCCAATCAGCAACCCGCGACTCAAGATGACCGACCAATGCCGTTTGGGCAAATCGGCAATCTTAAGATCAGCCGGATGTTGATCGGTGGAAACCTTATTGGGGGCTGGGCGCACAGCCGTGATCTTCTCTACGTTTCACGGCTCTTCAAAGCCTACAACACCGATGAAAAAGTGTTCGAAACGTTCGCCCTTTGCGAGGCGCATGGGATCAACACTGTTCAGCTCGACCCAAGGTGCATGGATGTCTTCCATCGATATCTCACAGAGCGGGGAGGCAAGATGCAGGCCCTTGTGTGTGTTAATCCGGATGCTGATACGGGTAAGCTTAAGTCCCAAATGGAGTCGCTACTGAGTCAGGGTGCCACGTTCTTTTACACCCACGGTGGCGCCACGGACCAGCAGATGATGAATGGCCGTCTTGACGTAGTGGCTAAAACGGTCGAGGCTATCAAGGAGATGGGGGTACCTGGCGGTGTTGGCAGCCATTCCTTGAGTGTCCCCAAGGCTTGTGAAGAAAATGGTATCGGGGCCGACTTTTACGTTAAGACCTTGCACAGCGACAACTATTGGTCGGCCACACCCGAGGAGCTTCGGGAAGATTTCGGCTGGTTCAAACCCCGGCGTGATGAGCCATTCTCTTTCAACGACAACATGTGGTGCATCGATCCGGAAGAGACGATCGAGTTCATGAAATCGGTTCGTAAGCCGTGGTTTGCCTTCAAGGTGCTGGCTGCCGGAGCGATTCACCCACGGATGGCATTCCCTTATGTCTTACGGAACGGGGCCGATTTCGTGATCGTCGGGATGTTCGATTTTCAAATTGCTGAGGATGTGGCCTTTTTCAAGGACGCCTACTATAAGCTCGGTGAGCGCCGTGAGCGACCCTGGTGTGCTTAAGATTTATCCCACAAGCTCCCCTCGCCCGTTCGGCGGGAGAGGGGCCGGGGGTGAGGGTGGCTCGAATCGCTGCTGGTTTTTTGGATCGACTCCGACGATCGCTTGCCCTCACGCCAACCCTCTCCCGGAGGGAGAGGGGATTTTGGGATAGGCTCTGAATGCTGCAAGTCATGACGACATGACGCGGCCGCGCGGGCCGCCGAATTCCCATTAAGCGCTGCTGCCTTTTTATCGTAGGGTTCTTGTATCCAGGGCCCAGAATTCGTGGGGGTCGTAAGAATGGAACAATCTCGCGACGGCCTCCGCCAGGACAGAGAGGAACTCGCGGCGGAAAACCGACTCCGGCACCTCTGATGTGGGCACGACCGAGTTGGGTGGATAGTTAATATTGCTGAGCGACTTTTCGTAAACCTTTTGGTTCGTGGCGCAATCGTAAACAGCTACCCGAAGTGTGGCTGTTCCTTGGTAAACTGTCTGTCCCTTGTACAGACTGAAATCTTCGATTTCGACCCCAATCACCAGGTCGGCGCCAACGCCTTTCCCCACCTCGGGAAAGGTTTCCCACTCATGCTCGTCGAGCCACTTTTCGACCTTTTGCTGGTCAATCCATTGGGCCTTTCGTACGCGGTTGGTGAGGATCAACTGAATTCTTCGCGCGAGTTCTTTATCGACGTGAGCATCACGGTAGGTGAGCGCGACCACGGGGCGTGCCACAACTGCCACTTTCTTGTCCTTGAAGCCGTCATACTCCGGTTTGACGTCCGAAGCGCCTGTAATCCACATCGCTGTAGCCAGGGCACTGCATCCGACAAGGCCCACACAAGGGAGCACGCATAAACAGAGAGCGAGTAACTTCCGGATAAGAGCAATCATAGCCATTCCTTGCTAACTCTACCTATTCGTCCGTGAATCCCGCTATGGGGTCTTTTAACCCATGGCCGACTGCCGGTCTAGTTGCACCAAAGTCTCACTAACCACTCACATAGCAAACCTATCCACAGGACAACAAAAGCTAAGGTAACGGTGCCTGGCTTTGGGGCCCACCATGCCCATTGCCCGCGATAGGCGGAGATTATCAGCCAGGGTGCCATCACCATGGCCAGCACCGCCAACAACGTTCCCGAAACACTCGAGCTCAACGCTTCCCGGACCTTGCCTCGCGTCCAATAGGCCCAGGCTGTCGTAATACCGCAGGTCGGGCAGCGTTTGCCAAAAACCACCACCATGGTGCACGGCGGTAGCCCCAACTGCTGGTGCGTTCCAAATCCTTCTGCGGCTGGTTGTAACCATCGGGCCACGAACAATAAACCAGCCAATCCAAGGCCTAGCGCCCCGATTTCCAGTCGTTGTGTCCATGGCCAGCGAGCGGTTACCCTTATCTCATCGCCCGGGTAGTGTGGGCTACACATATCACAGGGCTGTGCCGACGAAGTTTGGCGCAAAACCGTACGGAGACGCATTCACTCCGTCCTTCTCGCGGGAGGTAGGATAACGCTTTTCGCGACTTGCGACAAGATCGTTTCTGTGAGGTCAGATTCCCGAAGGGAAAGTCGCCAAATACCAAGCGACTTACCAGTCAGCGGATCAACTTCGACAATCGTCCCGTTCAGCCGAACATCTTCTGTAGCAACCTCAAAAGGTGTCGGTTCAAATGTCCTCGTGGTGTAAAGGACGCGGTCGATCCTTCGCCCAATGATACTTTCGTGGGGGCCTGTCATCCCTACATCGCATTGGAACGCCGTACCACCCGGCAGAATCTGTTCGTCAGCCGTGGGGACATGGGTATGCGTTCCCAGGACGGCCGAGACTCGACCATCCAAGTATCGACCCAAAATCTGCTTATCGCTGGTCGCTTCGGCGTGAAAATCTATCAGGATAACCTTGACAAGGCTCGAAAGCTTATCAAGGACCCGGTCGGCGGCCTGGAGGTAGCAATCGACCGGTCGCATGAAGACGCGACCCAGAAGACTGATGACGGCCACCGGTTCTTGGTTGGCGGCCGTGAGGATCGTGAATTCTCGCCCCGGGGCTTCAGGGGGGTAGTTTGCAGGGCGCACAATCCGTGAATCATTGCGGAGCACGGCCTCCAATTGCCGTCGCGAATAGATATGGTCTCCCATCGTGATACAATTAGCCCCGGCCTCCACGATTTCATAGAAAAGTTCGGGTGTCAGCCCCGATCCCCCAGCCGCGTTTTCCGCGTTGACAACAATAAAATCGAGTCGGCAATGGCGTCTTAGCAAGGGAAGTGCCCGGGTGACGATGCGGCGACCCGGTTTGCCGACAACATCTCCTACCAGCAACAATCGCACGAAGTAGACCTTTCTCTGGCTGCGGGCTACGGGGCGAAAACCCGGCGAACCGCCCCTGTGATGGCCCGTACTCTGTTTCCCCAATAGCTCAGCGAGCGATCTCAGTACAGCGAATCTCGCGGAGGACGGTAACCTTGATTTCTCCAGGATAGGTTAATCGTTCCTCAAAGGCGCGTGCAATATCGCGGCAGATTTTTGCCGCGATTTCGTCCGTCGTCTCGCGAGCATTGACCATAACGCGGAGCTCTCGCCCTGCCTGAATCGCATAGGCCTGTTCCACACCTGGAAAGCCCAGCGCGATACTTTCGAGTTCCGCCATACGTTTGATGTAGCGCTCCAAAGTCTCGCGGCGAGCTCCGGGGCGTGAGGCACTGCAAGCGTCCGCTGCCGTAACAATGACCGTGTAGGGGTTCTCGATACGCATGTCCTCGTGATGGGCGGCAGCCGCGTGAATCACCTCGGGCGGTTCGCCGTAACGTCGCAAAAGGTCGGCCCCGATCTTCGGATGTCCTCCCTCGGCCTCGTGATCGGCCGCCTTACCGATATCGTGAAGGAGGCCGCATCGCCGGGCCAAGGCACCGTCCAGGCCCATCTCGTCCGCGATCATCCCTGCGAGGAACGCTACCTCCACGGAATGCCGCAACACGTTTTGGCTGTAGCTGGTCCGGAAATGCAGCCTTCCCAAAAGATAAATGAGCCGTTCGTGTAGTCCATGGACATCAACTTCCTGACAGGCGGCCTCTCCTTGTTGTTGGATAAACCGGTCCAATTCCTGCTGCGTTTCGGCAACGATCTCTTCGATTCGCGACGGGTGAATCCGTCCATCGGCAATGAGTTTGTTCAAAGCGATTCGGGCGACTTCTCGACGGACCGTGTCAAAAGCGCTGACAATTACCACCCCTGGTGTATCGTCAATGATGACATCGACCCCGGTGGCCTTTTCGAATGCCCGAATGTTACGGCCTTCGCGTCCGATGATCCGGCCTTTCATTTCATCGTTGGGAATGTCAACGGTGCTGGTGGTTGTCTCCGCTGTGTGGGCGGCAGCATACCGTTGAATGGCGGTAAGCAGGATCTCACGAGCTTTTTGCTGACAAGTTTCCTGGAGCTTCTGTTCGTACTTTAGGACCAGTGCACCGACCTCCTGTTGCAGTTGAGACTCGAGAAGGTCCAACAGCCGTTTGGTGGCCTCTTCCCGCGAGAGTCCGCTGACCTCATGGAGGACTTGCCGCTGGAGGTCCAACAGTTTTTGCAACTCTTCCTTGCGACGATTGACCTCCTCCAATCGCTCCGCCAAGCGACGTTGTGTCGTCTCGACGATTTGCTCCTGGCGTCGCAATTGGCTGGCCTGTTCTTCCAAGGCGTCTTCACGCTTTTCGAGTGCCCGCTCGCGTTGGTGAAGTTCCTCTCGAATCTTCTGAAACTCTCTTTCCCGAGCAGCGCGCTCTTGGAGGTCTTTCTCTCGCAGCTCCAACTGGACTCGCCGTTTCAGATCCTCGGCATCCCGCTCTGCCTGCTCAATAATGCGGCGGGCTTCTGATTCGGCGTCTTTACGCCGCAAGTAGTCTAATAGCCGTATAACCGCGAACGTCAATCCTGCGACTAAGACGCACAGGATTGCCATGAAAAGAATCTGATTTTCTCCAAACACAGTTGCGCCCTCTCATATCTTGCCGGGCGAGGGCACGGATTCCGAAAGGATTGGGAAGAGACGCTCACCGGGGAACGCTCGGCCGGAAGTTGAAAAACCTCATCAGCCATGAGCGTCCTAGCCGCACGCTAGTGGCTAACCCATGTGAGCACAAACCGAGTGAGAAGCCGTCCCCACCGCGGGATGCCAAAGCCAACGGCTTCGCCCCACTGGCGGAAGGATGTGTCGAACCCGTGGCCGAGCATGGTAAGACCTCCGTTCCTTCCGGCCTGACATTTTCCTCAATTGGCCCCAAGAGCCTTCGAAGGAGAGGTACCTCCCCACGTCTCTTCGAGACCAACGGCCAGAAGACCATGCTGCGGTTCCGCGATCGAATGGCACTCGATATCCCGACGAGTGAATATGCATCCCAGAAGTACCAAGCCGGCTCTAGGTGAACCGCTTGGCCACCAGCCCTGGGGATGCGTACCACCCAAAGCAGGGACAAAAAACCGAAGACCAACAAGGCAGCTTCAACCATACACCAGTCTCACGGTGCAACAGACTTTCGCTTGTCGAGAGCGTCGACCAACGAAAGCCTGTCAAGCCATCGCGCTTAACACAAACGGCTTCTTCCTCTGAGTTCCCAAATACCTCGGAATCTCAGGCCTTTACTACCCGTAGTAAAATACATCAAGTCCCTAAATCACGATTCGGCTGGTTCGAGGGGTTGTTATGCCTCGAAACAAGCACGCTTACGATATTATGATATACGCATAATGCCATAGCCGCAACCTGAGATTTCCGACCAACCGTATCTTCATTTTCCGAAACTTCTTTCGATTTGCCAGTTTCCTGTCGTTGTCTGCCAAAAGCAATTTCGTTCTCGTGTCGAAAAACAACATAATTAGCTGTCTTGAAGAGCGATTTCTCGCCTCTTTCCCCCTACATGGGTGGGCGGGGTGCCGGACTCTGGTTGCCGTCTCCGGGGGGCCGGATAGTGTGGCTCTTCTCCATCTGCTCCTGCGGTGCGGCGGACCACGAGAGCAGATTGTCGTCGGCCATGTTAACCACAGATTGCGCGGACACGATTCGGAACTGGATGCCGAATTTGTGGCCGAACTCTGCCACAGATTGGGCGTCAAACTCGTCATGCGAGCTGTGGATCCACCCAGCGGGGGCGGGGATGGCCTTGAAGAGGCGGCACGGCGGCTTCGTTACGGCTGTCTACGGGAATTTGCAGAGCAGGAAGGCACGAGATTTGTTCTCACCGCCCATACCGCCGACGACCAAGCCGAGACGATTCTTTACCGCTTGTTTCGTGGTACAGGGTTGCACGGGTTAAGGGGCATTCCGCGGAGCCGCCCCTTTGGTCCAGCAGCCCTGGTTCGTCCTCTTTTGAACTTTAGGCGACGGGAGCTATTGGACTACCTTCACGAACTAGGAGAGACTTACCGGGAAGATCGAACGAACGACTCGCTCACCTTTGCCCGCAATCGAGTACGCCACTTAGTGATTCCGGCGGCTCTCCAGGTACACCCGGCTGCCATTGATGGGGTCCTAAAACTGGGCGAGGTGGCTCAGGAAACGTGGGGTTTCATCCAACGTCAAGTCGAGTTAGCTATTGACGCGTGTGTTAAATCCAGAGCCAAGAATCTTGTGGTCATCGACCGCGGGAAACTTGCCCGCTTGGACCCCTTCCTCATCCAGGGGCTTTTGGTCGAACTCTGGCGGTCGCAGCAGTGGCCAATGCGGGACCTGAGTCGAAAACACATTTTGGCCATGTGTCGTTTCGTGACATCCTCCCCCTCAAAGCCGGGGAGCGACACCTCCATTCACCTGCCAGGGCATATTGAATGCCGAGTCGATGAAGAGAACGTCATCCTGCGATTGTTGACCTCTCGATGTGATGAGCATCAAGCTTGAACAGCAAGGTGATGGGGCTTCAGTAAAAGACACGCTCGCCCCGGCCCGAGGGCTATAGGGGCAGAGACTTCGTTCGGGTGTGCTCCCTTGTAACTTGCGGAGATCTTTCCGCATCAAAAAACGGTACGGTAAGCTATAAACCTATGTGTTCGAGAAACAGCACAGGGCAAGGGAAAAAAGGCCAAGCCGTGGCACGGCGCCACAGAATTCCGGCTGGCCTCGAGCATTTTCGTAATGGGAAGGTCCGTGTGCCGGAGGCTGGCTGGCGACAAGGCGCGATTATTGGTCAGGGCTTTCGAATTGCCAAGACGCCAACCGAGCATATATGTTCCCGAAGACCGGGACGCCGCTGGAGTGATTTCCCGAACAGATGAATGTGGCCCAAAGGGTTCGCTACAAGGAGTGAAACGAGCTATGCCAATCTACGAATATGAATGTCCAAAATGTCATAATCAGTTCGAATATCTCGTCCGGGGCAATGAGCCGGCGAAATGCCCGAAGTGTGGCTCGACGGAGTTAACCAAGCTCTTAAGTACGCCATCCGTCTCTGTGAAGAGTGCGGAAAGACAGCAGTTGCCACCCTGCGGAACTCCTAATCCCTGTTGTAGCGGCCAGTGTCAGTTTAGCGAGTGATTCTCGCTTCGTGATGTCGCTATTTTACGGGCAACGTCCGCGACAAATGGCGTCTGCGCGAGGCTAATGGCAGCCTTTCACGGGATGAGGAAGACCATCCCGGTCCAGAGGCCAGCTTCGGCCAGCCCTGCCCGGACGCTCAGTGGGAAGGGATCGATAATCCACGGAGCGCAGCTCCCCGGCCTGTAGTAGCCTAGCGGATAGATACACTCATCCGGAGGGTTCAGACCCATCTTGTAGGGCAGGATAGGAATGGTCAGGAAGAAATGTGTGCCCGCCTCGGCATATTGGAGGATGGGCCCCAGGTTATGGCCGTACCGCTCCATGGCCGCGTGTTCGAAATATAGCGGCTTGTGGCAAAGACCGGAGGCCTTCCAAGTAAACACAATGGGTTCCCATTGACGAGGGGTAAATTCTCCCTCTTGCAGCGGGCACTCTGTAGGGAACTTGCCAGGTTTCGCCGAAATATCGTTCGTGATCTCGCTAATTTTTCGCATCCGTCCAAAAGGTGGGCACTCGTCAGGTTTCAGGGGCGGGGTTTGAGCGAGTTGTTCCTCCATCGGTCGGGTGTCTACCGGTGCAGGGGGAATACCTTCTAAGAGTTCTTGCGGAGTTTTCTGGGTCTGCCGGGTTTCAGTTGATTTCGATGCCTCGCCCGGACCCTGTGAAAGGACCTCCGTCGTGACTGGTCCACGCTGCGTTGGCGCCGCTTGAGATATCAAAGGCGGCGGGGTGGGCAATACCTCCAGTGGTTCAGGTCGATTGCCCTGGCTTAGCATCTGCGGTGGCGAAGATGGCGCCAGGTGCTGGGGAAGTGGGGCAGACTTCACCTGCGTCGAGTCCCCAAACGGGTCCTGCATGGGGTCATCGACGGGTGCTGGGTTTGTTTCATCAACAATGGGGGCCTCTAATGCCACTGCAAGACTCTCTGTCTCCGAGTCAGCGGATGTGGAGTTTGTGATCGCCGGTAGTTGGGGTGTTGGTGAAAGCTGCATCACGGGAGAAAGAGGCGTTGTCACGGAGTTGACCGGAGACGGTTGCGGTGGAAGCCACTGTAACCCGTCGGAACTTGCAGTCGATGCCACGGCTTCGTGCGAAGTAAGAACAACTTGCTTAGAAGACGATGGGAAAGTTGCTATGGCTTGTCGTCTTTCTCCGGTTGGCTTCCGTCGGGCTGTCCATTCAGAGGCCCCAATCTCGACCAAGGGGCACAAGCACTGAAAAACGATGATCAAACCAACACACCGAGAAACTACGCGGAAGAAGGGTGACTTCCGCGAAAAGGGGTTTGAATCAGTGTTCCTCGCCGGCGTAATCAACGGTGTAGTTGGGCGCTTCCTGCGTGATCGTGATGTCATGGGGATGACTCTCCCTAACCCCAGCAACCGAGACCTGAATGAACCGGGCTTTTGTGCGAAGCTCCTCGATATTTCGGGCACCGCAATAACCCATCCCTGCTTTCAGGCCACCAACCAACTGATAAACAAACGGTCCAAGGGGACCCCGATAAGGCACCCGGCCTTCGACGCCTTCGGGAACCAATTTCTCTGGCTGGTGGGCATCTCCCTGCCGATATCGTTCGCTTGATCCATGAACCATGGCTCCCAGGGAACCCATTCCCCGATATGCCTTGTACACCCTCCCGCGATATAGGATCCTCTGGCCTGGACTTTCATCGAGCCCTGCCAAGAGCCCTCCGAGCATCACTGCATGCGCCCCGGCGGCAATCGCTTTCGTGATATCCCCTGAATACCGAATTCCTCCGTCAGCGATCACTGGGGTTCCCGTTGCCTTGGCAGCCTCAACAGCCGCCATGATCGCAGTGATTTGAGGGACTCCCACGCCCGTTACCACTCGTGTGGTGCAAATTGATCCAGGACCAATCCCCACCTTGACGGCATCGGCCCCAGCCTCGATCACCGCCCGGGCGCCTTCGTAGGTGGCAACGTTGCCCGCGATTATATCCACGTTATGGCCGCTAAATTGACGCTTGAGCTCACGGACTGTCTCGAGCACGTTGGCCGAATGACCGTGAGCACTATCGACACATAGGACGTCAACTCCCGTCTTAATTAAACTCTCTGCTCGCTGGTAGTCATGGACACCCACGGCCGCCCCCACGCGGAGCCGCCCATATTCATCCTTGCAAGCGTTGGGGAAACGCCGCTGGTTGTCGATGTCCTTGATCGTTATAAGTCCCGTCAGTCTAAAATCTTCGTCAACCAGCAGAAGTTTCTCCACCTTTTTCCCCATTAGGATTTTTTCAGCTTCGCTGAGCGTTATAGTTCCCGTGGCCGTTACAAGGTTCTCCTTCGTCATAACTTCCGAGACCGGCACATTGAGGTTGCCGAGAAACCTGAGGTCTCGGCGGGTGACAATCCCGACAAGCTTCCGGTCGGGAAGCACAATCGGAATACCCGAGACATTGAGTTGGTCCATCAACTCTCGAGCCTCTGCCGCCGAGGCGGTAGGCGGGAGCGTGGCCGGGTTATCAATGATCCCGTTCGCCGTTCGTTTGACCTTCTCCACCTCTGCCGTTTGACGCGCAATTGACATGTTCTTGTGGATGATGCCGATCCCCCCTTCCTGGGCAAGCGCAATCGCCATAGCGCTTTCAGTCACGGTGTCCATGGGCGAGCTCAAGATGGGGATGCGAAGACGGATCCTCGGCGTCAGTTGCGTGCTGACGTCAACTTCTGCCGGAACCACTTCACTGTAGCCAGGGACGAGCAAGACATCGTCAAAAGTGATTGCATGACCGATGATCTTTTCATGGGCAAACATGGGTGGCCTCCATTGACCCGTGCGTGTCGTGTGTGTTTTCTGGGGAATGTTTTAGTATTGAACAAGCAAATCGAGATGACAAGGACGTCGGGGTGAAACAGAGCGTAGGACAGACAACACGTAGTAGGCAAGCGGCGTGTGAATCTCCACTCCGGCCAATAGGAGAGATGCTGGGAAACACCCTCCGCTGGCGCAAACTACCGTCCGTGGTTTGCTTGGCCCCCGGTGAAGCGGGTCATTGGCAATCGGTGGGGCTATCCTTCATTGGCCTGTATGGCAGGCCAGGTGATACCTTGGGTTTCTGGCAGTAACCCGGGTTGGATCCACTCCTGGGGAAGCTTGTAAACTTCGCGCGGCAATAAACGCCAACGTAGGCCGCCGCTGTATCTGAGCCCTGGGCGAAGACCAAAATCCACCAGCTCCAGTGTCGTGCGCCGCACGAGCTTTCTTGTGTCGTCTGTCTCCTTAGTCGTCTGACATACCACACCGCCGGGCACATCCCCGGACACTAAAGAGAGCGTGACGACCGAGCCGCGCGGAAATGTTTGGACTGTCCGAGTCTGAGCTGCTGAAAGGACCCGTAGTCCGACCCGACAGGGAACATCCAAGATCGTCACCTCCATATGGCTTGATTCGAGGATCCGATTTCCTGCCAACTCGGTGCGAATCGAATCCCGTTGGATTACGTAAGGAGCAACCGTCGGTGAATACGTAATCTTGCTGAGAGTCCGAACGCCTGCGTTGACGGTTTCGACTTCCAAGACTTGGCATGTAATCGATCGACCTTGAACGATCACCTCCGTCGATCCAAGGTCCTTGATTTTTGAATCGGAGGTCAGCAGTTCCCCATGAAAGCCCTGCCGGACAGTCTGAGGCTCTGGCCGAAATCTTTTCCCCGCCACCTCCACAAGCATTTCCACGCGAACGGTGACC
>JAKPII010000042.1 GCA_029549885.1 Planctomycetota bacterium
TGGCCAGGTCGTTTTCTGCCAGGATGAGGTCGATGCTGCCTATTTTGAGGGCCTTCGGCGGCAATCGCATGAGGGTCCTCGCAATTTGAGCATCCTTTACTCGCCTTTGCATGGGGTAGGGACGACGGCGGTCCTGCCGGCGTTGAAAAATGCCGGATTTGCCCAGATCGAGGTTTTTGGCCCCCACGCCGAGCCCAGCGGGGATTTCCCCAACGTCCCCAATCATGTGGCCAATCCCGAAAACAAGAAGGTTTTTGAACCACTCATTGCCCGAGCGAAAGAAATTGGGGCCGACATCGCCCTGGCCACGGATCCGGATTGCGACCGGCTGGGCTGCGCCGTCCCGGAGACGTACGAGCGGAACGCAGCATGGACGACATTGACCGGTAACCAGATCGGGTCACTTTTGACGGACTATGTGATCAGAAAGGCCCAGGAAGCTGGCCAGCTGACGCCTCAGCACTATGTCGTGCAGACGCTGGTGACTACCCGATTGCTGGGGCGGATTGCGCGAAAGGCCGGCGTCCGTGTCATTGATGATCTGATGGTGGGCTTCAAATGGATCGGCGGCGTGATGGATTATGAAGGGCCCGATCGGTTTCTGATTGGGGCCGAAGAGTCCTACGGTTTTTTGATCGGTGATCATGCCCGCGACAAAGATGGTGCGGTTGCTGCCATGGTCCTTTGCGAACTGGCCGCCGAATTAAAAGCCCGCGGTCAGACACTTGTGGGGCGATTGGAGGAACTATTCCGAGAGCATGGACTCCACGAGGAAATGGCCTTCTCTATTGACCTGCCGGGTGAGCGCGGCATGCAGCTTATGAAGGATTTAATGCAGAAGTTCCGGACAAACCCACCCAAAGAGCTTGGCGGGCAAAGAGTTGTCTCTGTTCATGATCTCAATCAGCCGATTGGCGTTGATCCAAGCCAAGAGTGGGAATACGCCATGGCCGCAGCCCGCCGAGGAAACGTCGTACTCCTGCACCTAGACGAAAAGGGCGACAATCGCGTGGCCATCCGGCCTTCAGGCACGGAGCCGAAATGTAAGTTCTATGTTTTCGGTTATCTACCGCCCTCGGCCCTTGGCGATTTGCGTCAAGCACGAGACGATCTCCAGCGCCAACTGAAGTTGATTGCCGAAGACCTCAAGGCATTCTCGTTCCAAGGGGTCTCGTGATCCTAGACGTAGGCCGCAAACGCGAGGTGCGGTGCAGGCTGTGTTCCTGAAACAGGTCCTGCGCCACCAGTCGCTACCGACTGCTTTGCCCTAAATTGTCTTAATTCCCAAGTGACTGAAGTGGGGCGGGGATACGTCCCCCAAACCGGATGAAGGCCGCGGAGGCCCCGGAATTACGAACTTCGATAACGGGAGCAGCACCGAACAGCCCGCCAAAATCGACCCACTCGCCCGCCACGGCGCCCGGCACCGGGATCAATCGGCAAGCTGTCGTCTTGTCATTGATGACGCCGATTGCCATTTCGTCGGCAATCAGGGCGGCGATCGTTTCTGGCGGTGTGTCTCCCGGGATGGCAATCATGTCAAGCCCGACGGAACATACGGACGTCATGGCTTCGAGCTTCTCTAAGACGAGATGTCCCGCCCCGACAGCTTGGGCAAGAGCGGCATCCTCACTAACGGGGATAAAGGCCCCGCTCAATCCGCCGACCGAGCTGGAGGCAAAAAGTCCCCCCTTTTTCACGGCATCATTGAGCATGGCGACCGCCGCTGTTGAGCCCGGGGCCCCGATTTTTTCGATCCCCAGGGTCTTGATGATTTCGCCGATACTGTCACCCACCGTCGGTGTCGGAGCCAGAGAGAGGTCCACAATCCCAAAGGCGACGCCGAGTTCTGCGGCCACCTCGCGGCCAATAAGCTCTCCCACCCGGGTAACACGGAAGCTTGTAATCTTGATTTCCTCAGCAAGATCCCCCAGCGTGACTTTGTCGCCGCGTTCGAGGCGTCGTTTGAGGGCACTACCAACAACACCGGGCCCCGATACGCCAATATTAACAGTTGCTTCTGGCTCGCCTGCCCCCATGTAGGCACCCGCCATGAAGGGGTTATCCTCAGGGATGTTAGCGAACACAACGAGTTTGGCACATCCAAAGCCTTTGCGGTCGGCTGTCAGTTGTGCCGTTCGATGGATGATAAAACCCATTTCTCGGACGGCATCCATATTGATCCCAGCCTTCCGCGAGGCCACGTTGACCGAGGCACATACCCTCTGTGTGCTCGCTAGGACCTCCGGTAGGCTTTCCATCACTACCTGATCCCCTGGCGAGATGCCTTTGTGAACGAGGGCCGTAAAACCCCCAAGGAAGTCAACTCCACACGCCGTGGCCGTGGCATCAAGGGTTTTTGCTACCTGGAGAGCCGCCCCTTTCCCGTGTCCGGCGAGAAGTGTCGAAACGGGTGAGATTGCCAGCCGTTTATTCACCACCGGAATCCCGTACTTGGCCCCCACACGATCGCAAATCTCCACCAGTCGTGCCGCCCGTGAGGTAATCTTGTCCCTCAATTTACGGCACATGTGGTCAACATTGGGGGCTGCACAGTCTTCCACGTTGAGCGCCAATGTAACCGCACGTACGTCCAGATGCTCGGCATGGAGCATCCGAATCGTCGAAAGAATCTCATCTGTGCGAAGCATCGTTTTGTATTCCGGATGATCTACCGCTTCCCAAAACTAAAGAGAACCCCGGGCCGACAATCAACCCCGGGGTTTTCCGCTTCAAGAACTGTATTCGTCGCACGTTCGGCAAAAACGAGCTGGGCCAGCGCAAATAGCGCTACTTTCCCGCGAAGAAACATCCCCAACCGTCTCCCGGGTTTCGTGACGCGTGCTACTACCAAATTAATGTAGCGTCTTTAAAAAGCCTTTGTGAAGCCCGGCATGGCGATGGGGTATCTCCCGTTCTCATCGGGTTGAACGGGCGCTGGATCGTCAAGACTCTTCCAAGTGTCGATACCAGGAGCCAGCGAAAGCTCAGATTGTAAGGCTTCTTCCCATGTCACCTCTTGGCCCGACTCAACGGCCATCCGGCCCAAGATCGCTGCTAAGCACGACTTGGCACAGCGTTCCGTCTCGTTGTAGGGCTTATCGTTGCGGATAGCATCGACAAGCAGATCGAGTTCCCGTTGATAGGGATTACACGGTGGACCTTCGTACTTCCAAATCTCATCCTCCGCGACTCGCTTGTATCCTTTGTACATCCGCGGGTCGGCAATCCCTTCTCCGAGCACAGCAGAGCCCGTGGCCCCATGCACAACAACTCCCCAAAATCCCCAGCAATTGGCCATGTGTCGTGCTTGGGCAAACATGCGTGTTCCATCGGCAAAGGTGTACTCTGCGGCATAGTGGTCGAAAAGCTGGTCAGGCTCATTACGGACCTGCCGTCCTCCCTGACCTTGGCAGGAGACGGGCCAATCACCTTTGACCCAACAAGCCACGTCAATATTGTGGATGAGCCAATCCACAATGAAACTACCGTTCAACCAGGTGAAACAGCTATAGTTGCGAATCTGGTGCGCTAGCTCACTCTCTCCCGGCTGACGACGGCGGAATCCAACCGGGCCATGCATCCGATAGGCCCAGACCGAAATCACGTTTCCAAGAGCCCCGTCATGGATTCGTTCAATGATCTGTTCCAACGGCAGACTGTGGCGGCTCATCAAGCCCCCAGCGATCTTGAGATTCTTCTGCTCGGCGACCTTGCCCGCCGCGAGTACTCGGCGAATTCCCGGCCCATCCACGGCGAATGACTTCTCCATGAAGACATGTCGGCCTTTTTCCACAGCGAATTCTAGGTGAATCGGTCGAAATGCTGGAGGAGTGGCCAAAAGGACAAGGTCGCCCGGATTCAACGCCTCGATCGCCTTCTTGTAGGCGTCAAGGCCCAGAAATTGGCGCTCCGGCGGAACGTCAACTTTGTCCCCGAAGCTATTCTTCAGATTATTGAGGCTCGCGTTGAGCCGATCTTGAAACACATCGGCCATGGCCACAAGCTTAATGGGACCCTGAGTGGAGAGGGCGTTCGCGGCGGCCCCGGTTCCTCGGCCACCACAACCAATAAGGGCAACCTGAATGAGGTTATTCTCCGCAGCGTGGACAAAGCGGGCTAACGAGGTCGTCGTGAGCGCGGCGGCCGTAGCAGTCGCCGAGGTCTTCAGGAAATCACGGCGGTTCTGCCCAGTCAATGAGGTCCTTGACCTTTGGCCGATCCTCTGCAAACTCATGGTCCTTCTCCTTCTGAACGTTTGGATACAACCGGACGGCACCATCACATGGCCATTGAGAGAACTGGCAACACATTGCGTTGCGGCAACGCATTGAAGATAATCCAAACGATGGTGGGCGTCAATCAAACGACGTAACCGTCGGTGGCGTCCTTGACTTGCGACGGATTACATCGTTGTCCAAGTCATATTGGGTAACTTCTTTCCCTGTCACGATTTTTGCTGGAGAACGCAACCATGACGACCGTGCTCATAACCCTCCTGGCGTTGACTACCATGGCCGATGCGGCACCTCGGCCGAATGTCGTCTATATCGTGACCGATGATCAACGATACGACGCCCTAAGCTGTGCGGGGCATCCTTTTTTGAAAACACCCCACTGCGATCAACTGGCTCAGGAAGGAGCACGATTTATCAATGCCTTTGTGACCACCTCGTTGTGTTCGCCCAGCCGCGCATCTTCAATCTCGGGCTTGTACGCCCACTCCCACGGGGTGATCGACAACTTTACCGAGTTCCCCGATGACCTCCCAAGTTTACCGAAGCAGCTCCAGGCAGCGGGTTACGAAACCGCCTACATCGGCAAGTGGCACATGGGAGAAGACAATGACGCACCGCGACCGGGTTTCGATTACTGGGCTAGCCATAAGGGACAAGGGAAATACTTTGACAACGAGTTTAACATCAACGGCCAGCGGGTCATGCTATCCGGGTATTACACCCATCGTATCACGGAGCTGGCTGTCGATTGGCTGAAAAAGCCCCGTTCCAAGCCATTCCTGCTGATGATCGGCCACAAGGCTCCCCACACGCCGTTTACCCCCGAACCCAAATATGAACACATCTTTGACGACATTGATATCCCTTATCCTCCCAGCGCGTTTCAACTGGAGGGCAAACCAGATTGGGTCAAGGAGCGACTGGTGACGTGGCACGGCATTTACGGACCATTGTTCGGTTTTCGGGAAAAGTTCCCCGATACGCGTCCCGAGGCCCAGCAGGATTTTGCCCGGATGGTCCGGGCCTATCTCGCCACCATCAAATCGGTGGATGACAGTGTGGGCGAAATCGTAGCAACTCTAAAGGCAACCGGTCAGTTTGATCGGACGATCGTGATTTTCACATCAGATAATGGATTCCTCCTCGGAGAATACGGGATGATGGACAAACGCACTATGCA
>JAKPII010000057.1 GCA_029549885.1 Planctomycetota bacterium
TTTCGTCAAAAAAGAGCGGAAAAGTGGCGAAAACGGCGTAATTCGTAACCTGTCGTGCATCAAACACCTCGCAGCCTGCGACCAAGCCAGGAGGTTAATGTTTCGCCTAGCCAAGTCGCGCGTGCGATCATTTCGGCAATAGGTTGGGTGGGTTGCCGTTGACGAAGCTTTGCTCCACCTGTTGGGCGGCGGTCTTGGTGGAGATGTCGGGATAGATGATGGGTTTAATCACGCCATGCGTGGCAAGGATCCGAGCCAATTCCGTTCTTGCCTGGCTTGCCAGGTCCAAGGCGGCGGCCAGGATTCGCAGACATTCACCCGGTGAATGGAAACCCATTCCGTTGTTTGCTGCCACAAAATCCCATCGAAGTTGGGCCTTGCGGATCAATTGCCGCGGGTTTTGCAGCTCGTCGTCTGTGGCCCCAGCCTGCCGGGCGGCGGCGACCTCGAAATGGGCCTTGCAAAGGGTCTCCTCGACCCGCTGACGTACCTCTTTCGTCTTGTCTTGAATGCTTTCCACCCGCTGACGAATCTCTTCTTCACTCCAACGGTGGCACACGGCGCAGGAATTGGCGATGTTGAGCAGGGGACTCTGGATATAATGGTCGGTGAATTTCACGCCGCCTTCGCTGCGATAAGGCATGTGGCAGTCGGCACAGGCTATGTTTCGGTAGGCATGAATCCCGGTGAGATACACTTCGTAATCGGGATGTTGTAACTTGACCATCGGCGCCTGGCTAATCGCATGCGTCCAGTCGCTGAACTCGGCCTCATCGTAATAAGATTCGATCTCTTCGATGCGGAAGCCTTTATCCCACGGAAATGTTAAGTATTTACCCTCGCCTTTGAAGTAGTACTCCACATGGCACTGGGCACACACCAGCGTTCGCATTTCCTGATGGGGGATATTTTCCAGATCACGTCCTTGTCTTTGTAGCGCCTCGCGAAGCGCGGGTCGCGTAATGGTCAACCGCATGGTGGTTGGGTCATGACAATCGAGGCAGCCAATGGGATGAGTGATTTGATCTTTGAAAGCCGAGAACGGCTGCTTGTAAAATTCCGCTGGAGACATCTCCGCCAAAATCCGGGGGACGTCCGTGCTTTTGCAGGTCCAACATGTTGCCGGCGTCTTTTCATTGACTCGCTTTGTGTGAGTCACGTCGTGGATAGCGTAGACATGTCCGCGGGCTTGAAGATAGTCTTTGGCAAAGGCGTAACCGGCGAAGAGGATCACATTGGCTGGAGTCTCCTCCAAGTAATCGCGGGGGAAGGCACCCCCGTATTTCGTTTTCGTAGAAGATTCCATCATCATCCGATAGCGATCGTATTCTCGCGGAAAAGCATCGGCCCATTTGCGACTGTCCGACTCCCAACGCGCGATGGGACGCGGTAGGGGCAAAGGGATGGCTTCTTTGCGCCGTGTCACAATGGATGAGACAAGTAGTCCCAAGGCAAAGGTGATAATAAGCAGGACAAAGAACACCGCCCAACCAATCCACATCAAGCTGTTTTCTTGACGACCCTTTGCTTCGCTCATGGTTTTACATCCCTCGCAGCGAAATGTGTCTTCTCGCAGTTAATAAATCACGGATTCTTCGTCAATTGAGGCAAGTTTACGCTCTTTCTTGCAAAAAGCCTATCGCGGAGGTCGCCCGCCGATTGTGACGCCTTTCGATCGTGGACCCACCGGAGGCAAGCTGGGATCGAGGTACCCCGGGGAACTTGCCAGTCCGCGTGTTTCCCCATGGGGCACATCCCCATGGCAGTCCCAACAGCGAAGATCGCCTGCGGTGTGTTCACGAAGTGATGTGCAGGCGACAAGCCGCTCATGACAACGCCGGCAATTTGATTCCACCACAGGCACTGCTCGCTCAGACAGATGGATGACCTGGGGTTCCCACCGCATGGTAAAAACCGTTGCGTGCCACAGGCCGTCCCGTGCTTTGAATAGCCAATGATTTACAAACGAATCGTGAGGAACGTGGCAATCGTTACAATGGGCCACCTCCGCATGGCTGCTGTGACGCCAACTGACGTATTCAGGACGCATGACGTGACAGTTTACGCACACCTCGGGTTCATCGCTTAAATAGGATGGTGCCCGAGATGTGTGAACCGCCAAGGCCCCGAGACCCACGCAAACACCGAAGACTGCGAACATGAGCAATCGCAAACCTGGCGGAAACCATGCCAACCGAAGAAGTGCCCGGATGAACTGACGACTGGAGGCGATCGCGGCTTGCATCGCTTGATTCACCGTCTTTTCCCTCGATTAAGAGACCTTCGAAAACACGCCAAGGGCCACTCACCGAGAAGTTGTATCGCAAGTGGCCCCGGCAATCACAGCAGATTCTAACTCAATGAGACTTGTCACTCAACTGCCTATTTAGGCGAAGGCCGATGTTGTACCAGCTTGCTGAGTTCCTTGGCACAGCGGTGTGCTGTAGGCCAATGACGCCAGCCAATCTTTATGCTGCCAAGACTCGCTTGAGGTCCTCTTCCGCACTGCTTCCAATGAGCCGAAGATCGTACTTCTCTTGCAGAATCTTGAACACCTTCGGTGTGATAAAGGCCGGCGGCTTCGGGCCGATGGTAATTCCCTTAACGCCCAGGTACAGCAGGGTCAAAAGGACGGCCACAGCCTTTTGCTCAAACCACGAGACGACCAAAGTCAGCGGTAGGTCGTTCACGGAACAACCGAAGGCCTCCGCAAGCCCCAGTGCGACCTTAATGGCTCCATAGGCGTTGTTGCATTGTCCCATATCCAGCAGACGGGGCAACCCGAGCAACGTGCCGTAGTCATATTCCCGAATCCGATACTTTCCGCAACCCAACGTCAGAATGAACGAGTTTGGCGGTGTTAGCCTTGCAAAGTCGCTAAAGTAGTTTCGCCCCACTTCAGCACCATCGCACCCGCCAATGACGAAGAAGCGGCTGATTTCACCATTTTTCACGGCCTGCACGATCGTATCAGCTAATCCGAGGATGACGTTGTGATGGAAGCCGACCGTGCTTGTGCGGACAATGTTGTCCGGAAGGGGCGGGCACTCGAGAGCCTTCTTGATCACGGGCGAAAAATCGCCATCCTTAAGCCGGACTCCCCCTGGAACGGCTGTGACCCGCGTAGTGAAAACCCGATCTTTGTAACTCTCCTTGGGAATCAGGATGCAGTTAGTTGTCGCCACAATGGGACCAGAAAACTCGTCAAATTCGCGACGCTGTTTCTGCCAGGCCCCGCCGTAATGACCTGCCAAGTTAGGGTGCTCGCGCAACTTGGGGTACATATGGGCAGGGAGCATTTCCCCGTGAGTATAGACCTTCACCGGCGTACCCTCGCATTGGGCAAGCAGTTCCTCCAGATCACGCAGGTCGTGGCCCGTAATGAGGATCCCCGGCCCTGCCTGGGTCCCTTCTTTGACCAGGCTAGGCGACGGTTGCCCATACCGCTTGACGTGACCCTCATCGAGCATTTCCATGACTCGCAAATTATGGCGGCCACACTCCAGCACAAGCTCAAACAGGCTGTCCAGGTCAAAATTAACGTTTGTCATGGTGGCAAACAGGGCCTCCTCCATGAAGCTGTCCACAGCTTCATCGACCATTCCTAATCGCCGCGCATGATGGGCGTAAGCCGCCATGCCTTTCAACCCATACAGCAGGGTCTCTTGAAGCGACTGTACGTCCTCGTTTTTGCCACAGACACCTGGGCTAATGACACAACCTGTGCAATTGGCTGTCTGTTCGCACTGGTTACAAAACATTGCATTCTCTCCTTTTCAAAGGGCTTTCCAAAAACTGCCTCTCGGGCTTCGTAACATCGATGCTCCGACCACTAGTGACCGTGTTCGTCCTGATACAGAATCGTGACTTGATAACGGTAAGAGTCTTAACTCAGTCTCGTCTTGCGACTTCACACGTTCGGGTAAGCCACTCCGAATCAGTCACGTCATCGATCGGTCAACACTATAATACCGTCTGGGGCGCGAAAGGTTTTTGACGTAGATCAAGTTTTCCCAAAAATTGCCCACGAGGAACGGTATGGAACTGACGGTGTTAGATATCCTGCAAAGTTGCCCGCTCTTTAGCGAGGTTGACGAGACAGGCTTTCGCCGGCTGTTTGCTGTGGCCCGTCTGGTACGCTTTCGAAAAGGGCAAACCATTTTCCTCGAAGGTCAACCATGTCCAGGGATGTATATTGTGGGCAACGGGCTCGTGCGGGTCTTCAAACGGGGATCGCAAGGTCAGGAGAAGATCCTCCATTTGGTTGGTCCAGGGGAAACCTTTGCCGAGGTCGCTGCCCTAGGACAATTCAACTGTCCGGCCTCGGCGGAGGCTGTCAGTGCCACTACGTGCGCATTTCTGCCCATGGACGCGTTACAACGGCTCATCATGGAAGATCACGACCTTTGTCGGCAGATGTTGGTCGGACTGTGCGTCTGGGTACGTCGATTGGTCGATTTAGTGGAAGACTTGACGCTTCGTGACGCCACCGGTCGTGTGGCCCGGTTTTTGATCCGCCAATTGGATGGAAAGCAGAACACCGTCAAGCTCCCAGGTCTCAAGCGGCATCTTGCGGCGCAGTTAGACTTGACAAGTGAAACCCTTTCGCGGACGCTCCGTCGCTTGGAAACGCGCGGTCTGATAAGACACTTATCGCGTGCCCAATTGCAAATCCTCAAACCGGATGAACTGATGCGACTGGCCGAACTTCAGTGATTCGGCGATTGTTCCAGCAACTGTTGCAGCGCGGTTATTTGGTTTCCTCTACCTTCAACACCCACACCGCGAAGTCACCCGAAAGGGGCACGCGAATTGTGTCCCCGTCGATGCGGCCTTCAAGAGCTGGTGGGTCAAAAAGATGTCGGGGATCGTACAAGCCATAGCGGTAGCCGCGCTTTGCCAGCTTACCTAGCGGAATTTCCACTTCTGTGCTTTTCGACCAATTGATAACAACAACGTGGCCACGGTTGGGATCGTACAGGTTTGGGCGGACAAACACTTGGGGAGTGGGCGGAGCCGATTTGGTCCCGCGAGGAACAATGACGTTACCTTCCTCGCGCACCGATCGAAAACGATTGATAGCAAGCCCACCGTAAATGATAAGGTTATTGAGGACCTCACAATCCTCGTTGTACGGTGCCGAATAACCGAGTTGCAGGCTAACGTTGTAGAGGATGTTATCGTGGACGCGGATTCCTTTGCTGGGGCGACCACCGCCGATGAGAAATGTTCCGCCATCGTACGCGATATTACCCACTACAAGATAATGATCGACATACGCATTTTCTGAACCGTAGGCGTGCATGGTGTAGCCGTAGCCGCCTGTCATGATGCAGTCGGCAATTGTTTTTACTCCCAGCTCATTCTGAGTGTAAATAGCGTGTCCGTGGCCACGGTCGGGGGCCTTCCACCCGTTGTCGTAGATGATGCATCCATAGAGTTCGCTATCCGTTGCCCCGCGCCAGAAACTAACGCCTTGGGCGTTGTCGTGAATAACCAGATTGATGTATTTACACCCCTTCCCCGCATGAATGTTTAACCCACCCCAAGGTCTTCCGTAGCTTTGGGGATGCGATCCCGGTTCGTTGATTTCTCGGGACATTGTGAAGTTTTCTGAGACAAGAATTTCTACATCCCAAATCCACAGGTAATCACTGGGAGCCACCACACTCAAGCCCCCGTCAACCGTGACGCGATGGCCCGGCATTGCGCGCACGTGAATGGGCTTCTCTTCGGTACCCTGAAGTCGAACCACAAACCCCGGACTATTCAGCGAGCGATCTGGGTGGCGGTAGGTACCAGCCTTGATCCAGACGGTATCTCCAGGGGCAATCTTGTGTGTGCCGTCCAAAGCTGAGCCAAAGTCCCATGGGAAATCCAGTGTCCCTTGATTGTTTGGCCTCCCATCTGGAGCGACATACCAATCCGCGGCACAAGTGACGCTGGCAATAGCCAACGAGATCATTGCCAGCCCAAGCACGAGACACAGACGAAGCACCGACCTGGTCATGACGTACCAACTGCGTGGGCAGTGCGAAAATCCCCATTTTACCATATTTTTTGTTCCGTTCGTACGTTTCCCTCCGACCCTCCGGATGTAAAGCAATTGCCAAATCGGTCATCGTCATGCAGCGGTGGCCATCGTTCCCCTAACTGATCCTTAAGATTAAAGATGACTGATCCGTAAAGTTAAGGACCTTCCGACGACGGAACTGGCTTTTTCTGGCTTATCGCCATCAGGTGGCGCTGACTGACGATGTATAACACCCCATCGGTGGCTGCCGGCACCGTATAGACCGAACTCCCTACGGTGTTTTCTGCCAACAGTTGACGTTCTCGTGAGAGGGCGAAAACCGCGACATCGCCATCCTCGTCGCCAATATACACTTTGCCGTCGGCGATGAGGGGCGATCCCCAAATGCTTGCCATCATATCGTATGTCCAAAAGGCCTTGCCTGTTGCGGCATCCAGGCAGTGAACCACGCCCGAATGGTCGCCAACAACCAGGAGTCCATTGGCGACCGCGGGCATTCCAATGGTGCGATGGAACTCCTCCTCGAAGTCAATCTTGCCGTTGTTGTTGAGGTCCTGACCGCGATAGTGCCAGATCACGGCAGAATTGGGATTGGGGATTACTTGCTCGCCAGCAGTCTCATCGACGGCAAAAGTCCTGCGGGGCGGAACAATCCTGCCCGAGGCATCCACAACTAACTCGGCACTCACGTCGCCCCGTTTTGTTGGATCAATGCACCACAGATCGCCAGGTCCTTCACCCCATTGTGGATCGCGTCCCGTCACGACATAGACTCGGCCCTCCGCGACGACGGGTGCTGCCACCAAATAATTTCGGTCACCCATGCCGGCCTCTTCGTATTTGGTCTTTTTCGGGTTGGCGTCGAATTTCCAAAGGAGCACAGGTTGGCCGGTCGCTGTGCGCTCTGCAAGAAAGGAATACACCCAGCCATCGCCACCCCCAAAAATGACCTGGGGGACGTCCCCAATCACCGCAAAGGCGGGGCTTGACCACTGGCCTTCCATGATCCGATCACCAGGCGAATGATCGGCCCACACAAGTTCGCCTGTATGTTTGTCAAGAGCAAGAAAACTGGGGGCTTCCGGGTGAACGACCTGTCCTTTTTCGTTAGTACCGTGGGAGGTTGTCACAAAGAGGAGATCACCCGCCGCTGTGACAGATGAGGACGTCATGTAGCGTGGCGACACGCCGAGGCGGTTAATCATGTCGAATTCCCACACGACGTCGGCGTCGTTCGGACCGGTACTGGATTCCTGCGCAAAGGGGCCATCGTTCTCCCCGTCATGGAACCCTTCGAGGTCAAGACACACCACACAACCCCGATTGGACACGACCCACACCCGATTGCCCTCCACTAAAGGCGTCGAGCAAAGACCCTGTTCGGGCCAATTTTGATTGGAATCTGGCAACACTTCGGCTCCATACTGCCAAACAAAGCGACCATCTGTTCTGGAAAAGCACAACAAACAGCCCAGGTCGCATTCCTTAGGAAACCGCTCGAGGTATCCACGACCGTTGTTGGTGCCGCACAATACGTACTTGCCCGCCACGACTGGCGAGCCATAGGACTGTGTTCCCAACGGTGCGACCCAAAGGATGTTTTGAGCTTGAGGGCCACCTTTCCATTCCCAGGTCGCCCGATCAATTGCTCCGAGGTTCCATTCCACGGGCAAAGCAGCCGTGATGGCAACGGCGTTACGGCTTGGAGAACCGCCCAATTGTGGCCAATCAGCAGCAATCACTGAAGCGGCTTGAAGGAACCACACTATCCCGACAAATGCAAACGAGAAAATGAAACCTCTGGTCCGTTGGTTCCCATGGTCTTTTTGCATATCAAGATGGCGGATCATGCTTAGCCCCCTTTTTGGGCAAAGATCGACGATGGCTGAGTTACGAAACGTGCTCCGAGGAACGGTAGCGACCTAACCGGGGACAGGCCGAAATCCCCGATCATTGTGCGAGTGTTATTATCTCCAGTGCAAGTGCGGTTCGACCAGACTGCCATCACCGGGTTGGCCCATCATGATCGCCACAACGGCGGCAATCTTCCGAAGGAAGTTCTGCAAGGTATTCGTCCGCGGGATCAAATTTTGGAATCACAATGTTCAGAATGACGACGTCCCCGACGATGCGGTGCACCACCCCCGGCGGAATAACAACACACACGCCTGGATGTACGGGAATCGTATCACCATCCAATTCCAAATAGGAACCGGGCCTTGCCTCGAGAATGTAATACGTCTCGGTTAGCCGTTTATGGTAATGGGCGCGGGCAGCCCCTGAGATTTCGGTGCGGTGGATGGTGCCCGGAAATGCGTCAACATCTGCCAGGGCGCGATATGCCGTCCCGCACGGACATGGAACACCAGGCAACTGAGCGAAATCGACTACGTAGTAACGCTTTTGACCCATATCGAGATGTTCCTTTTTCAAGAGCATGGGAAGCAAGTCATGCCTTTGCGGGCTAGGGAGCTGACCATCTGAGAGTTAAAGTTTACCGGCATGTTAAAATCTAACGATTGGGCAACAGTTAATGACAAGCAACCGTCCTTTTTACCCCGCATAGTTTATCTCATCTCTGTACCCTTTTGAAAAGGAAAAGGGAGCTTAAACCGCAGAGTAAACCATTTGTGTGACTGGCGTCATGTGTGTTCAAGCCGCGTCTCTTGGGCTGCCGATTACCAACATTGAACCATGTGAGGTGCATGAGTTCAACGTAGTCAGCAAGAGGTGCGTCAGGGAGCCGAGGGGGATCATTCGAGCCAAGGATTGGTTCGACGGTCCTGACGACAATTGGTTGGGGTTTGAGGGACGCGTGCGAACCTTCCCGCGCTGCGACCCTAATCCACCCCAGTCGGTTCTAACCCATGGGAGAACCCACTGACCGAGATTGAGCGCGTCGCGCAGCGGCCGTGTGCGGTGCTCGGGTTGGGGCCGACAGGTTGGAAGGCCACGGTCTCTCAAACAGAGTTCAGAGGAGTGCACGTTCAATGAAGACCAAGTTGTTTCTGGGAGCGCTGATGATCAGCGCGATGTTGTGCGGCCGAGGCTTTGGAGCCGACATGTTTGGCCGCATGGTCAGTCTCGATGAGGGCTGTGCGGCTTGTGCCAAACCAGCCTGTGAGCCGGCCTGCGAGGAATGCGCCCCGGCGAAGCGGTGTGACCTGTTTGCAGGGTTGCGAGATTTGTTTGCTTGCCGTCGCTGCGCTCCGGCGTGCGAAGTGGCCTGCGAACCGGCGAAGTGTGCGGTTCCCGAACCCGCTTGCGAGCCTGCCTGCGAAAATCCTTGCCGTCCTCAACCGGTTCGGGCAATCCTCCGTGGGGTTCGAAATGCGCTGGCGTGCCCGGTGTGCGGTGCTGCCGAGTGCAATGCTTGCGAGGCCGCCTGCGAAAAACCGGCCTGCGAGCCTGCCTGCAAGCCTGCCTGTGAGCCCGCCTGCGAACCCGCTTGTGAGCCTGCTTGTGAAGCGGCTTGCGAACCGTGCTGCCAGCCCAAGCGTCCTGTCCTGAATTTCCTCCGGAACCTGCTTGGTTGCGACCGGGCTCGCTGCGAAGTGAGCGATTGCGGCTGTGGCGTTGAGGCCGCCCCGGCGGAAAAAGGCGGGAAGTCCGCTCCGGCACCGTTGCCGGCTGCCCCTTCACCCAATGCATGAGCTGAAATCAGCCATGTTGTGAAGAAGAGTCTTTTCACAAAAGGTTACAACCGGCCGTCCGAAGCACGATAAAGCTTCGGACGGTCTTTTTGTTTTGTGTCATGGGCATGAAACGCACGTACTTCTTCGAAAGAAGTCTGCCCACGGCGAGCTAGGCACCTGCGAGCGTAGACCAATGGGCGTGGCGGCCTCTCACCACGCACGTTAAGATTGAGATGACATTCATCGACAATGGGCTATGATTCGTTTCAAAGTCACAGGACAAGAGTGGTAATCGATGGCGGTCGAAACTCCCGCATGGTACGATAGTCCCTTCCTGAAGGCAGCGCGGAGGGAGCCCGTGGAGCGGACTCCCATCTGGTTGATGCGGCAAGCAGGGCGATACCTGCCAGAATATCGAGCGCTCCGGGAGAAGTATTCTTTTCTCGAACTATGCCGGAAGCCCGAGCTGGCAGCAGAGATCACTATTAGCACGGTAGCACGCTTCGGGTTTGACGCTGCCATCCTCTTCGCCGATTTGTTGCCCATCCTCGAGCCGATGGGCTTCGAGCTACGATTTGGCCCGGGCGAAGGACCTGTCATTCGGAATCATCTTGGCGGCCCCAAAGATGTGGACCGCGTTCAAGAGCTGGGGGAAGATCGCCTTGCAGAGTTGGACTTTGTTTTTGAGGCCATTCGCCTGGCTCGGGAGGGCTTGCCTAAAACGATTCCACTGATTGGGTTTGCCGGTGCACCGTTCACCCTAGCGGCTTATGCTATCGAGGGAGGAACGACGCGGTCTTTTGAAAGGACAAAATGTTTCATGATTGAAGACAGCGGTGCCTGGCGGGAATTAATGGAACGGATGGCCAGATCGATCGCCCGCTATGTTAAAAAGCAGGTGACCGCAGGCGTTCAGGCGATTCAGATTTTCGATAGCTGGGCTGGGTGCCTAAGCCCAAAACATTATCAACAATTTGTCTTGCCTTATACGCAAATAGTATTCGAAGCCATTCCCGCCGACGTGCCTGCAATTCATTTCCTGACAGGTAACCCCATGTTGCTTCCACTCCAGGCAAAGGCCGGGGGGACCGTCATCGGTGTCGATTGGCGCATCGACATTGGTGATGCCTGGGATGTGGTAGGGGACGGTTACGCAATCCAGGGGAATCTGGACCCTGTCGTGTTGTGTGGCCCAGAGGAGCTCGTCGTGCACGAGGCGCGGGCAATCTTGCAGCGTGTTCGGGGACGTCCTGGGCACATCTTTAACCTAGGCCATGGTGTGTTACCCTCAACGCCGGTCAGTAATGTCTCGTTGCTTGTCCAGACCGTTCACGAGTGGAACCCCCGGCAGATAAGTTAGGGGTCATGGGCGGTGACCAGCTATGATTTGGATTCGTGGCCACTGTGTGCGGTTTGTCCTGTGATGTATTGCTGTTGTCTTGAAACGAAGGTCCCTGTCCGTTAGAACATTCCTACCTGCCATTGGTTTATTGGATGTCTCCGTTTGTTCGGGTTGTTCCAGCACTGGCCAAGCAAGTTGTCTGTGTTAGCAAGCGATGCTAGGGAGGCATGTTCCATGCGAAAGTTGGTTTTTGTTTGTACTCTGTTAATTGCCGTGGTCAGTTATCTCAGTACGGCGCGCGGAGAAAGTGCAGGGTTGAAGCTGGATGAGCGGCCAACTCAGCCGGGCGAGTGGGGATATCGGCCGGAAGATGGCAGCACGTCCATGGTGGATCCTCCGGCATTCAGTTGGCGGCCGCAAAAAGAGGTCGAGAAGTGGCAGATCGAGGTTGCGCGGGATCGTGAATTTCAAAATATCGCTTATCGGGTCCAAGATGTGATTTGGAACGTGCACTGTCCCCCGCGAACGCTTGGCCCAGGTCGGTATTTCTGGCGTTACCGCGGTCATGGCAAGGGCGGTCCAACCCAGTGGAGTCAAGTGCGGTCATTCACGATTTCGGCCAACGCCGTGCCTTATCCGATGCCCACGCGGGAAGACCTGCTGGCGAGAATTCCCAAACAGCATCCGCGATTGTTCATTCGTCCTGAAGACCTCCCCCGACTGAAACAGGCGGCTACCAACGAGCAAAGGGAGGTGTGGGAAAGATTGGTCCAGCGGTGTGAACAGGCTCTTCGCAATCCGCCGCCAACGGAGGAACCGCCTAAATACCCTCCAGATATGCAAAGAAAAAGCGACGAATGGGCGAAAATTTGGTGGGGAAATCGGGAATACACGATTCGTGCGCTGGGCACTTCGGCACTTCTGGGATTTGTCTATCAAGTTGGCGGGCATCGTCCTTATGGGGAGCTTGCCAGAAAGATTCTCATGGAGTGCGCGAAGTGGGACCCTGTAGGGGCAACGGGGTTCCGATACAACGACGAGGCTGGTATGCCCTATGCCTAC
>JAKPII010000069.1 GCA_029549885.1 Planctomycetota bacterium
GATCAAGGGGTTGGTGATTCAACTGGCGTTATGTACTATAGCCTTCCGTTCCAGGTCCAGGAAGGGGCGACGTATCGTTTCCAGTGTCGCTGGAGAAGTGATGGCCCGGCCGTTAAGGTGTTTATCAAATGTTACGCGGAGATGCCAAGTGAGTATCGCGTTCAGGGGACACAACCCGGTCCTGCATCGCCGAGCTCTTCTGCAAGAGGAGGTACCGCGGGGACCGGGAGTCCTTCGGCGCGGATTGGAAGGATGACTACCCCCGGATATGTGGACTGGAGCCAGATGCGAGAATGCTACCGCAGCCAACAGAATCTCAAAGGGCCGCTTAATACCTGGAATGTTCACACGGAGGACTTCACTCCACGACATACTCAGTACACGCCGACATGGGGGCGAGTGATGCTCTATGCTTACCTTGGAGCCGGCACGGTGGAATTCGATGATGTCGTTGTGAAGATGATCATGCCTGCCTCTCCAGGGGACTCGAAAAAGGACCCGCGACGCTCCATGGAAAGCTCTGTGACGATCAAAGAAATGGAAGAGCGAGAACGTGCGTCCCGGTCGGGATCAAGTGGCGGGAAGTGATCCCGCAGAACCGGCCTCTCTTTGTGAACAACATGGTTTAGCTGGTCTCGGATTCTATAATTTAGAAGCAAGTCTAGCACTTCGATTTTTGAGACAGGAAGCTATGTTTCCAGCCTCTTGAGTGGGAAGGACTGACGGATGGATGAGGCGTCAATCGGGGCCAAAAACATAACGCGCTTTGCCGACTACAGCTACTCGGATATCGTCACCAGTCCGCTTATGTTCTACTACGAGGTCACGCAAGCATGTGACCTCGTTTGCAAGCACTGTCGAGCGTCGGCTCAGGCGCAGCCGCATCCTGAGGAGCTGACGACCGAGTTGGCAAAATCGCTCATTGATCAAGTGACGTCTTTTCCCAAAGTGCCCAACATGGTTTTCACGGGCGGTGATCCCTTGAAAAGGCCTGATTTATTTCACCTCTTGGAATATGCCGTCAATCGGGGGATTAACGTCGCGCTCACGCCGTCTGCGACACCCTTGGCCACCCCAGAAGCCCTTAGGCGGGCCCGTGCTGTGGGCGTTTCCGCCTTGGGGTTGAGTCTTGATGCAGCGGACGCCCCGACGCATGATGCCTTTCGTGGCTGGGAGGGCAGTTTCGCACGCACGCTTGAGATCCTTGCCGTGGCCCGCGAGTTGGGCTTTTACATCCAAGTGAATACCACTATCAGCAAGCGGAATGTGGATCAAATTGACTCGATGGCTGACCTACTGCGGAACCTGGGTATCCACATGTGGTCGGTCTTCTTCTTGGTACCGGTGGGGCGCGGCGCGCTCGAGGAACGAATCTCCCCGGAGGAGTATGAACACGTTTTTGGACGATTATGGTCTCACGCCCAGCATCAGCCTTACGCCATCAAGACCACCGAGGCCCCCCATTATCGTCGATTTGTGTTAGAAGTGTTACGACAAAAAGACAAAGCTCATCCTGATGGGGATCGCACCCAACCCATGGCAAAACGGCTCACCATGGGAATTGGGGATGGCAAGGGAATTATGTTTGTCAGCCACATTGGTGAGATCTATCCGGCCGGCTTTTTGCCCCTGGCATGTGGGCGATTCCCGAATGCGTCGGTCGTCTCGGTGTATCAAAATCACCCCGTTTTTCGGGCCCTACGTAATCCTGATGCCCTTAAAGGAAAGTGCGGCACATGTGCGTATCGGATCATTTGTGGTGGAAGCCGTGCCCGGGCATATGCCGTGACGGGTGACTATCTGGCGGCAGAGCCGGACTGTGTCTTCCAGTGCGACCCAGGTACGCCCGTGGTCCATCCTTCATGAAATGAGGTGCTTTTTCTTGACATTCCTAGTGAGGGAACAGCGATAGGGACGTTTGTTGGGCAAGGACAAGGGGGACTTCTCGTAGGATGTAAGATCCAATCGCCGATTGGAAGTGGGCAAATTCTCAAAAAATCCGCCTTTTCGACGGTTTTTCTTGGGGTTGTGGGCTTGAAATTTCTCGGAAAATCGTTCTAATCATGACAAGCACGGTGCTGTTCTCGCCCGAAAAATGTCGTTTCGGACGGACAAGTTTCACGTTTCCTGAACACATGTTTTGGAGGTACGCGGTCTATGGCAAAGGACACGAGTGCAAAGAAACCGCTGACGAAAACACAGTTGCGTGCCGCGATTGCCGAGGCTACCGGCTTGAAGAAAGCAGACGTGGCTGCAGTGTTGGATGCGCTGACCAAGGAAATCGAAAAGGCGCTTAGCCCCCGAGGGCCCGGCGTGTTTATTCTCCCTGGTCTCTTGAAGATCAAGAAGGCAAAGACCAAGCCGACACCGGCTCGTCAGATGCCAAAACCTGGTAAACCCGACGAGATCATCACCATTCCGGCCAAGCCAGCCCGGAATGTCGTTCGGGTTCGTGCGCTGAAGCAACTCAAGGCGATGGTGTGATTCGTCTGGGGAATTCGGTCGTTGAAACGCCACCGGGTGCTGACGAACAACAAATACATGGGGCGAGTGGTGCACCGTGCCCAGGGGTCGTTTGGATCACCGCTAGATTGAGGTGAGGAGATTTGGTTGTCGCGGCCTCGGTGGCGTATTCACTGATCGGAGAGCTTTTCGTGGAGATGGGTGACCGCCCCTGGGCTGGCCGGTTTAGTGCCGATTGCAGCTGAGAGCCCATCCCGAAAAGTCCCCCTCTCCCTCCGGGAGAGGGTTGGGGTGAGGGCAAGTGATCGTCGGAGTCGATCGAGAACACCGGCAGCGATTCGATCCAACCCCAACCCCGGACCCCTCTCCCGCCGAACGCGTGAAGGGAGATTATGGGATAAGCGCTAAGCGATATAAAGGGTTGGTTTTTATTGCAATAATTCCCCGGTTTGGCCAACGGCGTTAAAGACCGCTCGAATCGGTTGCCCGGGGCTGTTGGTATTCTCGCAACATCCTTTCTAAACACTCCAGTGGTAGGCCAACGACGTTGCTTTCGGTGCCTTCGATAATTCGCAGCCAGCCCAAGCGATCTTGATAGCCGAAAGCTCCCGCTTTGCCTTCCCAAAGGCCGGAAGCCAGGTACTCCTCGATCTCCTCGTCGGTTAACTCGGCCATGACGAGCCGTGTTTCAGCGACTTGGATCTTGGGCGAAGAATGTGGGTAATCCCACAGGCAAACACCGGTAAAGACCGAATGTTCTCTTCCGCGTAGCAAATGAAGCATCTTCCGCGCGTCATCTTCATCTCGCGGTTTACCCAGGATTTGCCCGTCACAACTCACGACGGTGTCACAAGCAAGGATCAGTCCCTCCCGGATGCGAGAAGCAACATTTGCGGCCTTTTGATAGGCCAAGCGTGCGGCGAATTGTGGCGGACTTTCGCCGCTACAAATCCCGCACTCAGCCAAGTCGTCCGGAGGTATCACCACAAAAGAATAACCTGCCTCCTCCAGCAACTGACGCCGCCGAGGCGATTGGCTTGCGAGGATAATGGTCCGTTTCAAAGGAGACGTCATGCCTTTTAACTGGTAGTAAGTGGTTAAGACAGGCTCTTACTCGGCAACTCTTCAATTTACAATAGTATGCCACGTTTGGAGGGCCGGCCAGCATCCTCGAGAGATTGACAAGCCTTCATGGCACCACCCCGGGCCGTTGCTAACGCGGTGTGCCTTGGCGACAATGTAATACACCAAACGGGATGTACTTTTTCCGAAAAACCATCTCGCCAACTTGGGTACCCTGCGTAGTGACCGTTTCCATGGTTGGCCGCGCCGTGGCGGTCATGACTTGGAAACCGTCTCCGGTTTTGATGTTTTAGTGCTATTTGGGGAGGATAACACCATGAGAGCTGCCCTGTATTGTTGTTTTGCTGTTGTGTTAACTGCG
>JAKPII010000343.1 GCA_029549885.1 Planctomycetota bacterium
CCTCATTTTTCAGGATTATTTCAATTTGGGCGATGGGCGAATCCTCGTCCGCCCTTGCCTCATGGTCCTGCGGCAGCCGGAGTCGCAACAGGCACCAAGTATCAATCAGATCCCGGACCCATTGGTTCTCGAAGCCATGGAAGGGGCCATCTTCCAATTTGATCGGGCATTCGATTTGCGATCGGCCAAGGTCGGACGGTTTCTTTCTGGCCAACTCCTCGGCAGTATCATCCTCCGTGGCCAAGGTCCTCGTCAGGACTTCCGCGTGACCACTCGGGATGTCACGCTTACCGAGCACCGTCTCTGGACCAACCATCCGGTGGAATTTTTGTGGGGACGCCACCGCGCCCGCGGTTCGGGATTGGAAATCGTCTTTCAGGGAAGATCACCATTTTCGGCCGGTGCTCATGACCCCTCGCCTTTTCGCATTGAGCGATTTCTGCTCCGCCACGTGGATCGGTTGCACATCGACATTTCTGCTTTGCAAGCAACGGCAACTCTGCCCGCGGATTCGAAATCATCGAGCGGCCCCTCCGAAGTCCAGGACAGCTTCTTAGAAATCGCCTGCCAAGGCCCCCTGCTCTGCCATCCTCTCCAAAGGCTCATCACCTTTGAGGACCGTGTTGACGTGACTCGCGTCCAGGGCAGCCAAACGATTTTGCGGGTAACGTGCGACCGGTTGAACCTCTTACTGGGCGACAAATCGTCTCCAACGGACCAAAGTAGCAAGAATGCCCCAACAATACCAACGTCCCAACGTTCGCCATCGCCGATCTCTTTGAAACTCATTCAAGCTGTGGGGCGTCCCGTCGTTGCCTCGTCGCCTATCTGGAAGGGTGAGATGACCTGCGAGGACCTTCGCTTCGACGTTGAACAGGGGCTCCTGTCGATGGAAGGATCCGCTGGCGTTACCGTCAAACAGGCGACAAATCAGCTCCAGGCCCCACGGGTTCAATGTCAGCTCGATTCGAGTGGCAAAATCCGGACCATTGCGGCCGCCGGTCCTGGCGAAGCACGTGGTCAAATCCCGGAAGCGACGCCTGCGGACGCGGTGGTCTCATGGGAAACCGGCTTTTTCTGGAAATTCGAAGAACCAGAGCGATTGATGGCCCTTCAGGGCAATGTGCGAATTGTCGCTGCCGCTATCGGCCGGCTGCAATGTGACCAATTGTGGTGCTGGTTAGAACCCACCACCGACGGTCCTTTAGCTCCTTCCCAATTGCGACCGCGGCGCATCGTCGCCCAGGATCGGGTTCAGGTTGAGTCCCCCCAAATTCAAGCGAACACCGAACGCCTGGAATCTTGGTTTGTTTGGCCGGTGTCCGAATCCCCGGATGGCAAGCCCGCTCACCCCGCAGAGGGTCTTTTGGGGAGCGCGAACAATCAGAAGGCAACCGACAGGGATCAAAGTCCTTCCCAGTTACAGGTCGCGGCACGACTCTTGCGGTTTGAATTCCAAATTACCGGAAATCGCGGAGAATTGTCGGCCCTTTCCGCAGATGGGACAGTGAAAGTTCTAGAGAAACCAACACAATCTGACGCCCAACCCCTGGAAGTGTACGGCGAGCATCTTGAGATCATCGGAGCCTCTACTCCTCAAACGGTGTTTGCC
>JAKPII010000095.1 GCA_029549885.1 Planctomycetota bacterium
TATCAAGCTTAGAGCCTTTCCCATGATCTCCCCTCACCCGCTGGGCGGGAGAGGGGCCAGGGATGAGGGTGGCGCGAAACGCTGCCGGTTTTCTCGATCAACTCCGACGTTCGCTTGCCCTCACCCCAACCCTCTCCCAGAGGGAGAGGGGGACTTTTTGGGATACACTCTTATTCCGCCTTGCCAGACGCTATGAACCAGATTGGCGCGCCCCACAAAAGATTCCCATCGGCTTGAGTCACCTTGGCCCAAATATAGTGCTTCCCTTCCGAGGGCGTGAGGGTCTTTTCCAGGAGCACATCCTTTTGATTTGGCTCGAAAACATCGACTAGTTCGCCATCTTGAAACAGCTCGACCTTGGTAATGACGTCGTTGTCATCAGGATCATTAAGTTGGATAGTCAACTTGGCCTTTTGGATAGGAGTTGTGATGATTGTGCCCATTGGCGACCCGTTGATGCTAAATTGGAACCGACAGTTGCGGTCGCGCGTGGAGTAACATCGGCGGTTGGCTAGGGCATCCAAGATATTTCGAACAGAAAGACCAGGTGCCAGAATGCCGGTCCAGGTATTGGTATTTCCCCAATTTGGACCGTGGGTATCAGTGGAACCTTCTGGCGCGATATGCCAGCCTAACCGCAATGCACGCTGAAAGGCCTGCTCCTCTACAGGGTTTCGAACTTCCATGAGCTGTACCACCTTATCGCCCAATTCGGAATAGGCCAGACCGTCGTGACTCTTTGTGCCGTCACCCGGATGGTTGAATTTCAAAACGACATTGGCCTCAACTGCCGCTTGGTAAAAGGCCTGGGGATCCGTTGGCCAACGGTAGGTCGGGGGATCGTAAATACATAGATGTCCCCATGCCTTGGTCCATTCCAGACCGACGATTGCCACAAATTTTCCCAGCTCATTGGCCTTCCAGGCTGTCTCGCGGATGTCTTGCCATTCGTTGGCATCTACCGATTCAAGGTGGTCTGTCAAGGAAAACACATCGAGCTTGGCGACGTTTCGGGCATAAGCATGGGCATCGCTCGGGAGATAGGTGCCGTCCGAATATGATGTATGGCTGTGAAGATCGGCGAACCAACAGTGGAGAGGATTATCGACGTTGACGGTGCAACTGGCTTGAACCTTGCGATTGTTCGTGACAACCTTGAGGAGTTGAGGTCCGTTGGGAACGAGTGTGCTATTAAGAGTTGCCTGCCACTTGTCGCCATCTTTAGTTAACTCGACCCAAGGCACTCCGCCGAGGGAGGCAAGCATTCTTGTGGGCTCGGCTGCGCCTGGGGGCACCATGACCTGCACGACAATTGATACGTTTCCGGACACAACACCTCCTGCTTTTGGTTGAGTGATGGTGAGGGCGGCTACAGGCGGTTGTCCATCTTCGGGTAGCGCCGTCTGCGCCGGGAACAAACAGAAAAGACCTAACACCGAAACACTCGCTACTACCCGATGAATTTCCATGGGTTTCTCCTGTCTTCTTCTGGAACCTCCCTACAGGTGCACAATTCGCTTCGAGCAATATTCTCATGTGCAATGGGTGCGAAATCAATACGGTTGACTTGTTTGCAGGATTTCTAGGAAACGCTTGATATCTGGTGGATTGCCGACACCGAAATGTTGGAGATACAGTGCTCCGTGGTATCTATTCGTTCGTACGCCAGCTGGGGTTGAGCCACTTTTGACGCTGTAACACGCCAGAAAACGGCAGGTAATGGAGGAATGCTTGGGCCACGCAGTACCGGAAGTGAATCCAGAGCCCACGTGCATTTGGAATACGAAAATGGGGCACAATACATGCAAGTCGCAGCGAAACTACAAAACGGCAAAGTATATATCTCAGAGCCTATATCCCAAAATTCCCTCCCCCTTTGGGAGAGGGTTGGGGTGAGGGTAAGGCATCGTCGGAGTCGATCGAGAAAACCAGCAGCGATTCGAGCCACCCTCACCCCGGCCCCCTCACGCCGAACGGGAGAAGGGAGGTTGTGGGATAGGCGCTAAATACGCAAAACGCACATTTGAAGCCAGCCGTGCTCGCAAGCTTTATCCGAAATGTGCGCCGTGGCTTCGAAAAAAGTGCGTGAACCCCTGGGACGCCAGCGATTGCCCGTGTCAGTAGGCGCTGATAAGATAGCAAAGATGCGCCCACCGTGGGCGAGCCCCGCGAACGACAACGTCGTACGGATCACTTTGAATAGTCGTTGTGCTCAATGATACGTCTATTACCACCCCCCAAATCGGACGAAGATCTCTTTCGTGAATCAACGATGACATTCGGCGAGCACTTGGAGGAGCTCCGCCAATGTCTTTTTCGTGCTATTTGGGGACTGGCAATCGGTGTTGTGATTGGTTTGATCTTTGGCAACCGGGTCGTGGCGTTAATTCAGACCCCCCTGGAAAAGGCCCTTACTAAATACTACGTGGGACAATCACACCGAGAGGTGACTAAGCAGATTCAACGATTGTCAGAACAGGGGGTCGAGTTGCCCTTCAGTGCAGAAGCCGCAGCGAAGTTTGTCATCGATCATCAGGTATTGGCCGAGGAGTTCTTGATTTCGCCGCGTGAGCTTGTCACTCAATTCGAATTGTCGCTCAAGGAAATGAGGCGACGATGGATGGCAGACAAGGGCAGTTTGGAGCAGGCACTGAATGTGCTGCAGAAGATGTCAGCGAGTCCGGACTCGAAAGAGTTAGAAGTAACTGACAAGGCGGTGATTACCGAGGCGGTGCAAATTCTTCGGCGTCATATCGGTCCAGGTACATTAAGTGAGGCCTCTGAGGCGTTTGGTGGATTGATCGATCTAGCTGATAAGTTAGCAGCGGGAGAACAGCTTTCGGCAGAAGATAGCCACCTGTTGAGAAACGGCCTCCAGCGCATGATCGGGCAATTGGCGTCAGCCATCGAATCCGTCCAAAATACCAACCAAGCCTTAGCGGGATTGGTGTTGGCAACTCGGCAAGAACCCGGTTCCTTTGAGCAAAACGAACTCATGCACGTCTTTTTGTGGCGACCGGCCAAAGAAGATCCACGGATTCGGGCGAAAAGCCTGAGTGCACACGAGGCTTTTTCTATCTATATGAAGGCTTCCTTCCTTCTGGGTGCCATTATCTCCAGCCCTTGGGTGTTCTTCCAGATTTGGTCATTTGTGGCGGCAGGTCTCTACCGGCACGAGCGGCGTTTTGTCTATATCTTCCTGCCCTTCAGTCTGGCCCTATTTCTGGCTGGGGCAACAATGGCGTTCGTCTATGTGTTTGAGCCTGTCTTGACGTTCCTCTTCCAATTTAACGAGTGGTTAGGGATCCAACTGGAACCCCGAATCAGCGAATGGTTGTCATTTGTCTTGATCCTCCCATTGGGCTTCGGAATCGGGTTTCAATTGCCGCTCGTTATGCTCTTTCTAGAACGAATTGGCATCTTCACTTTGCAAGATTATGCTTCTCAGTGGCGGATCGCTGTGGTGGTCATCTTTGTCATCTCGGCCATTTTGACGCCGCCCGACCCCTCTAGCCAACTCCTGATGGCCATACCACTATGCCTGCTCTACTTTGGCGGCATGGCCCTATGTAAGTTTTTCCCCCGCAAGAAAGAAAACCGCTGAGAGAGCAGCAGCTTTCTATCTGACCGTGGCCCGTTGACGCGAATCTTGCCAAAGTTTCCCTGAAGATTCAGCCCTGTGCGGCAGCCGGCTAGGCCTACCAAATCCAATTGCGTGTGGCTTTCTGGTGCAAATCCAACGTAGATAAGAAGTATAGTAGGTGCCTCGCCACTGGCCGGCATTGGCTCCGAGGTTTTCGAACCGTGTTGCAAAGTTTATCTATCTATGGTGTGCTTACCACCCACACCTTGTCGATGGCCTCACTCAGATCGCCGCCCGTTTCAACCTGAATCGAGAGCGTCGTATCATTGGGCTCTGCGACAAACTCGATTTCGTATCGAGATTCATCCTCAGGCGAAGCCCTTTGCCCTATAAGAAGACGCCTTGACTGACTCCCCTTTCCTTGCGAGACCTGTAAACTAACCTTTGTGCCCACGGCTTTGATAACGGCTCCGCAGCGGTATTTCTCGCCCGCCTTCAGTGGAACGACGGTACTTGACCACGACTTGGCCTTTTCTGAGGTACTCATTGACCAGCGGTCCGGCAAATCGGGCACCAGGACCCGGGTTTTACCGTCTGGGTTGTAAACAAGGTTACCCTGTGGATCGCTGGGTATCAGTTCGATCGTTAGGTGGGTCACCTCCCCATCACGAAGTTCTACGGGCAAGATGGCCGGTTGTGCCCCGATTCGATAAACAAACAGTTGGTATTTGCCGGCAGGAAGCTGACGAAACACAAACTTGCCCTGCCAGCCGCCGGAGGAACCGATGCTCGTGGCTTCTGCTAAGGTCGAGTAATCAGTGTTAAGAAGGACAACTCGCGGCGATTGATCGTCATTTCCCGGTGCAGCTGGGGCCGTGATTGTGCCGCGAAGCGTTGACTGGCCTGGCCCCGAATTCGGCCGCAGACCGAGGGTAAACATCGTGAAGAGAAGATCGGCTGTTACCTTGGCAGATTCAATGGCTGACTCCAAAATAATCTCTTCTACCTTTGACCTGTCAGGATTCGGAGAGGACACAATGGGCAAGGCACGTTCAGCACGTTCCTTGGAAAATGCAACCAGTTCGGCGATTCTGGCTTGAAGACCCTGCAGGGCTTCCTCGTCGCTTTGACCGAGCAACCGAGGTTGATAACCTTGAATCGTGATCAACTGGGCATCAACCCAATTCTCTAATTCGCTGTGGTGGGGACAATTTTCTTTGGCGTGAGGCGGCGCCCCAACATCCTCCACGAAATGGACCAGCGTTCCAAGTTGGCGGCAGGCGTTGGCCGGACTTTCGGTGCGCAGGGCCTGAAGTGCTCGACGAAAATACGGCTCAAAGGCTGCAGAGACAGCCGGCATCGTATGCCCAATATGGCGGGGCAACGCGCGGATCAGCAGATAGTCGTCGGCGTAAAATGTGCCCAGGTCGCGCCCTCGCATGTCCGGCATCCAGCAGTAACTCGTTAGGGCCATTACATTGTCTTCCCCAAGCTGCGCCTTGACCTCCTCGATATGGGGTAAAACCTCCAGCGCAGCTTTTGTGATCTGTGGATGGGGACCCCAAGCACGGACTTCCGGCCAGGCAAGGCCAAGCACGAAGAGGAACTGAGCGATGACGATTTTTCTTAACATTGGCACGCCTTTGCGATAAAGCTGAAAGCCGTAAGTGAACTCTTTGTTGTCAGGTCACTTGCGATTTAACCAGTCGATTCCCGATAGCCGAGCTAGGGCAATTTGAAGGGCATGAGTGCCGCTCCGTGCGTGACCGCATGCTGCGACGGCGAGATACAATTGCTCGGCCAGTGCCAGTCCGGGCAGGACCAACCCCATTTGTTTGGCCTCTTTGATGGCAATACCCAGGTCTTTGATGAGGTGTTCCACATAGAAACCAGGCTCAAAACGGTTCTGGATGATTCGAGGCCCGAGATTAGAAATCGACCAACTGCCCGCAGCTCCGGAGGCCACGGACTCGATGACTTTTTCCAAGTCCAGGCCGGCCCGGTAGGCATACAGCAAACCTTCACATACCCCAATCATCGTAGAAGCAATAAGAATCTGATTGGTCATCTTGGCATGTTGCCCAGCGCCCGGCCCGCCATGGTGGACGATGGTTTTTCCCATCAATTGAAAACATGGCATCACCGCCGCGACAATGTCCGGCTCACCGCCGATCATAATTGAAAGCCGTGCCTCTCGCGCACCCACGTCACCACCTGACACAGGTGCGTCCAACGCATGACATCCCCGCGCCGCAGCGGCTTTAGCGATTTCTATGGCCAAACTTGGTTCACTGGTTGTCATATCGACGACGACGCCGTTAGTGGGCAATCCTGCGAGGACCCCGTCCGGCCCTAAGATGACCTCGCGAACATCATTAGGATATCCGACTATCGTGAATACGATGTCTGAGACCTCGGCAACACGTTTCGGAGAATCGGCCCAGGTCGCACCGGCGGCAAGTAATGCTTCCGCCTTGCTCCGACTGCGATTATAGACCGTACATCGATACCCCCCCTTGAGGAGGTGTCCACACATCGCGGAGCCCATGACTCCGGTTCCAATCCAGCCGATACGCGTTCTATCAGGATTCGCAATAGGCACCGACATCGTTACCTCCAATGCAAACTGACTGACGGATTCTATTGGTATGGCCTACTACTGGCTAGCGTTGTAGGCAACCTTAGTCTTAGCCGAAGGCCAAACTGACAAAAGGAACATCCGACTTTAGTGCCACCGAGCCTCGGGCCGATCGAGGATCTCTTTGAGGACAATCGCCGTAGCAAGGCCTTCGGGTGAATTCAACATGTTCGCGAGACCCTCCATCACGGGCGAGGCCGAAGTGGCCATCAAATCGGAGGAGGTGACCTCTGAGGAAATTTGATTTGCTGTTGCTGTTGGTTCGACGAGTTCGGGTAGTCCCTCCTTCACGGTGCCCGGAATTTCCGGGTGTGTTTCAAGGCGAGGTCGGCGACTTGCCTTGCGTTCGGCCCGCTTTTCGCGAGCTAACGAACCTGGCTCACCGGCAACGGGCTCCCCACGCGCCATGGTTGTTTGGAAGGTTTGCGTGACATGTTCAGCAATGCTTGTCTCGACGACTTCAGCCTCAACAACAGGCGGAGGTTTCGGGGGGGACGGTCTTTTCTGCGGACGAGAAGGTGTTGGCCGACTGGATTCTCGCAACATCTCCTCGATTGTATCGGGGCCACGACCACGACCTCGCGGTCGCTCCATGCGCTCCTGTCTCTTTTTTGCTTCTTGCCGGCTTTGCAGCAAAGAGCCAAGGATAGAAAAGATAATAATGGCGAGGGCGACAAGCAGTTGCGTAGCATCAGCAACCGGCAGATTCAGTTGAAAAACGCCCAAAAAAACCAACATCGGAACATGCCTCCCATAAAAGGACGCCATCAACCGTCAATCATTTATCCCGCTTGCGGTGTTCGCCCTTGCTGCGGCAAAGGAAGCCCCATACGGGAGATTGCGGTTCTCATATCGGTGTCAGCTTGAATGTTCTTCAGACGGTAATAATCCATAATGCCGAGCTTGCCCGTCTCAAACGCTTCGGCGATCGCGCGGGGGACCTCGGCCTCCGCCTTCACCAGCGTAGCACGGGCCTCTTCGATCAAGGCCAAGTTTTCCTGTTCCGCTGCCACGGCCATGGCACGTCTTCCCTCAGCTTTGGCCTGGGCCACCCGCATATCCGCCTCGGCTTGATCGGCCTGAATACGGGCGCCGATATTTTGTCCTACGTCAATGTCGGCAATATCAATCGAGACAATCTCGAACGCCGTTTGCCGGTCAAGACGCCGGGCCAAAACGGTCTTAGAAATCCGGTCAGGGTTCTCGAGGACCTCGTAATGGCTCTCGGCTGAACCGATGGCACTGACAATTCCCTCCCCTACCCGAGCGATGATGGTCTCTTCCGT
>JAKPII010000116.1 GCA_029549885.1 Planctomycetota bacterium
CGGGCTGGAAGCCGAGTGAATGCTTCGTCTGTCTCAATTGTTCCACCAGTTGTCGCCGCGATGCCTGCGCCTTTACCTTCCAGCCGCTCGTCTGGAAGAAGGAGCCTCCTGTCAGTCCGGTGGGGTTAACACGGCGTGGAATCCTTTGGGCCGGCCTAGGGGGGTTGACAGGTTTAGCGTTGTTTCGGGCGACGCCGCAGGGTCGGGCCTCGATCTATCATCCGCGTCTTATCCGACCGCCGGGAGCGCGGCCCGAACCGGAATTTCTCGCGCGATGCACGGCTTGCGGTATGTGCATGAAGGTCTGTCCGACAGGTGGGCTCCAACCGGCAATCACCGAGGCGGGCCTCGAGGGGATCTTTACACCCCATCTTGTACCCCTCATCGGCTACTGTGACTATACCTGCACCTTGTGTGGGCATGTCTGTCCGACGGAGGCAATCCGGCCCTTGCTGGAGGAAGAGAAACATCAGATCAAAATTGGCCTAGCCGCCTTCGACACGACCCGCTGCATCCCCTATGTTTACGGCCGAAATTGCGTGGTCTGTGAAGAGCACTGCCCCATTCCGGACAAGGCCATTTATTGCGTGCCGGTTGAAATCGAGCTGCGCGATGGCAAAAAACGAGTCATCCAGCAGCCCCGCGTGGATCCCGAAAAGTGTATTGGCTGCGGCGTGTGCGAATACGTGTGCCCCCTGGACGATGCCCCAGGAATTCGGGTCATGAGTACGAACGAGACACGACACGTTCGCCATCAGCCGATCCTTCCGGAAAGTGACGCCGAGTTCGACTTGCCTTACTAAGAGCCTATCCCAAAGTTCCCTCTTCCTCTGGGAGAGGGTAGGGATGAGGGCAAGCGATCGTCGGAGTCGATCGAAAAAACTGGCAGCGATTCGAGCCACCCTCACCCCTGGCCCCTCTCCCGTTCGACGGGAGAGGGGAGGTTGTGGGATAGGTTCTATGGCGCACCCATCTTGCCCGGATTGAGGAATTGGAAATTAATAGCCCCCACGACCCCACCCAAAGGGGTAACAGTGTGGTTGCTCCTTCTTTTTTTATCGCATGGGCCCACTGGTCCGCTTGTCTTACAAAAATGGGCAACTTAGGGGATTGTCAAAGGATATTGGCTTACACTGCCAACATTTTGTGGTCCGGCCTGTACGAAAATCGGCGCTTTCGGGCACAAATACTGATGGAGGGGTTTCGCACCACTCCTTTCACCCAAGACGTATTGGCTCTGCCGAAGATACATTGATTACTCGGTCAACAGGGGACACTGAACCATGCGGCTAACACTGCGGACGCTTTTGGCTTATTTGGACAATATTCTCGATCCCGAGGACGCGGCAGAATTGCGGCGTAAGATCGAGGAGAGCGATGTCGCCAAGGCCGTGCTACGCCGGATTCGGGAGCTCCTGCGCAAGGAGCGCCTGGGTGCGCCCGATGTTAACGACCGGCAAGAGAGCCTTGATCCCAATACGGTGGCCGAGTATCTCGACAACACCCTGCCCGCCGAGCGGGTCGCCGATTTTGAAAAGGTCTGTCTGGAATCCGACATTGAATTGGCCGAGGTCGCTGCCTGCCATCAGATTCTGGCAATGATCCTGGGTGAGCCCGCCGAGGTCGATCCTAAGACACGGGAGAAGATGTATCGTCTTCCGCAAACTTCTGCCCTTTCTGAAAAGCCGCTAGAGAAAATCGTTAAGGAATTAGTGGCAGAGCCTCCCGCTGAAGAGGCGGCACGGGCGGCTTCAACAAAACCGGAGACGGGGAAGACACCTCCCGCGGAACCCGTAACGTTCGTCTCGCCAACGCCTCATGTCCGTTCGTGGTTGCTTGGCTTGATGGTCTTGCTCGTCGTTGGTGCGATCGGGGTTGGAGCCCTGGCCCTTTATAAGACACTGCTTCCCGCGCCGCCGGGCTTGCCAGGTGGAGAAGTGGCCCAACAAACGCAGCCCGTAAAGCCCCATGTTGATCGTGGCAAGAGTGGCGTTCCCGATGGTGGCGCACCAGCGAAAGAACCGCGGGGCTCAGTCGAGGGAGCAACCCCCGAAAGTCCTCCCGGCACACCTGAAGCCCAGCAACAGACAGCCCCGTCTACCGAAACGGCTCCAACCTCGTCACCTCCGGCGCCCCCAAAGGCAGATGCAGCAGAAGCCGTGGCGCAGAAACCATCTGAACAACCGCCCAAAACTCCCGAGGATGAAAGCATGGTGCCACCCATGGAAGAGTCCCCGGCGCCGCCTGTGGCAGAACAAGCCCCCGATGCCTTAGCGGCTGTCACTCCCCAGCGGGGTCTTCCCGCCCCGGCGGAAATGCTCCCCTCGTCCCCCGAAATCCGCGAGGTAGCCCCGCTGCCTCCGGAACCAATCGGGCAAATCGTTGAAGATCCCAAGATACCCCCGATTCTCTTTCGGGTGCATCCAGACGGTGCGTTACTTCATCGCGTTACTCTGGAAGAACCCTTACGGACTAGCGACGTGTTTTTTGTCCCACCCAGGTATCGCAGCACCATTCGTTTGGCGGACAGCGTGGACGTCCTTTGTGTCGGACCTGTCTTTTGGGAACTTTTGCCCATGGATGCCAACGGGCAACTGGGGATTGGCATCACCTTTGGGCAGATGATTTTGACATCGCGGCAGGCCGATCCCACCACGCTTCGGCTGAAATGCGGGAGTATCGAAGGCCGGATCGAATTTGGGGACGCGCAGTCGCAGGTGGCCGTTGCGGTATCCCGACAGCCTGTGTGTCCCGGCGACCCCGAGACCCAGCCGGTGCCCTGGATCGTCGATATGTTTTCGCTCGGTGGCACGGCGCGGTGGTTTGACGCGGAGCATCCCCGGCCCCTTGTGCTTCGTGCCCCGGTTCAAATGCGACTTAGCGAAGCGGAATTGGCCGCCACCCCGATGACCGATCAACCCGAATGGATCAAGCCGCGCGTCACCACGGCGACCATCCTCGAAGAGCGGGCCATGGCGGTTTTAGAACAGGCCCTGCGAGATCGGGAAAAGGACCCACTACTTGTGCTTCGGGAACAATCCGCTAATCGCCAGCGGGAAGTGGCGTGGCTCGCCCAGCGAGCCCTCGCTTTTGCGGGCGAAGCGGATGTCATCTGGCGGGTTTTGGAGGATCTTGAGTACCGACCCGTATGGACGGAGGCCGTAGCCGTTCTGAGGGAATTGGTCCGCATATCGCCCCGGCACGCGGCTGCGGTGCGGGCTGCCGCCGAAAAAACTTTGGGCATGAGCGGCACGCTTGCCTACACGCTCTTATGGAAGTATCCCGACACCGGGATCACCAAGAGCCAAGCGGAAGAATTGGTGCAGCAGCTTGAACACAATAACTTGGCCGTTCGCGTCGTCGCTTTTTGGACGCTTCGGCATATCACAGGAATGACGCTAAACTACGAACCGCATTCCCTTCCAAACGATCGCACTAGGGCCGTGCAATTATGGCGAGAACGGCTAACGAAAGGCTCTGTGCGAGGTGTTGCAGACGAGCGGCCCAACCTGTGATCGGCGTCACTCAAGCGGGGAGCGCGTCTTTGGCATGAGCCGCAATGTCCTCGGCGGTGACGGCTACAATGGCGATCCGATGCCGCAAAGCAATGGACAGGACCGCATCGGGATCGAGAAAGATCGTTTTTCCCGCCTCAACGGCCAATACGGAACCTTTTCCTGAGGCAATATTTTCCAAGGTGCGGACGCCCACTGTGGGAACATCAAATCGCATGTCTTGCTGCGGCTTGGCCACCTTGACGACGGTAAATCCCCCCACAGGACAAAGCTCACCGGCCCGCCGAAGACAAGGATCCGTGCCTTCGATGGCTTCCACGGCCAACACAGTTTGGTCCTTGACCACCACAGTCTGACCGATATCGAGGCGCCCCATTTCCTTGGCTACCCGCCAGCCGAAGCAGATATCGGCCCATTGCCGCGGCGTTGGTGCCTGGGGTGTGATCTGACCGGGCGAAATGAGGATTTCGGGGAGGTAATCCGTAGCCGGTCGAATGCGGATACCTGCCAGTTCAAAGGCGTTACATACCGTCGTCAGTAGCGTATCGTCCCGATTGTCGCGGACATGGTGAAGGAAGTGTGGGGCAAACGTGCGAAACCCTACCCAATCAGGCCAGTGATGGAAGACCATCCATGGTTGGAGAAGTGTCACCTTGTGGATTTTGCCCACCAGCGTCGCTTCTTCGACACCCCAACGTCGGAATAGGCGAATCGCACGGCCCAGTTGGCCCAGTCCTAGCCAGACGATTCGTTCAGCATAATCGGCAAGGGCAGGGTCAGCGTGATCCCGAACGGCCAGGCAATAGACCGGTCGCCCCTGCTCGGACAGTCGCTGGGCCAGAAGAACGGGGTAGCGTCCCCAGCCTGCAATCAATCCCAAGGGTTTCTGCGAAACATGCCTCGATTGCGACACGGGATCAATAAGATCGTTGAGGGGAAGACTCATGAGACGTCACCTGTCACGCGGCTTCCCGCGAGGATTCCAACGATTCCAGGCGGGCGGTCAGCTGACGTACAACTTCCTGCAATTCTTTGAGTTGTTTTCGCATTTCCGGAAGTTTGGTGAAGGCCGCCTGCTTGAGCATTTGCTCCCGCTCGGGCGTTGCAGGAATGCCCACGAAGCGGGCGCCCGGCGGTATATCGTTGATCACCCCCGACATGGCGCCCAGCACGGCGCGCTCTCCAATGTGCACATGGTCCCGCACACCGACTTGTCCGGCCATCACCACGTAGTCCCCTGTGGTCGTGCTGCCGGCGATCCCCACCTGAGCACATAGGATGTTGTGCCGTCCGATTTGGCAGTTGTGCGCAATCACCACGAGGTTATCGATCTTACTCCCCTGGCCGATCCGTGTTGAACCATAAGTTCCGCGATCGACCGTCGTATTCGCCCCGATCTCCACGTCATCTTCAAGGATCACATTGCCCAATTGGGCCTGGAGCACATATCGCCCGGACTCCAAACGGTAACCGAAGCCGTAGGCCCCGATGACGGCCCCCGCGTGGATGATGCACCGGTCGCCAACAATTGTGTCTTCGTAGAGAACGACGTTAGGAAAGATCGTCACATCGCGACCGATCTTGCAGCCCGACAGAATATGCACCCCACCATAGATGGTCGTTCCCGAACCGATTTCAACGTCATCGCCAATGACGGAGAATGGACCGATTTCCACGTCGTCGGCAATCTTGGCGGACGGGCTGATGATCGCCTGGGGGTGAATCCCTTTTCGTGTGAGCTTTCGAGGTGGCCGGAACCAGCGGACAATCAGGCCAAAGGCCTTATGAACGTCATCCACCCTAATGACGGGAAAGTTCGCCCGCGTAACACTGCGGGGAACCACGGCGGCGCCTATTTGACCTGGCGAAATCTTGGCGACCTTCTCTGGTTTTTCGATTAAGGTAATATCCGTTGGCCCGGCCTCTCCCAACGGCTTCGCCTGGCAAATCACCAGATGAGCCGGCCCATCGAGTTCCCCCCCAACAAGGTCCGAAAGCTCCCCCAGAGTGATCGGCATGCGGGATTCCTTTCCATTAATGGGCGACAAATCATCCTTCTCAATGTCGGCAATCGGGCCAGCATGTGGATATTATGCTAACCTTTACCCCGGCCTCCATGCAAGATCAAAGCTAGCTGCCAGAATGCCCGCATGCCAATATTCTCCTTGCCCCAAAATGGGGAACCGCAGAAAGAACCTTCACGCCCCCTTGAATGATCGTCCGTAGGGGCCACGCCACACCGGGATGATTACTGGGGGAGGCCGTCGCCGGAAATGAGAAATTACCTCTGGGCCTTCTCCTGCTCGAAGATCTCTTGGTCCTCAGCCTGAATGGCCGATTTGACCTCTTCCGTCAGGGCAGGAGGCTCGGGAGGTGTCCGCTTGCAGCCAGGCTGGATGGAACACACACCAAGGCAAACAAAAAACAACGCGACAGACAGCCACTTCCCAAGAAATTGCCTCACTCTTTCGTCTCCTCACAATCGAGCATGCTGTGAGCTAGTAAGGTGAATATTGCCAATAACGTCAGAATTCAGTAGGTTACCGCCGCATCGGCCAAGAACCTTCTTCAGCGGTGGGCATTAGGGGCGCCGTCAAAATCGTGTTTTCTGCCAAGAGATCGCCCGCAGCACAGGTGGTTAAAGCGACTCGCGCGGGAACATCGGGTGACGCGCTGCGGGCGATCCTTGGCATGGCGGGTAACAGAGACTCTGCTTTTCAAAAGTTGTCAACGGTTTCACCGTCGTCAGTGAGACTTAGCCGCCGAAACGTATCGGCGTTGACGGTGAAAGAAATGAAGCGGACACCACCATCTACCATACAGGCGTTCATACCCCCGGGATGGGACGATCCGAAGAAGGGGTGCCACTGCCCCCATGTCCGCCCACCCAAGTCTTTGATCGTTGTCCAGCCACTGCCCGGATTGTACGGCGCCGTGTTATCTGGGATTGGCGGAAGCCCATATTCGGTGCCGTTGTTAAGTCGTCCGGCGCCAAAGCGAATAATATCCTCATCCCAGCCGGCGTTGTTCCAACGTTCGTTGTCGCCACCATCCGACCCAAATGATTTAGGATGGAGAGCCTTTTCAGCCACCAAAATCGTGTTGGAAGAACCATCCCTGATTAGTTCGATCCGCGTCCTATTGCGATCGGTCTGAATAATCGGGCCACGCAGACCACCGCTTGGCGTGTCCCGGATATCGCCTTCGCCTCGCT
>JAKPII010000121.1 GCA_029549885.1 Planctomycetota bacterium
GGTCGCAGTAATAAATTCGCCCACCACGTTGTTTTGGATCAACATGAATTGCCGCCGGCCGGTCCCGCCTGGTTGATGGGTCAACCGGGTTTCTTCGACAAAACCTGGGACGGGGTAGTCGGCGTGGTTGATAGCCGCAAATCAATCCCGCAAAGTGACTCCCCGCCGCGGCCTTGCATTCAGTGGGAGACGGTAACGGGGGATGCTGGATGGGCGGGTCTTCTAGCCGAATCCGTGCTCAATGAAGACGGTCCGCCTGTCCACATTATCGCGCCACCGAACTTATCTGTCCTTCCTTTGTTGGAGGAAGCGATCGCCTTGCTGCCTCCTGAGCTTCGCTGGTCGGCGACCTTTTCCACCTACTACACCGAGCAATTCCCGGCCGATGTGACTGTGCGGTGGCGTGTCGTGCTCCAAGGCACACGGGAAGCGGTTCGAGCCTCTGGCATTCGCCACCAACTCGTGATTGATCTCACCAAACCTGGTCCCATCCCGACTCAAGTGGAAACGCCGGCGATCACGGCTGCGCGAAAGGGAACATTCATTAGACCCCCGGCTGCAGCGGTCACGGAATCGAATCGAATCGCACCCGCCGTATCATCTCCCCCCAGCACCCCGGAGTCTTTTCCACCCGTCCCACCAGCTCACACGGTACGGCCCCCGATCATGCGCGCCCCAATCCGACCTCCGGAACGCATTTACGACGGCGTGCCCATCGGTAGCAGTTTTCCGGACGGATTCGAGACCGAGAAAGGTCGGAGCATGCGCAACGTGATTCTGATCATGGCGCTGCCTGTGTTCTTTCTGGGAATGGCTTTGGGTTGGTCGCTTCAGATGATTCCAGACATTCTAGCGCGGCGGGAGGTACCAAGTAACTCAGGCGCAAAGAAAGAAGTCGCTATTGCTCAGGGTACTTCACACAATAAAAGCGAAGCGACACAACCATCGCCGGATAAGAAGCCGGAGTCGGAGCGCTCTGAGGTGCCGTCCAGCTCATCGGGGGGGCAATCTTCAGACACTGCAGCGCCAAGCAGCGCGAGCGGATCTACGAGCTTAGCGCCAGCCAACGGCAAATCGTCCAACACATCCTCTGGAAAACCAGATGCCAAAAAGAATGGTCACCAAACTAAAGAGAATCCCAATCAGCAGGAGCAAACTCATCCGCAAAAATCGGAGGTCACTCCGAACGCACCGCAACCGCAAGAAGGAAGTCTGGAAGTTAACTCGCAGGATGGCTCCGATAGCGGGCAGTTGGACGCAACCGGGGCCCCCAAATGGCGTATCCGCTCTGTGTCACATTCGCTATCAAAATGGTTCAAGATTGGCATACTTGAAGAGGCAAAAGACTCGGAAGGAGTGGGGGAGAAGGAACCTGCATCTCCCCCCGGGAGCGATATAGCGGAAGGCCTATCAAAAAGCGAGGATTGGGACCTTTTGATAATCGATGGGAAGTACATACACTGTGGTAGCGGTCGCCTCTCAGAGTTGAAGAAATGGTCGGTAACCCTGAAAGAAGAGGCTCAACCTGAAGGCACAATCCCGGGTGGTAAAGCGCTATTCCCTTTAGTCGTGCAAGTAATACCGCCAAGCGAGGAACTCCCACTTGATTCCGGACGTGATGTCAGGGCCACGTTAAGTCTAAAGAGACTAGTCGTCGAGATGGAATTTGAGACAAAAAGCGGTGAGAAATCAAGTCCACAACGGTTTTCGGAACTCTACGAGTCAGCTCCTTCAGGGGAGATACTCATTTCTGAAGCGAGTGGGGCTAAAGACTTGATTTTGAGGAACAAGTCGACAACTCCTAAGCTTCCGGGCGAATTGAAATGCAACGCCAAGGCCCTCGTCAAGGAAGGAAAGATCGAGATACAAATAGACGATCCCCAAATCTCTTCAAGGGACGGGCAATTATGCAAGATGGAAATAAAACAGATAGAAGGCGAAGTCATGATAGATATTGTTCTGGATGAACTTGACAGGAAACCGATTCGTGTCATCAAGCAACACCTTAGGTTTCCCTTTGATAACCCCGGTTAGGGCGCTGATTTTCGGGAAAATGCCCCAGAGCGATGAGAATTGCCGTTTATGCTTGGCCGCTTCGAAAGTGTGTTGGCTATGAGTAAGAAACCTTGGGTTGGGACAAATGTCAGCTTCGAAGCAGCGTGATCGATCGGAAGTGTGCGTGGAATGGTTAATCGAGACACTTCGTTCTCTCTAAGGACGCTCAGCCTACGGTAATGTGGACACAGTGTGAGTTTAGCGAGAGTGGTCGTATTTGTACTCGGGGCGTCATGCGAGTGAACAAGGCACCGTGGCCCATTGGAAACGACACATTAGAAGCCGGTTCGTGTCGGCAAATCATGATGGGAAGTGTGAGTAAAACACAACCAGGGTGACGAATAAGCGTTGTGAAATAACACGGTAACGCTACACTGGAAACAAGAAGGAAATAGGAAGCAGTGAAGGTCTTGGAGGGCGGGCCCAAGTTATGCGAGATTATCAAGAGCTTGTCGATATCCTGCAAAGTGTGCTTGCGAAGCCGGACGAATGGGACCAAACCGAGCTATCCTCTTTGGCTGAGGAATATGCCGAGCAATGCCGTCAGGTTAACGAGCGGATCAGGCAGTGTCACCAATTGTTTCGTCGGGGTCAGATTGCGGAGGCGGTTCGGCAGGCTGAATTGGAACCCCGCCTAATTGACTGGGCGGGAACACTCGAATTTGCCGAGCGAGACCGTTGGGTAGCCCTGTGCGAGTTGATGGGGTTGGCCGTGCCGCCTACTGTGGAGTGCGAGCGCATTAAAGACATCAACGAGGCGTACATGCTCTCGCACCGACAGGAGTCGTTATTGCGGCTTTGGCGGT
>JAKPII010000135.1 GCA_029549885.1 Planctomycetota bacterium
CCGGGCGTGATCCGGATGGGTTGCGTTGCGGCCAGTTCGCTTTCCAGAATACGCGCCAGCCGGGCTTTGACGAGCATCGGCTCATCCGTGCGATCTCGGACCGACTCTGGCCGAACACGTTCCAGAAGTTCTCGCGCGTCCTCTTCTCGAAGGTCGGCATCGATCAAATCGGTATAGACCTTGAACAGGTGCTCAGGCCAATCGTAGGGGACGGAAGAATTGTTGCGACGGCATAACGTTCGCAACATTTGCTCCATATTCTCCAACCGATGCTGGACTTCAGGATGAAAGGCCCCCGTCCGCATGACCAACGCGCGTGTCTCCGCACTCGCGCGTTCTAGGGACAGGCCGGTCTCCACGACCGACTCTCGGCATTCCCGGTTCAGTCCGCCAAGAGGAGAAGAACTTGGAGGCAGACGACTTGGAACATTGACGTTCACCGAGGCCGTGACTTCGATCTCCGCACGTCCTGGCAAAAGTCCAAACAAACGACGGACACGGATTTCCCGTGTGCGAAGGATGGCAGCATCAGGACCAAGCTCTCTTCGCACAATGGCAAGGGCTTCGTGCATCGTGCTAGCGCGAAACGTCCGAACGTCCATAGCATCCATGCGATTTCATCCTGACAAATCGAAACTCGTTGGCATCTATGATTTCAGCTTGTGAGACAGCTCTTTGCTCCTCAAGGCTCGGTTACGCGACATCTGTTACCATGGCGATGGACTCAATTCGCGTGTCGCGGGTGATTTCGTTGTAACTAAGAACAACCAAATTCGGTAAATACGGGGTCATCATTTCTTTCAGAGCTGGCCGAATCTGGGGGCTGACCAAAACGACCGGTGGTCGATGTTGGGTCGTCAGCTTACTTACCTCCTGGGCAATGCCGCGGGCGATTCTCTCCATCATTTGCGGTGACATCCGAATGAACAGTCCCCGCTCGGTATGATCGAATCCCGCGCGGATGCGATCCTCCAAGGCGGGGTCGAGCGTGACCACAAGCATACGGCCCTCGGCATCGCGATATCGCGTGGAGATTGTCCGCGCGAGCCTTGCCCGCACGAATTCCGTCAACAGGATGGGGTCCTTGGTGCGCGGGGCGTAATCCCCTAACGTTTCCAGAATTAGCCCCAACTGCCGGATGGGCACCTGCTCGCGGAGCAACATTTGGAGGATTTGTTGGACCTCTGCGAGTCGCATCACGTTGGGGATCAAGTCCTCAACGACGGCCGGAGAGCTCTTCTTCAGTTCCTCGATCAGGTGTTTGGTAGCATCGCGGGTGAGGATTTCGTCCGCATGACGGCGGATGGTTTCCGTGAGGTGAGTAGCAATCACGGCCGCCGGTTCAACGACGGTGTATCCATACATCTCAGCCCGTTCGCGCTGGGAAGGCTCGATCCAAAGGGCAGGGGCCCCAAAGGCGGGATCTTTGGTTTCAATCCCCGGGACCTTTCCCGTGGTCATCCCCGAATCCATCGCCATCAGCAAGTGGGCGTAAACCATCCCGGTTGCCACGGGAGCACCAGCAATCTTGATCGTGTATTGATGCTGATCGAGCTGAAAATTGTCACGAATGCGGACCTTAGGCAAAATGATCCCGATGTCTCCGGCGATGTTTTTACGAATGCGATGGATGCGATCGAGCAGATCGCCGCCCCGCTTCGGATCGGCTAGACGAATCAAGCCCACCCCGATCTCCAGTTCCATAGGATCAACGAGCAAGTAGTCCTCGATCCGTTCCTCCGGGGGCTTGGTTGCCTCGGCCTGTTTTCGGGCTTCTTCCGATTGCTTCTGTTTCCTTGTTTTTCGTGATAAAGTAACGGCCAATGCAGCACAGGCGCCACCAACGGTTAATAGCGGGATGGTAGGTAACTGTGTGAAGATCAAAATCCCCAAGAAAGCGCCGGCCACTGCCAAGGTCCGCGGCCTGCCAAACATCTGCCGGAGGAACTCTGCCGGAAGATTCACCTCCGTGCTGCTGCGGGTAACTAACAGACCGGCCGCCAAGGAGATTAAGAACGCGGGAACCTGGCTGACAAGCCCGTCGCCGATGGTGAGCTTCGTAAAGAGGGCAGCAGCCTGAGAGAGGGGAAGGCCCATCTGGACCATGCCGATAAACAGCCCGCCAATGATGTTAATCAACGTGATGATGATGCCGGCGATGGCGTCGCCGCGTACGAACTTACTGGCACCGTCCATTGCCCCAAAAAAGTCTGCTTGGCGGGTGATTTCCTCACGGCGTCTTTGCGCCTCCCGCTCGTCGATAATCCCCGCGTTGAGATCGGCATCGATCGCCATTTGACGGCCTGGCATCCCGTCCAACGTGAATCGGGCGGCGACCTCGCTAATGCGGGTTGCCCCCTTCGTGATGACCACAAACTGAATCACGACAATGATGATAAAGATAATCAATCCAACAACGATTTGGTCACCTGCCACAAATTCCCCAAATGCGCGAATAACACTCCCTGCCGCCTCCAGCCCGGCCTCGCCGGCGCGGGTCAGGATGAGCCGCGTCGTGGCGACATTCAGCACAAGCCGCATGAGTGTGGTGGCCAGTAGTAGCGATGGGAAGATACTAAATTCCAAGGGGGTGGCGACATAAATCGTCGTCAACAACATGATAATGGCGATCGTAATATTGGCTGCGAGGAGAAAATCGAGCAGCCAGACGGGCAGGGGGATCAAGAGGACGATGAGACTGGCGATGATGGCCGCCGGAAAGATAAGCTCTTGCGGCTTAAAGATCAATCGCCCAATGCCTTTGGCGCCTGCGTCACCCGCTGACATGCAAGTCCCTAAGCGGTACCCTGAATGCTATCAAGATGCTCCGAAACAGCAGCTCTGTTTGTGGTTAAGACGTTACCCGAAACACGGTCATTTTGTCCAGGTGGTTTTCTAGACGGGCGTACGTGCATTGGCAGATTATTAGATTGTCAATGCACGAGAGAAAAGAAATGAATGTAGGTCAGGGTTGCGTGGTAAGTGCCATGTTGATAGCCGGGAACAAGCGCCAGTGGGCGAGATGCCTTACTTTGAAAAGGGCGCGGCTTCGGTTTAAGCAAAAGTGATCCGGTATATTCGGAGGACATTCGAATCTTGGTCGCCGGCGCGATTTGCAGGGCATGGCCAAAGTGGCAAAGATGACGAATATAGACAGAGTGAAAATTTGTATGATCTCGGGAATCTGATAACCAACTAACAACGATTTATTGATCTGGGATACAGACGGCCCGCGGAATGAAGAATTCAGCGGTCACACAGACCAAACAAAGCGAGCGACCTAATCATTCCTCAACCGAAGGTGTGCCCCGGCGGTCCTTTTTTAGAGGGGCACTCCGGCGATGGGCGGAGGTGCTGGTGAGCTCTGGAGTTTTGGCCAGGTCCGTGCTTCCTGCCCTGGCCTCGGTAACCGGGCTTGTTTTTTATTCCTGGATGCGTTTTTTGTGGCCGAATCGTAAGCAGTCCATCGGGGCCTGGCAGCGTCTCTCTCACAGGAGTGACTTGCCCGCCGATTCGGTGGATGGCCGCTGGGTGACCAGTCATGGGGTCTGGATCGTCCGCAGAACCGATCAAGGCCGAGACCGGCTGTTTGTTCTTCGAGCTGCTTGTACCCATTTGGGTTGTACAACACAGTGGGATCCGTCGTTACGGCAGTTTATTTGTCCGTGCCACGGAAGTGCCTTCTCGTTAGATGGGGAACGTCTCCGTGGGCCGGCTACCCGGGCGATGGATCGCTATGCCGTTCGGTTGACAAGTGATGGCTTTATAGAGGTACGACTGGAGTCCACTGTGCGAAGGCCACAAAGCGAAATTGAGTATTCCTAGGGGAATTCCGGATGTCTTGGCTGGCCAAATTACGTCAGAGCCGAGTTTACCAAAGCATCTTTCGCGTCCCCATCCTGAAAGACCGGCGTCATAAGGTCCTTGTGATCCTTTCGACGTTTGTGTTACACGTCCACCCCGTCACCATTCCTCGGTATGCATTGCGTTTGCGGCATACCTGGTGTATGGGCGGGCTGGCGTTTTTCTTGTTTCTCGTCGAGGTGGTTACCGGCGTGCTGCTTATGTTTTACTACCGGCCTGTCCCGGGGATGGCCTACCAGGACATGTGGGAACTGCGGAGCTCGGTGACCTTCGGGATCTTCCGAGAGGTCCACCGCTGGGCTGCCCACGCCATGGTCATTGTAGTCATCCTGCATATGTTGCGAGTCTTCTTGACAGGAAGTTATCGACCGCCGCGGGAATTTAACTGGGTCATCGGTGTTGCTTTGCTGGTACTGACGTTATTACTCTCGTTCACGGGTTATCTTCTTCCCTGGGACCAATTATCACTTTGGGCCGCCACGGTGGGGACGAACATGGTGGCGGCATCCCCCTTTGTCGGTTGTGAGGGGCCAGGGAGCCAATGGATTACGTGGCACGGCTCGCCTCTTATCACACGTCAGTCAGATTTGCGGTACTTCCTTCTTGGCAGTAGCCAAATCGATGACGTGGCCTTAAATCGTTTTTATGTGTGGCATTGCATTGGTCTGCCCATTTTGATGACGTTCCTGTGTGCGTTACACTTTTGGCGGGTGAGAAAAGACGGGCGGATCAGCGGACCCCTGTGAGGCGGACTGCCCGTGAACCAAGCCGCGGTCCGAAAAGCCGGCCTCTTGGGTCGCGAATCATCCTGACCGAGACATCATGAACCTGTTACCGATTGTGATCTGTTATTTGCTGCTTGCGCTGAGTAGCACAATTGCCTTGGCGGTTATTCTTCGTCGGCGATCGCCGCCACGCCGGCGAGTATCGGACTTCGTCGATATCGCGGCGCTGGGCAGCTACGCTGTTTTGGGAGTGCTTGGTGCGCTGTCAACGGCGGTGGGACATCCTCCGGGTTTACCGTCCGCCGTGAAAGACGCTTTAAATTGGCTGCTGACTCCGGCCACGGTAATGACCTTATGGCTGCTGGCCATGGTCATCCTCTTGTGGAGACCAAGTATTTTCTCTTCGCCCTGGATCTTTTGGCACGCTGCCACGTGGGGTAGTCTGTGGTTTTTACTGTCGATGACGGACAGCCACTTTGCGGCACTCGTTCTCAAGCCGGATCACATTGCCGTGGTCTTTTTGGTCGCACTGACAGGCTTCTTCACCTGGCTAGGGCTGCGGCAAAGTGTTCTCAATGACCAACGGTTAGATCGTGGCCGGAAACCACGAGAGGCGACAAAACCGGAACAAACACGGGTTTTTGTGTGGCCTGACCTCGTGTATATCGAACTCATCGCCATCCTGGGGATGACATGCGTTTTGGGGGTGTGGTCTTTGGCCGTCCCGGCACCCTTGGAAGCCCCGGCGGACCCTGCGTGGACGCCCAATCCTGCCAAAGCCCCCTGGTATTTTGTGGGGCTTCAGGAATTGCTGGTCTATTTTGAGCCGTGGTTTGCGGGCGTCATTGTGCCGGTTATCATCACAGTGGGCTTGTGTTTGATTCCCTATCTGCGGCGTCGCGATCAGCGATCAGGGTATTACTCGCTGAAGGGCCGCCGCTTTTCCGTGGCGATCTTTCTTTTCGGTCTTGGTCTGTGGGTGTTGCTGATTCTGATTGGAACATTTTTTCGCGGACCTGACTGGCGTTTGTATGGACTGTACGAATCGCGGATGGTGAGGCGATTTGACGAACTTCGCGCGGTCCCACTCTCCTTTCTCGTTTGGCGTCTTGTGTTGCGCACTGCCGACACATCACTTGAGATGACTGATATTCCAAGCTCGCCATTTCTGCGGGAACTTCCCGGCCTTGTAATCATTGCCTTTCTTTTTTTTGTTTTTCCCTTTTTTGCCAAGCGCACGTTCGGACGGGAATGGGCTGAGCGACTTGGCAAGACAGGATATTGGACAGTGGCAATCCTTCTTGCGATGATGACCTTGATCCCGATCAAGATGTATGCGAACTGGTTATTTGACATCAATTACTTCATTTATCTCCCCGAAATTGGGCTGAGTCTCTAAAGCGAGACGACGTTGAAGCGTTCATGCCTGCGGCTAGGGCGGGTCAGTTTTCGAAAACAACGGCAGTCATGGATAGAAAAGTCGATCATCATTATCCGATTTGGCTCCTCCATGCGATTTGCCTTTTGGCGTGCGCTGCGATCATTGTGATTGGCGTGATCCTGGCAACTAGGGAGCAACGGCAAGCGTGGCGGGGCTTTCAGCGCCATGGCTTACGGATTTTGGAGTCCGCCATGGCTCATGATGCGAAGAACGGACGAATGACTCCCCAAGGCGAGTGCATTTCGTTCGGCACGCAAAAGCTGCCTCTAGCGGTGATGGATGATGAACCTCTAGCCATGACGATAGGACGGATGCATGAACTTATTTTGCCGGATTTACCCCATCGGCTCGGTCCGGTCGAGTCTCCACGGAGAGAACGTTGCATGACGTGTCACGTTTTGATCGATTGGACGGGCGACACTCTGTCGGTCTCTGATTCTTCTTCACAAGATCGAGGACCCATCTGGACCAGGCCTACCCGAGTCTCAGAACCGATATCGGAGGTTTTTCCCCTCGAGACGATTTTGGAAATAGTGCTGCCTGTCGTCATCACCGGCAAGGCGGGCGATGGGGTACCCAGTAACAGAGAGGAGAAGGCTGATACGAGCTTGACTTTTGGATTCTCCTGGGTCGAGCCGGGACTTTTGAAGGGAGACGAACCGCGAATTGGCACGGTCCTGCGTGGGAGTCCCGCGGATTCGGCAGGGCTTCGGCCGGGGGACCTGATTTGTGCCATTGGCAACTCCCCCGTGGAGACCAAAGACCAGGCGGAGACCCTCTTATCCGAGTCTGTGAGGCAACTCAAAGGCCTTTCCCAGGATCTAAAAGGAGATTTCGTCAAGACCTATTATCCTGCGCCTTTCGGCAGCGGGGAGAGTGTCCCGGGGATTGCTATCAAAGTTCGCCGGGGGCTTCCGCAACCATGGGCTGGCCACCCCCACCCAGAGCTTTATGTGGCGGAGCGAAGTCCCCATCCGGTCAGGCGATTTGGTTGCACCATTTGCCACGACGGACAGGGACTTGCCCTAGACTACCGGCAAGCGGAACATCCTTCGCCGATTGTGGAGGGGAGCTCTCTTGGAAAACGGTGCTATGGTTACGCCATCAACGTTCGGGAGTCCATCGAACCGATGATCCTCACCGAATTGGCGGAGAGTCGTTGTCTGCGCTGTCACGACAGGGCTTTCGATCTCGCCGAAACCGATATCCGATGGGAACCAATTGCGAAGCACCTAGTCGAGGGACGACGCCTTGTCGAGAAGTTTGGGTGTTTTTCCTGTCACGAAATGCAACGTGATTCAGCACCGGGTGAACCGCAATTAGGCCCGGTCTCGCCTGCGACAGAGATAGCCGAGGAGCTTTTAGCGCTGTCTTCCACTCCACAAGAGCTTAAGGAGATAGCAGTTCGCTTCCTGGAGACGCCAAACGATAAGGAACTCCTAGAACGGCTCCGGAAAGAGACGACGCGGTGGCAAGATCTCTTGGAGAGTGACACCAGGAGGTTTCCAGAGGATCGAGAGATCTTTGTGACAAGACAGCAGGTGCGGCAACTCGTCGGGGCATTGCAGGCGGCCAACGTGATCTCCGGAGGCTGGTCGAAAGTCGGGCCAAGTCTGCGATATGTCGCTTCAAAACTTGCCCCTAAAACGATCGAACGCGTAATCAGCGAGCCGCAGAGCGTCCGCCCCGAGAGCCGAATGCCGCAGATCTTTGGTCTCACAGACCATTTAAGTGAGGGGTCAGCTCAGTACCGTAAACAGTTCGAGCAGGTTGAGATCGCCGGAATTGTGGCTTACTTGGTAGGGCAAAGTCGTCCGCTGCCGTCTCACCTCGCGGAGACACGCGCACCCTCCCAAGACAAATTGGGTTCTCGGAGCCTGGCAGACGCGGGGCGAATCCTTTTTGCCACACAAGGTTGCCTGGCCTGTCATCGCCACCGCGATTTTCCCGAAGGCACTTCGGACGTTGGTCCTGACTTGTCGGACCTGGGACAGCGTCTTGCGTCTGACACCGGTCGGGAGTGGCTGCGGCTTTGGTTGACTTCGCCACAGACACTTTCCCCTTCTACCCGGATGCCGCAACCACAATTTCGGGACGACGCCTGGATTTATCGTGTCTTTGAACCGGCCGAGTCCAAGCCACGCCGGGTGACGAGCTCCGAGGTCATCGACGCTCTAGTGGCTTTCTTGCTATCGGGCGAGTCTAGTACGAATGGTTCTCAACAGCCGGAAAAACTGCCTGTTAACGCTGAATGGCTCGATGAGGTCGTCTTGGAATATCTTTCGTCCGACTTGCCGAGGGAGAAGGCCCAAGGAATTGTGAGGAACGGTGCCACCGTGGCGGACCTTGGCAAGTACTCGCTCCAGGTTGCCTTGGAATTGACAGAACTTTTGGGTGAACCAACGAGCGACAAGAAACTGCGATACGTGGGACGGAAGGCCATCGGTCGATATGGATGCTACGGCTGTCACGATATTTCCGGTTTTGAGGGTTGGCCACCCATCGGACCGAGTTTGAGTCAGTTCGGATCCAAGCCAGTGGCGCTCTTGGACTTTGGGGCAGTGACGGAAGGGTTGTTCTCCACGCCAGAAGGACGGCGCATCCTACAAAGGCGAAAAACACCCTTGGAAGATCGCCTCTCTTCTCTCGACTTCCTGGGTCGCGAAACGTGGTTGTGGCTGAAGCTCATTTCTCCTCGGGCATTTGATTTTAAGGCCATGGAAGGCAAGCCGATCCTGCAACATTCGCGGATGGGTCGATTTCCACTTTCCGGCGAGGAACGCCAGGCGATCATGGCGTTTATTCTAGGACTTGAAGGGCGACCAGTGCCCCCGAAGTATGACCCTTATTCGGCGTCCCGAAAAGCACTCGCCTTGGGTCGTGAGATCATCGAACGCCGGGCGTGCGATCGGTGCCATGCCCTCCGTCCGGAGCAATGGTTCTTTCGATTTTCGGAAGAAGATGTAGTGCGGGAAATGGGCGGGGATTATGACCCAATTGGAAGGCAAACAGAAGCCGAAAAAGCCAGTGCCATGCCACCGCGGCGCCCCCTGGGCTACGCCCTAGCTATGGGCCAAGCCGAGCGTGACGCCTCCGGGCAAATCATCGAAGACCGTGACGATTTTGACAATCCACTGTATTTTTTCATGCCCTGGCGGCCAGTTGCCTTTGGTGCTCACATTTGGCCGGTGGGTGAAGCGAGTATCCCTATTGCCTCGACGCAATTACTAGGGAAGCGAGACCAGGATGGAGGTGCGTTTGCCTTCATGTTATATCCCACGGTGGTCTCTCTCATCCAACAAATCCAATTGTCCATGGGACTAAAAGAAACGATGGGATGCCTGCCGCCTCCGCTTTATTACGAAGGCGTTATGGTTCAGCCTTCGTGGTTATCTCAGTATTTGAAGGAACCTTATCCCATCCGACCGGCCATTCCGTTGGCTATGCCACGCTATTGGTTGACGAATGAGGAGGTGCAAATCCTTGTTGACTATTTTAGCGCGCTGGCGGAAAAGACCGGTGAGTCGGATACAAGTTGGAAAACGACGGAAACTCAATTGATTCTTCGTGAGCAGCAGTGGCCAGGGCGGCTCGATGCGGCCTGGCACTTGATCCATGATACGAAAACGTATTGTGCGAAATGTCATATTTCTTCGGACAATATGGAAGATCGCCTGGCCCTGCCGACAGAGGCCCCGCGACTTGATGGAGTTTATCGACGCTTGCAACACGACTTTATCCGGGCATGGGTAGTCCAACCGAAGGCAATTCGGCCCTACACGGCCATGCCGGTCAACTTTCCCGAAAACGGTATCCCGCTGGATCGAAGCGTCTTCGATGCTGACAGTCGTGTTCAACTGGAAGCTGTGGTGGACCTCCTCCAGAACTACGATTGGTACCTCAAACAACGTGTGAGGCAGGAGTTGGGTCCCGCGCAATCTCAGTGAACAGCGGCGGCTTGAATTTCCCAGGATTGCTTTGTGGGTCGAAAAACAGACGCGATGTGCTTTTCAGTCGGACAATTATGTACAATGGACTGCACACGGGAAGTCCTGCTATCCTCATGCTGATTCCCACCGATTTGTTGCCTACCGGGCAAGAAAAAAGATTGTTTGTTTGGTGATTCCCTCACTTGCGATGAGATCGTACTAATGTCGTATCAGAGAAGCAAAGATGATAAACAAATTTCGAAGCACCCGTCGGGCATTTCTTAAGAGCAGTTTGTCACTGGCTGTCGGGACAGCCGCCGTAGGGTTAACGCGAAAAGCCACTTTCGGGATAACTGAGTCCGCTCGTGGCGAGGTCCGTGGCCGGTTTGTCTATGATGGCCAACCGCCCGAGCGAAAAAAGCTGAAAGTCGATAAAGATGTGGACTGTTGCGGAAAGTATGACATCCGTGATGAGTCCCTGATGGTCGGTCTGGAAAATGGGTTGGCGAATGTGTTTGTGTATGTTCGAACAAGGGGGATCCCCATCCCGCCGGATATGGCTGAACAAATACCGAAGAGGGTAGTGCTCGACAACCACGAGTGCATTTTCAAACCGCATTGCATGGCCATTTGGTACCCTGTCCAGGAGTTTTATATTGTCAACTCGGACCCGATTGCCCAGAATGTGGCGTTTAGCCCGTTGGGAGACCTGCCGGCTAACATCATCCTTGCCCCCGCGCCGGGTGATAATATCGATGCAGTCTGGAGGTTCCGCCGAAGTCAGACCGAGCCTGTGCTTATTGTTTGCAATTATCATCCCTGGGAAAGTGCCTACATTTTACCCCGGGATAACCCATTTTTTGCGATTAGCGATTTGCACGGTAACTTTGTCATCTCGAATGTGCCAGTAGGCGAGTGGGAATTTCAAATTTGGCAAGAGCGGGTCCGTCAACTGGATTTACCACAGGCCCCCCGTGGTCGCCTGGTGGTTAACGTCAAACCAGGAGTAAATGACCTGGGTGTGATCAAGGTCAGGCCAGAGCAGTTGAATGTCGTTTGAGGAGAATGCCTCCCAAGACTTGGTGGCGGCGTTTGACGTGGCTGGTAAATGTATGCACGCACATGACGGAGGCTAACCTGGATATTAGATATGGGGAGACATCTGTTCTTATCCGTGATCATCGCTGTATTGGGGATACTCATATGCTCCTGCTCGCCTCCCCCACAGTTTCGACTGAATAGCGAGGGGCGAGATCCGGCAACGATTTCACCGGCCCAGCGAGAAGCCATCTCGTCGCTGCTGACGGATTTTTTCGGTACACCAGACCAGCCAACCGTACCGCGGGGGGTGACGTTGTCATTGGATGACATAACGAAGGCTGCAGGGCCTGTGGGCCGTGACCTTAGAAAGGTGGAGCGAGGGCTTTACCGAAAATATTGCGCGGCGTGTCACGGAATTACCGGCGACGGTGCGGGCCCTTTCGCGCTTTTTTTCGACCCTTATCCGCGCGATTTTCGCAAAGGTGTGTTCAAGTATACGTCAACGGTATTGGGCGCCAAACCGACGACGGAAGACTTAGAAAAGATTCTGCGTAACGGCATGCCGGGTACGGGGATGCCCTCCTACAAACTGTTGCCTGATCGTGACATCCGTCGCCTGGTGGAGTATGTCAAGTATCTGAGTATGCGAGGGGAAACAGAGCTCTATCTCTTACGGCTTGTGCTCGACGAAAACGAACTGTTACCCCTCAACAAACAGTCAGTCCTCGAAGACGGGGTGCTGGCGGTGGCCGAATCCTGGCAATTGCCACAAAGTGATCCTGACGCGTGGGTGGTGAAACCTCGGCCTCCTATCTTAACGACCGATGGTTTGAAAGCCGCCGTTGAGCGGGGCCGGGAACTGTATCGAGACCGCCGGGCCAAATGTGCGACATGTCATGGTCCAGAGGGGCGTGGTGATGGCGAGCAATGGGATCTTTACGACGACTGGAACACACCCAAAAAGGGAGTAACAGAGCAACAGACCCGAGACTTGGCACGCCGTTTCACTTTGCCAATTCAGAGGTTGCGACCACGGAACTTCCACCAAGGGATTTTCCACGGGGGCGACGCACCCGAGGATATTTACTTGAGGATTTACTTGGGAATCAAAGGTACGCCCATGCCTGCGGCAGGGCCGGCGCCAGGTGTTCCAGGAGTGTTGACACCCGATGAGATTTGGGATTTGACGTTTTACGTCCTTTCGCTGGCGGGCAAATTACCTCAAGAGATTACCAAGAATCCGTCGGATGGCGCATCACCATAACGTTGCGGGTATGTGATGAAAGCACCTGATAGCTCGATCAATGTTCAAAAAACGTTTTCGTTGCCGGTCACAAACTGGACCTGCCGTCTGGTTTGGACCCTGTGGGGTGTTGCGCTGGTTTTGATGGCGCTGGGGCATACCGTGACTACTTACGGGGCCGGCATGGTCATCCCGGACTGGCCCACCACCTATGGACACCTGCCATTTCTCCTTCCGCCCAAAGAATGGTTCGAGCATTGGGATATATTCCTTGCCTACAGCCATCGACTCGTGGCCATCATCAGTGGGTTACTCTCCCTCGTTGTGGCGGCGGCTTTTTGGAGGACTCGCCAAAATCTCCATAAATGGTTAGCCACTGCGGCGGTCTTTTTAGTGTGTCTCCAAGTCGCTTTGGGGGGATTACGGGTCCTCACGGGTGATCTCCTCTTGGTCACCATCCACGCGTGTACAGGACCAGTGTATTTCGGTCTTGTAACAGTTCTCGCCGTCATTGCCGGTTCTCACAGGAAACGGCCTTCACTCGATGAGCCGTCGCCGGTCAAGACGCGCAAAAGGGCATCGGTGGTCTCGATCTTCGTGGCGAGCTTGGCGTACCTCCAACTCGTTCTTATTGCCCAACTCCGCCATGTGTCACCCCAACTGATACCAACGGCGCCGTTGGTCATTGTGTGGGCCCAGGTGATCATTTGGGGAATTCTCGGCGCTGTGATTCTGGGAATATGCCTTTTCCTGCCAGGGTCTTGTCGTGCTGCCCTGGGACGAATGGGCCTGTGGCTCATTTCGGGGCTTTATATGGTCAATGTATTGCTGGGGATTCTCGCGTGGATTGTGAACTTTAACCTGCCGCCACGGTTTGCCCATGGGGTACTCACCGTCGAATACACGGTAGTGCAAGCTGGTGCGGCACAGGCAGTGCTAACAACGGCCTTTGTTCTGGTCACTTCTCTTCTTTTTGCCACCAGCCTTGTCCTAGTTGTTTCGAACTGGCTGCGTGAATAGCTAACCTCCGCATAAAATGGGGCTTCACACGAAGATTTTTCGTGACAAAGGCCGAGGATGATGACGGGCAAAAAGTCGGCACAGACGGGGGGATGACCGGCACTCTGTGGTTCGTCTCTGGTGCAGGAAACGGTTGAATGACAGCCGGTGATCCTGCGGTATGAGTAAGAAGAGAGGATTAGAATCCCGGCTCGGAGCATTCCGAAGAGATGTGAGAAATAGTATCATAAAAAGGTAGCTTGCGTTTCCTTGGGTCCCAGATTAAGGAGCGAACCAGTGCGTGATGATCAATGGCAAGCGCTGTTGGAATTGGTTTCGCAGGGGTCAACGGTTCCACGTATCGGGCTCCTTGTTGACTCTCCGTGGGTCCCCGGCTGGTATGGAATCACCATTCGGGAGTATCTCGTCAGCGACCGCCTTTGGTTGCAGGCCAATTTGAAGGCAGTGGAAGAGTTTCCCGATGTGTGGTTTCTCCCTGGGTTCTGGTCGGAATACGGGATGTGCACGGAGCCTTCGGCGTTTGGTGGCCGATGTCGTTTTGGTGTCAACGACTTCCCCCATATCGAACCGATGATGAGGTCTTGGGAGGAAGTTCGAAGTCTCACGCCGCCGGACTGCACACGGGACGGGCTGCTGCCTTTTGTTATTGAGAGATTGAAATTGACCGAAGATGAAATGGGCAAAAGGGGCCACCGTGTCCGTTTTGCCGTCAGCCGAGGACCGTTGAATATTGCGTCCTACCTCCTTGGCCAGTCGGAGTTCCTCTTGGGGCTGAAGGCTGAAAAGGAGCTCGCCCATCAACTGCTGCGGATGGTAACGGACTTCATCAAACAGTGGGTGCGGTACCAAAAAGAAGTATTTCCCAGCATTGATGGATTATTGATCCTTGATGATCTCATCGGGTTCATTGGTCCGAAGGACTTTGAGGAGTTTGTCATCCCCTACTTTACCGAGATATTCGCGGCCATTAATGTCCCCGTCCGCATGCTGCATAACGACGCCTATGGTTTGATCACGGCCCGTCATCTTGAAAAGATGGGGGCCAACATATTCCATTTTTCGTGCGACCATACCTTTCAGCAGGTGCGGGAGCTGTGCGGTCCCAATGTGGTCTTGATGGGGAATATCAAGCCCCGTGATGTCCTAGCCCTTGGCACCGTGGACGATCTTCGGCGGGAGATTCAGGAAGCCTGGCACACGGCCGGAGACCGGACACGCATTCTTTGGTCAGCGGGTGGGGCAGTGCCGCCGAACGTGTCCAGTGAAAAGATCCGCGTATTCTGCGAAGAATTGAGGAAGCTTGCAGGTGCCAGTTCGGTGTAGGTCGCCAAAACGACAATAACCCAAGAGGGTACCTCTGAGCGTCCAACGGGATTGGGCAAACTGGGTATGCTGAGACAGCAATTCGCTCATTGGTGGAAAACCTGGCTCATGGGGTGGGTATTGATTGGTGGCGCGGGCCAGGCTTTCTGCCAAATGATTGGCAGTTCCATTGGACCGGAGTATCACCTTTCGAACGATGTGCGTGTCAATGAGGTTGAGACGGCTGTCCGCGGTAAGCTTGCCCAGATTCGCGCTGCCATGGAAGGTGGTGAGGCCTTAAGTGCTGTGGAGATGATCCGGGAGGTGATCAACCAGTCGGGCACTCGGCTTGTCAATATCACCGGTGAACTGAAGGGGGTACCGCCGCGGTTTGTTTCGGTCCGGGAATACTGCCAACTCCTCTTGACGCGGATGCCTCCGGATGCGTTGGCGAGCTACCGACGTCAGGTCGATCCTACGTGCCGGGTTTGGTTAGACAGTGGCTTGCGCGATCGGGACCCGAAACCACTGCAACGTTTGGTTGATTGGGAGCTGGCCAGCAGTTTTGCGGATACAGCCTTGTGGTTTCTTGGGGAATGGGCCATTCAGGACGGGAATCCCGCTCTAGCCCGAAGTCTTTGGCGGCAACTTCTCCCTACTGGTCGGTACTTGTGGGAAATGCCCACCTGGCGTGCCGTGCCGGATAGCGACTATTCGGCGGCAGCCGTGCGGGCTAGATTGATCCTCTGTACAATCCTGGAAGGTCGCCTTGATGAAGCGCGCCAGGAGCTTACCGAGTTCGCTACGCTCCATGGGGGCGAGCGCGGCCGGTTTGCTGGCCAAGAGATCGAATATACGGTTGCCCTCCAAAGGCTCTTGGAAGAGGCAGCTCATTGGCCTCCGTCACGTGAGAGTTCGGATTGGCCGACATTGGCTCGAAGTTTCGAACGGGCAGCAGAAACGGCCGGGCCGTTCGATCCAATTCGCCTTGCGTGGCGGGCAAAACTGCCTCCGCTTCCCAAAGTTCATGTCACCCTTTGGTCCGACACACCTTCTCCCGAAATGATTCGGGAAAAGACCCGCCCTTTGCCTTATCATCCCATTGTGAAACATGGTAGGGTATTCGTCCCGATGGCAGACGGAATACTCGGTTATGAACTTGCTACTGGCAAGCCACTTTGGGGGGCAAGTGACCATCGCATTTTTGCCAGCGATCTTTTCTCGGGACGGGAAATCCTTGTTCCGGTGAATACCATCGGAAGTCTCAATTGGAGCGCTACAGCGGATGAGCACTACCTATTCGCCCGAGTGGGTTCGCCCGTGACGATCATGCCCACACTTCTTACCGATGCTATTGCCCAGAGGAGCGCGCTCGTTTGCTTGGCCTGCGATGAGGAAGGGAAGCTTCGCTGGCAATGTGAGCCGCCTGACCAGACTTGGGCCTTTGATGGTTCACCTGTTGTGATTGAGGACCGTGTTTACGCGGTCATGCGACGGAGTGACGTTCCGAGTCATCTTTACTTGGCGTGTCTCTCCGCGGATCAGGGGAATTTATTATGGCGGCAATTCCTTTGCGCGGCTAATACGCCAGGGCGAGGCTTTCTTTATGAGATGACACATATTCTGCCGACCGTCGGGGAAGGGATGATCTATCTCTCAACGAACATGGGGGCGGTGGCCGCGGTGTCTGCCACGACAGGTGACATTCGCTGGGTCACATGCTATCCGAGGATCGATCAGGGTGATTTGAGCACCTACGAGGGCTATCGCTACCGCGAACCAAATCCGGCCGTCTATTGGAATGGGCTCTTGTTCCTCGCTCCCACCGATAGCCGACAAATTTTCGCCCTCGATGCGTTCTCGGGAATGATTGTCTGGGTCTGCCAGGCGCCCACTGAGCGTATTCGGCATCTTTTGGGTGTGGTGGGAAATCGACTGATTGCTACAGGAGATCGAGTCTATTGGATCGAGGCCACCGGTCCCAAAGCAGGACAGGTCGTCGCGCTTTGGCCGGAGGGCGCGGAATCCCTGGGTTATGGTCGGGGACTTATTGCGGGAGAGGCTTTGTATTGGCCAACCCTGGATGCGATTTACATAATAGACGCCCTCGGTGCTCAGCCGAGAAAAATCTTCCCGCTACGCCCGTGGCACTGTGAAGGGGGGAACCTCCTTTGGGCGGACGGGTATTTGCTAGTGGCATCATCCACTGAGCTAGCTGTATTTCAAACAAGCAGACCTCATGTCAAGACCGAGATTCGTTCCCCGTAAGGTTGTTTGTTAAGATGATGGAACAGGGGTGTGGGTTGAAAAGAAAACGCTCGTATCAAGGCAAGGACAATCTTATGACTTGGAAGAAAATCGTCCTAAACTTTTCGCGCGGTGCAGTAATTCTCCCCGTTCTGGGAGGGATCAAATTACCTCGCGCGACTGTTGGGCATCGAGAATTCCGATTATGTCGCTCCTGGTCTTTCGTGGTTGTTGTGGCAGTTCTGGTTTTATGGGCTTGCCGTGGGCTGGACGCTGGGGAAGTTTTGTTTCGATGGGACTTTGAGCCCCAGGGGGTGGACAGTGTTGGCGAGCGGATATCGACCATGCCCGATGGTTTTCAACCAGGGCAAGGAGACGGCTTGGAGATTGCAAAGACGGCCGACCGGGGGTGGGCGTTACATGTTTCGATCCCCGCTGGAGCGCCGGGGCATCGGAATATCCGATATATGATCCCGGCGGATCGAGTTCGTGGAAAGCGGTTGAAAGTTTCTGCAAATATCAAGGCACAAGGTATTAGCCAACCGCCCAATCCGTGGAACGGCATCAAGTGCATGCTTCAAATCGTTTCGCCGGGCGAAACGCAATGGCCCCAACAAAACATGCCGGGAGGTGACTTCGATTGGCGGCGTGCCAGTTTTTTGGCAGTCATTCCAGATGATGTGGAGCGGGTTTTTCTGATCTTAGGTCTTGAGAACGTATCGGGCGACGCCTGGTTCGATGATGTAGTCATCGAGGACTTGGGGGCCCGAAAGGTACCGGCAGCCGCGACAAGTCAGCCTGTCTTCATGGGACATCGGTTGCCGCGATTACGCGGTGCAATGATTGGACCGCGTGTTACAGATGAGGACCTTCTTGAATTTGGACAGGTTTGGAAGGCCAATCACGTGCGTTGGCAACTGATTTGGGGTGGCTTCCCACGAAGCCCTGCCGATGGCGCCAGTTTGAAGGAGTACCGTGACTGGCTAGAGACGGCGCTTCGCCGGTTGGATGAGGCGTTGCCTGTCTGCCGCAAGGCTGGGATTTTGGTAACCGTGGATCTGCATACGCCGCCCGGTGGCAGGGATAGTTCCTCCGCGTGCCGGATGTTTCAGGTACGGGAGTTTCAGGAGGCGTTCATCCAGATTTGGGAGGAAATCGCACGACGTTACAAGGATAGCAACGTGGTATGGGGATACGATTTGGTCAATGAGCCGGTCGAAGGGGCCATCCCGGCGGGACTGCTCAATTGGCAGGAACTGGCTACCGAAACCGCCCGGCGTGTTCGAGCCATCGACGATCACCACGCCATTATCATTGAGCCGGCGCCATGGGGAAGTCCGTCATCGCTTGATTTGCTGGAGCCGCTCGATGTTCCAGGCGTGGTTTATAGTGTCCATATGTACATTCCACATAGCTTCACGCATCAGGGTGTGTACAACAACCCCATGGGGATCGTTTATCCGGGAATGATCGATGGCCGCTGGTACGACCGAGAAACACTCAAAAAGGCACTTAGCCCAGTTGTGAAGTTTCAGCGGGATTTCAATGTGCACATCTATATCGGCGAATTTAGTGCCATTCGGTGGGCGCCCGGCAACAGTGCTTATCAATACCTGAAAGACTGCATTGACATATTTGAAGAAAACGGTTGGGATTGGGCCTATCACGCATTTCGTGAGTGGGATGGCTGGAGCGTAGAACATGGGCCCGATCCCCAAGACCGCCGTCGAACACCTGAGTTAACTGAC
>JAKPII010000142.1 GCA_029549885.1 Planctomycetota bacterium
GTGCGAGCCTTGGTTGGCGACTCTACAATGACGAGTTTCTTCTGTTTTTCGGTCCCAGAAGATTTGGGGATAGCTGCTTTCTTTTTTGCCATTTCTCACCAAAAATCGGATATTATTTGCTCGATAACACCCTCGCCTACAAATTTACTGGCCTAAGGGCTTGCCCGTTACCATTTGCCCCTAATACATTCTTTGCCGTGCCAAGGAGCTGGGCGCACCCGAAGTACCACCCGATTTGTGATAACCTGTATTGGAAATCTTTCCAAGACCACCTGGAAACGGAAAGGTGCACTCTGGACCTATATAACCCACCCTAGCCTGGGGGATTCCCGTGGGCGGACGCTCGGGACGTCGTTTAAATCCGCCAAATAGCGCGAGGGAAAACTGCTTTAACCCGTCTCAAACACCGCACGACAGGGCCGTAGCAAACTGGCACCCAAATTCTTTCTGAAGCGCATCGTGGGCTTTTTGACAAGGCTTGCCGAAAGCGCAGATGGCATTTCCATTTCGTCGTGAAGGACTTAGAATGAGGGTTCTTAGCAGCTTCTGCAATTTCTCGCCTCTGGGGGTGATGACGAATATTGGCGTGGCCCGACCGACGGGCCCATTTGTGGTTACTAAGTACCCCCTACGGCAGTGGAATTCAGGTTGAGTTGGAGTCTCGTTCTTAACGAGGGGTTGAATTTAGCACTACGGAAGCGATTGCGTCATGGCAAGCCCATTTAAAGTTTTCCGCAAGAATGCAAAGGTCTTACTGGTCGGACTGTTCCTTCTTTCGATGATCAGCTTCGTTGTCATCCCCAGCTTTTTGCAGTGGTTGCAGACCCGCCAGGGCCGCGCCGTCCAGTCGGTCGTTTCCACGAAGAAATTCGGCGAGCTGTCGGAAATTGACATTCACAACCTTTGGATGGAGCATAATACGGTCCGGCGGTTTTTGGAGGCCCTCGGTCGGAAAATTGACGAGGTCCGCGGAAGCTCTTTTCGGATTCGCTACTTTCTCGCCGTCATTGGAGGGGCAACCGAGGAGGAACTCGTGCGAACTTGGCTGGCTTCGCGGTATGCCGAAATTGCCGGAATCAAAGTCACAGATAAGGTGATCAACGCATTTATTCGGGAGTTGATCGATGCCTCGGGGGTCTCTATTTCCCAGGCTGATTTGGCCCAGTTACTGTCTCAAAATCAAATCCAAGAGGACACGCTTTTCCGCGGGCTGGAGCGGGAGATCTTGTTCCTTCGCTATCTCCAGCTTGCCGGGGTTGACATGTTAAATTTCCAACCGGGCTTCGCTGGTGAAACCCCCGCGATGCGATGGGAATATTTCCTTCGGTTCAATAGGTTGGCCGCTATTGAGCTCTGTGGGATTCCCGTCGAACGGTATTACGAGAGAACGCCAACTCCCAACGAGCAGCAAGTACGGGAGTATTTTGAAGCGCACAAAGAAAAGTTACCGGATCCATCGTCCCCTGAGCCTGGATTTAAGATACCCGCCAAAGTGACAGTCGAGTATCTCAAAGGAGATCTTCAGAAGTGGCTGGTCAATGTCAAACTGTCCGATGAGGAGCTGCGCAACTATTACGAACAACACAAGGATGAGTTTGTTGCGCGACCGGCTTCTTCACCAACGACGACAAGCGAGAGCGTGAACACACCTCCGTCTAACTCATCGCAGCCCAGTGGCGTAACACCGCCAGCTGGGGAGACGCCTACCACTCCGAAGGATGACAACGCCAGGGCCGATGACAGCACTGCGAACGCTAAACAGGAGTCGAATCCCCTTCCCAGCGAGAGTCAATCTGCCGAGAAGACTTCCGAACAACCTAGCACCGATGAGAAGAAGACAAATGGTCCCTCGACTCATGAGGGTACTGGCAATGCTCATGCAGTGAGCCCCTTCCGTCTGGTATCATTGGTCGAGGACTCGGCAGGTTCGGAGACCGAAAAAGTAGATTCGACCACCGATGCTCCTGCCGAGCCCCGTGCCGAGGGGATGGGCGATTCCCAGGAGTCTGCAAGTCAGCAGGAGGCCCCGAGTCAAATGGCGGCATCGTCGGAGGGGCAATCGCCGTCCCAAGAACCTTCGATGGGCCAGGCCGAGCAAGACAAACAGGGCCAATCGCAGCCGTCGGCAACTGCTGAACCAGAAAAGGCACCGCAGGAGGCAAGAACGGAGACTGCCGCTCCGCCCCCGGGGACTTCTGTCCCGACGGAAGGTCCGGTCATGACGACGCCAACCGCGCCCGAAGTTTCATCCGGAGCCGTATCCCAAAGCAAGGAGCCGGAAGGAACGGCTTCAAAGTACCAACCCTTTGAGGAGGTCAAGGAGCGAGTTCGGGCCATGATCATTTCGGAAAGGATTCGGCAAGCCCTTGATGAGCTCGAAGAGGTGATGCGGGATTATCAAACGGATTGGGCCAATTATCTGAGTGAATTGGAAGACGCAAAGAAGCAAAGACGTCCGGCGCCCAAAGAACCC
>JAKPII010000351.1 GCA_029549885.1 Planctomycetota bacterium
CCCCGATGGGGGAACTCATTTGCCACTTCGAGGACCACATTGGTGAAGTCTTGCTGCTCGATCCAGCGGACGGCGTTGACCAAGGCCGTTTTGACAGCCTCTTCATCTTTGAGAATCTGATCCTGTCGCTGGTAAAAACACCCCAGGATGACGACCACGCCTTGCTGATCACAGGCTTCGATAACCCGTTTGATCCGCTTAAGTGGCTCCTCTCTCAACGACCCATCAGGGTTAAACGCCGAGTTAAGCGGTCCTTCATAACCTGCGTGTCCACCCTGGAAATTGAGTGTGATCGCACGTATTCCATGGGCTACGTAGTCGGGCAAATGGGCTAAAAAACGCTCCGTATTTGCTTCGGGGTCAAAATCTTGGCGATTTAAGTCCTCGAATGTTGCGTTGACCATCCGCACATTCATGAGGAGCCCTTCGGCCGGACTGCCTGGATATGTGACCTGCCCATTGATCAGCCACCGCGTTCCATCAATTGAGACGACGGTACGTCGGGTGCCTGTCTTGGCCAATTCCATTCCCATGGCTTGCCAGGGAACCGTGCCCAGAACGACCGTGGCGATAACCAATAGCCGCAATCCGCGCACTGCATGATCGAACCGGTGGCAACTCATTGTCATCTCCTCCCGTGGCGAGTCTAAAGTAGCAAACATGTGGCTTCGCACGTCCTGTGGGATGTTCCGAAGGATGCCATCACTTTAGGTGATTCAATCGCCATGATCAACTATATCGGGACCGAATGACGACGATTGCCAAGCCGCCCGGGTTGCTCCTCCTGGCTTGTTGGCTGTTTTTGTGTACCGATGATCCGGCTAGGTTGTGCGGAGCTTCTCCAACCCATCGTTGGCCGCGGTTGCTGATGGTTTGAGGAACCTTTTTGAGATAAGATGATTAGCAAGTTGCGTTGCTTTTTGGATGTTGGGTGGTGGGTTTTGCCTGAGGAGGTGCTGCGATGGCTACCTTTTTGCGTGGCGTGACCATGTCTTTGGCAGTCGCAATGCTGCTCGTGGGGTTAAGTTCCTGCTGTGTTGCCGCAGAAGACAGCGGTTTACCGTGGAAGATAGGCTTGGCGAGGAAGGATATCACGCCTCAACAGCCGATTTGGTTGGCTGGTTACGCCTCGCGCAACAAGCCCTCCGAAGGGGTCCTCGCGCCGCTCTACGCAACGGCGCTGGCGATTGAGGATAGTCAAGGCAACCGCGGCGTGCTAATCACAGCCGATGTCATCGGCTTTCGCAAAGAGGTTGCCGAGGCAGCGGCGCGTGCGATCATGGAGAAGACGGGCCTGGCACGAGAGCAGATCCTTTTCAACTGGTCGCATACGCATACAGGACCGGTGATCGGTTTGTCGCGCCCGGCCGGGTACAGCATGGGTGAGGAAGACCAAAAGGTTGTGGAAACATATACCCGCGGGCTGATTGCCCAGTATGCTGACCTGGCCGCTGAGGCCATCGCCGATTTGAAGCCGGCCCGACTTGCGTGGGGCGTTGGCGTCGTGCATTTCCCCATGAATCGCCGTGAATTCACGGAAACCGGTGTCCGACTGGGTGTCAATCCCAGAGGTTATGCCGATCGAAGTGTTCCCGTCCTAAAGATTACGGATGAGAAGGATCAGTTGCGTGCCGTGCTTTTCGGCTGTGCATGCCATAATACGACGCTTACGGGCCAGCATTACGTCATCTCAGGTGATTACGCCGGATTTGCCAAGGCCTTTATCGAGGAAAAACTGCCGGGCGTGATGGCCCTTTTCATGATTGGCTGCGGCGGCGATGCGAACCCGTATCCGCGGGGCGAAATCGAGCACGCCAAGCAGCATGGCCAGGAGTTGGGAACAGAGGTGTGCCGGGTGGTTGGGGAAAAGCTGAGTCCTGTATCCGGGCCTCTGAAGACGGCCCTCGCAGAGGTCGAGCTTCCACTCCTTCCCCCGCCCGACCGCGAGAAGTTGGAGAGCATGGCCAAGGGGCCTTCCCATCTGAGCGAAACGGCGAAGCGAATGATAGAGACGCTCCAGCGCGGCGAATCTCCGCCGTCGCATTATAAGGCCCCGATCGCTGTCTGGCAGTTTGGCAACGACTTGACATTGGTGGCCATATCGGGTGAGGTTGTCTCCGACTTTGTTCCGCTGATCGAAAACGAAATCGGGCATGTTCGGCTTTGGATAGCGGGCTACTGCAATGAGGTGTTCGGATATCTGCCCTCCGCAAAGGTCATCCGAGAAGGCGGGTACGAAACCCGCGGCGTTGGCACACTTGGCTTTTTCGCCCCAGAAGCCGAGAAAGTCGTTGTAGAAACTGTGCGGAAATTGTCGGAGCAAGTGGGACGTCCCCCGCTGCCATAGCACCGATCGAGGATGATTCGGCCTTACGCGTGACCGATCGAAACTTGCATCGTGAGGGCGATTCCTTGGTGGTGCATGCTGATGCTAGGGCTAGGCGTTTCGTTTTTCTCCACCAGCATACTGGCGGTATCGGTCCACAATGACTTCGTCAATCAGCGCATGTCCTATGATCAGGCGGACCTCCGCTGTGACAGGTCGCTCCGGTTCTAAATCCCGGCCCAATAGGGAGAAGTAAAGAGACCGATGGCCCTCACCGGAATAGGGCGTGGCAACTGCGAAGCAATCTTCCGGGCGGGACATAACAACGGCGACCAAGCCTGTTTCGGCATCGCGCCGCATGGCCAACGGGGCTGCGAAGAATGGCATGATGGCCCAGTTCACGGGATGCGGAGGACGCGACCATCGACCATCCTGAATGAGTTTAATAGCCAACTCATCTCGCGGAAACATCTGCCAAACGCCGTTCTTCTGCTCGGCTTTCATGAAGGTAGCCTCCCTACTTGCCGCGGGGGAGGGCCGTGCCCAGACGAAGCTGTCTGCAAAGCCGTTAAAGTAGGATGCCAAGAAGACCTCGAACTTCTGCAAAGGTTTGGCGGCAACGACAGTCGTAAGGACTTCAAGTACATCTGGGGCATGCCAGCGGTAGTGCGCCTGTAAGTCAAAGGGATGAGTTTCGTCACGTGTCCACAGGGCCTTGACGCTTCCGTCGGAAAGGAGTTCTGCCGTCCCCGACCAATCCCAAGCGGCGACACCGTAACGGGTTTCCGCATCAAGCAGCCGATAATGCGAACACACACCATAGGGCTGGCTCAAATCGGAGGAAAAATCTTTGTAGTAAAGAGGCGCCATTCCGATAGGGCGCCCTTGCTGACGCAGTGTTCCGCGGAGCAATCCTGTGTCAAAGGCAAATCCGTCGCCCTCAGGGCGAAACGCCAGGCGGGCTTCCTCTCCCGATGTTTCGCCTCGGACGTTTAAGCTGAGTCCGATGCCACCACAGCAGAGTGCGCCGAATTGCCTTAAGAACGACCGACGATTGCAACATGTAAAACCTGTCATGTCATCGCTCCCCTGAGCTGTCTTTCGCGGTTGGTCCTACGGTTACCAAGCCGACACGCGTTTCAATCGAACTGTGTGCACCGACAAGTCTTTCGGCGACCTTATGAATCGACAATCTCGCAGCGTTTAAAGTCCAGGAAGAAACACAAATGATGGTCTTATTGGCCCTGGCCAAAGAGATAGTTGACACGCCTCGAAACCTCACCCGACGCGGTAAACCAAGAAGCATCACGCAACGGCGAAAGGTCGATTTGCAGCCTGGGTGCGCCATCCCGAAGAAGAACAACCGTGTTGAGGATGAGGTTTGCTCCGGCTGGATCGTCAATCTTCTTCAGAACGTCGATGAGGATGGGGCCAGGGTCACCTAGGCCTGTCAATCCCAGAAATTCTGCAGCGCGAGTACGCACAAACGGGCATTCGTCGGACTCAGCGAGCCGGCGGATTTTTTCCGCAAGGGGCATTGCCTTTTTGCCAAAAGCGCTGCACGTGATGATGCCCCAATAGCGCTCCAAGGGATCGTCCGACGCCAAGGCTTGCTGCAAAGATGGATAAGCCTCCTCGAACGGCAATAGTTGCAGATCGGCAATATCGACCAACCTGGCAATCCGAGCCTTATGCTTGCTGGCGTATCCAAACCCGTCTCCGCCGCTTTCTTTGATAAAGATGGGTTCGGGTATAAAGCTGAGATCGGGCAGGCTTTTCACACGCTCTTGCATTAGCCGCCGCATCGTCACTAATACATTGGCGTAGGCGGGATCACCTGCCAAGTTGTGGGTTTCGTGCGGGTCCTTTTCCAAATCGAAAAGACACTCAGGTGGGCGAGGCTCAAAGAAGGCCTTTTGTCTGTCGTTGACTTGGCCCTTCTCGTAAAGATCGCGCCATTCGCGGTAAGCCGCCTGTTTGTATCGATATTCGTTATAGAGGCCGTCGAAATTGAACGGCTGATAACTCCGCCAATAGGTGAATCTCCCCTTACGGAGGAATCGCACCATGTCGTATTTCTCGTCAAAGCGGTCGGCATGACCGAAGGCCGTGTCTCGTTGATCCAGTTCCTCCAGCGTCACGCCTGGCCCAAGGAAGGGACGCCCGTCCATTTGCGGCGGGATGGGAATACCGGCTAGGTTCAACACCGTAGGGGCCAAGTCAACGAACTCGATGACTCCGTTGATCCGCGAGCCTCGCGGCGCCGAGACCAGGTGCTGCCATTTTCGTGGCACATAGACGACAAGGGCCACGTGGAGTCCGTCCTCTCGGGCGTATTGTTTGCTACCGGGAAGGACACCCCCGTTGTCTCCAAAGTGAAAAATGAACGTGTCGTCGAGCAGACCATCCGCCTCGAGTTGGCTGATGAATGTCCCAATTTGTGCATCCAATTGCCGGTGAAGATCAAAATAATGTGCATATTTGTTCCGGAAGATAGGTGTGTCCGGATGATAAGGGAAAAGCTTTACCGACTTGGGATCAGTGATCAGTTGATCGTTGGGCCGCTCTGGAAAAAGTTGGCTTTCGTGCGTGGTCGTATAGTTCTGTACATGGAAAAATGGCTGACCAGGCTTGCGATTGCGGTATGTCGCACGGGGAGATGATTCATCCCAAACATCGGCTTTCTCACTGGCAGCAAAATTGTAATCCTCTTTATGGTTGTTCGTGGTGTAGTAACCGGCTTGGCGAAGGTACCACGGAAACATGTGAAGCCCCGCAGGGAGCGTGACGGGAAGGATTTTCCGATGCCAGTGGGCACCAAGCCGGGGGACATAACAGCCCGAAATGATCGTGCTCCTTGCCGGCGAGCAAACGGGCGCACAGGAATAACAGTTATTGAACACGAGGCCTTCCTTCGCTAGCCTTTCGACATTCGGCATCGGCGCCCCGTCAGGGTTGTAAAGGCGGTACCAGAAGATAGCATTGTCCTCACTTGTTAACCATACAATGTTGGGTCGCTCCGGTTGTTGATCAGCAAGCAAATGTTCATTGAAAACCGCCACAACAACAGCAAGGAAGCAGGCGGCGATCCGAAGAATGCTCCGACTCATCATCAAATCCTCCCCACACACAGAACGGTCAACCAATCGGGTACTTCCACAGGAGACTAACCCAAAGATTCTTGAATCTGGGCAAATGCGGTGAGCCGCAACGGGGCGCCGCTCCCAGTTCACCGCCCTATTGTATCAAGAACCACCCAGTACGACATGCAGTGACCGACTCAAAATGCCATGAGCGCGCATCGTGAGATGCGGTATTTGCTGATCGACTGTGCGTTCTCCCGCCGTCCTTAGCGGTAGGGCTTGTGCCGGCCCGACATTATAAAGGGTCACATACCGCCGTGATCACGGCAAACTCAGGTAGCGAAGCCGTATGAGGTGAAAGGAAGTCACATCGCAAACGGTTCCCTGGTGTTCCAGTCGCTTTGCTGAGGTCGAAGGTTGTTTGCCCCCAACCCCCACGGTATGATGATAGCACGTTTTATTGGGGGGAGTTCTGGCCGATTGAAGGTGTAGGGAAAGGCCGAATTGCAATGGTCAAATAGGAGGCCAAAGTATGTGTGAAAGTTGTGGGTTGGGTCGTTTTCCCCGACGCGATGTTCTCCAGATGGCGGGCCTCGCAGGGGTTTCAGCAATGGTCAACACGTTGGTGGCACGTGCCTCTCAGGATTCTTCGGCGGTGGCTCAGGAAGTCGTTCTTCCACCCATCGAAAAGAAACCGCCACGGATCTGGGCGGTGTTCCTATATCCGCCGGCCGATGTTGTGCTCGCGGGCAAGATGGAGGACTCTTGGGCCCCGCACCAATGGTTCACTTGGCCGGGGAATCAGTTTGAGCCGGAAGCGCAGCAGGCTAAGTTCACGGGGGTCATTCAAAAAATGGCCAGCGATTTGGGTATCGATCTCGTCATTCATCCCGAGGCCCTATACCAGAAGGCCAAGGTGGACGAGTTCATTGCCCAGGCCCGTGCCGCGGAGCTTGACGCCGTGCTGGTTATCAATTTTTGGAATACGCTGTCCTGGGCGGCAGCACGAATTGCTACGGAGGCTGCGCCAACCGCAATCGTGTATCATTCCTTGGGATCAAATCACCAGCTTCCGCCGGAATCTCTTCGCAAGGCGGAAGGTCTCTATTACATCCATTCCATGGAAAACTTTGCCGAGATTGAGCGAGGATTGCGGGCTGTTCGCGCGAAGAAAATGCTGGCTCAAAGCAGAGTCCTTCGCGTTAGCGGGGCTGTCAAGGAGTTGACCGAAAGCCAGGAGCCCAGTCTCGGTACGGCCATCGTGGCAATCCCGGCTGCTGAGTTCAACGATCTGTTTGACTCGATTTCTCCAACTCCACAACTTCAGGAGGAAGCCGCTGCCTTTCGGCGAATGGCAAGCAAAGTTGTGGACGTTTCAGAGGAAGCGATGGTGGACGCGATCCGTGCCCATCACGCTGTGCAGCACATCATGCGTCGGTATGGCGCTGATGCCATCACCATTCAATGCCTGATGCTGAAGCACCGCAAGCCTTGTTACAGTTTTGCCTGGCACAATGGGCAACTGGTGCCCTGCGGCTGTGAAAACGATATCAATGCCACGCTCACCCTCATGCTGGGGCGATGGCTCCTTGACAAAGGCGGTTTCCAGCATAATCCCGAGTTCGACACCAGTGAAAATCTCTATTTCGGGGCACACTGCACCTGTGCGTGGAAACTTCATGGGCCACAGGGCCCATCGCAGGAGTTTTTTGTCCGCCCGTTTTTCCATCAACTTCCGAAAACCCCGGCCTTGGACGTCCAGTGGTCGCCGGGCGAACCGGTTCTTCTCACAAAATATTTGACGGGCCGAAACACGTTAATGTGTTATCGGGGAAAAGTCATCAGTTCGCCAACATGCCCCCCAACCGGCGGGTGCGCCACGCGAGTTCTGGTCGAACTGGAGGGGGTTGCCGACGTTTGCGAAGCCTACGCCGGTCCGCATCCCGTTCTCTTTTGTGGTGACCGCGGCGACGCTAGGTGTTTTAAAGCATTCGCCAAGATGTATCGATTTACCCTTTTGGGGAATGCCTGAGCCTCTGAGAGGCGGTTGACGCAAATCGGAATTGGCCCGCCGACATGGCTATGCGCTCGGTCGGTGGTACCCCACTGAGGACCTGCAAAAGTAGCTAGATTCCTTAAAGTCGCCATCTTGTCGCATTGTGTGGCGGTGACACATCTGCCATTTCGTTGGCCGAATCGCCGAAATTGCCTTCTTTTTCAGTCTTCAGCAGATTGACACGTCTTACCGTTTGATGTTGACGGGCGACGGTTCATTCTGTACATACTTTCTCCCCGGATATATGCCATCAGTGCGGGTAAACCTGCAAAGAATGCAGCGTTTGTGTCTGGGACGGTAGTGATCTGTGGAAGCGATAGCCTTTACTTGGTCGGCGGAAGCCTTTGTAGGAGACGACAATTCATGACCCATGTCCGAACCTGAACCCTCCCCCAACACAGCTGCCGAAAGTGCCCAGGCCGCCCCCGTTGAACAGGGCGGCAGGGTATCACTGCGGACTCGGCTTGTGGCCATGGCAACGAGCGTGGTTAAGTCCAAGTTTCGCTTGGCCCTGGCAGTGGGGATTGGGCTAACCTTGATTGCGGTCGGAGCGGGGGTTGGTCTGTGGTTTTTTCTGCGAGGTTCACCAGATAACTCCCAGGCCGAGCAAATCCTTTCGGCTTTGAAAAGGGGTGATTACCCCTTGGTCCGAGAGCTTACTGATAAAGTCCTTGCCACTGAGGACGTGTCGCCTGATCAACTACGGGTGGCCCTGTCAGCACGGTTTTTTGCCGTAGCGAGAGAGGCCGACGCGGCTAAGGGCGAAGACCGACGTCGCCTCTTGGATGTGGCCATTAATTATGGAGAGCAGGCGGCATCGGTTGGCTTTACCCGCGGGTGGGAAGAGGAGGCGGCATTTCTTTTGGGACGGTGCCTTCATTACCGCGCCCGATTTGCAGAAAGCCGAAAATGGCTGCGCGAGGCTGGTAAACGCACGGTGGATAAGCAGGCCCGAGTCTATTGGCTTCTCGCCGAGTCTCATCTACTAGATCCGCAAGGAATTAAGGAGGAAGCCCTTAAGTTCAATGAGGCATTCTTGCAAATTTCGCGTCTTGATGTGCAAGCAAAGAATGCCGGGTGGATGCAGCGGGCGAAGATTCAGATTGCCCTGGGAAATCCGGATGATGCCACGTCGTCGCTGACGAAGCTCAGCCCACAAGCGGCGCAATCACCTGAGGCCCAATTTCTTCGCGGTTGGATCGACTACGAGTTAGGAAAGAGGCTTCTTACAAGCCAGGAAGAAAACAAAGCTGGCCAGGACAGATTGCGGTCGGCTGCGGAGAGGCTTGAGCGCGTGCGGAGGTTGGTCGATGCCGACGAGTCGCTCCGCTCGAGGGCTACTTATTTGTTAGGGCTGGTTTTCGAGGGCCTTGGTGAATACGACAAGGCCATTGCGGCTTGGGAAGGATGTCACTCCGAGTATCCGGGGACTTACGAAGCTTGGGCCGCCCGCCTGCGCCTGGCCCAGTTATACCAGGAGACGTCACGGTACCAGCAGGCCAGTGAAGCCTTCATCTCTTGTTTTAGGGAGATCGTTGATTCACAGGAATTCTTTAACCCGTGGGTAAAGTGGTCTGAAGCCCAGACCCTCGTGAGAGATGCCCTTGCAACCTACAAGGAGAAGCAACTCTACGAGATTGCGATGAACGTGATCGACTCCTTGGAGAAGTCGTTCGCCGAGGCCGAGGTGCACGAGTTGCGGGCCACCGTCTTATCAGCGTGGGGTGAGACGCTCCTCCGACAAGCTCAAAGCGAATCGTCCGACCGGCAAATCAACATAACGTGGGCCAAACGATGTTTTCGGCTGGCCGGGGACGAGTTCACACGACTGGCACGCACTCGAAGTGGGACGCGGTTTTACACAGAGGATCTGTGGCAGGCCGCCGAGCATTACTATCGTGGGGGGAGTTACTCACGGGCATCGAGGGTTTACCGAGAGTATCTTCGCAACGAGGCCCGGCGCCGTAACCCAATTGCCTTGTTGCGACTGGGCGAGTGCCTACTGGCTTTGGGGCGGGTCGATGAAGCACTACTCGTCCTTAATGAGTGTATCGAATTTCATCGAAAAGATGCGGCCTCCTATTCTGCGCGACTTTTGGCCGCACACGCACATATGGAAAAGGGGTCGCTCGATAAAGCCGAGGAGATGCTCCTGGCAAACCTTTCTGGTGAGCTGGCACCCACGAGTGTCGAATGGCGAGATTCGTTATTCACCCTTGGTGAGATGTACTATCAGCTCGGGCGTGACCAGGACGCGATCCCCCGCTTGGAGGAAGCAATTCGGCGGTACCCTGAGGACCCCCGCAGCACCAAGGCCAAGTATTACCTTGCTGAGATTTACTCTCGACTGGCATGGAATCGAATGATGCTGTCTCCCTCCAGTAGCGCTGCCACTCCCGACATGGCCACGATCCGCAACGATTTCTTGCGGTCGCTCCACTACTATCGGCAAGTCCAGAGTGATTTGGACTTTCAATGGACAACGGAGGAGCCAAGCGAAGACACCCGCAAAATGCTCCGCAACACGTACTTCGCTATCGGTAGGGTGTGTTATCACCTAGGTCAATTCGCTGAGGCCGTGGCGGCCTTCACGACCATTACCAATCGATTTCAAGCGGAGCCGGAGGTCCTGGATGCCTATGTCGAGATCGCTCGCTGTCGTCGAGCTATGGGACAGAATCCAGATGCACGAATTGCCCTGGAACAGGCGAAAATCGTCCTCACTCGTTTTCCCAATGAGATTCCATTTGAACGAACAACTCCTTTTTCACGCGCGGAATGGGCCACGCGTCTGGACAAACTGTTGCAAACACCATGATCAGTTCAAAAGTCAACCTTGAGAGGCTTTCTCAAAAAGTCCCCTCTCCCGCCGAACGGGCGAGGGGAGATTATGGAATAGGCTCTAAGTTGCTCCTGGCAGTTGAGCAGCGGAAGCCGTTGAAAGCAGGAATGAATTTACGGAGAAGACATTGATCAAAGGCCTACAGAACGTGTGAACTTTATGCCTCACTCTGCGAATGTTTATGAGTCCCTAGCGGATCTCATTGTTCAGAAGCACCGGTGTTTGAAACGGGTACACGAGCTGGGTCAGCGCCAGATGGGGTGCGTCACATCGGGCGATATCGAGGGTCTCCTTGAGATACTTGCGGTCAAGCAGCGTGTCCTCGGGGATTTGCAGACCATTGATCATCGCCTTAAAGAAATTGGCGCCTATGGAGACGAAGTTGACGCCATTCCACAGGAATGGCGAGAAGCCATTGCCGGTGTGCTGATTGAAAGCCGGGCCTTATTGGAGGAAATCCTTCGCACAGAAAGTGAATGCGCCCACATTCTGGAACAACGCAAGCAGGACATTGCCAAACAGTTGGCCGAGCTTCATGACTTTGTGCGGGCCCGCACGGCATATCAGCAACCCGGTGATGAGTCGGGGCAACTGGATCTCACATTGTGAATCCATCGGGCAGAGTTGTTCGAAAACCAAACGGAAGTGGTAACAATCGGCAAACGATCATCGGAGGATCTTCTGTGAATCAGAAAACGGATTTGGAACTAAGTGCCGAAACTGATCTGGGCACGATCCTTGAGGCATGGCATGCGGCCACGATCCGCCTTGAGCAAACCCACGAGGCCCTTCAGGCAGAAGTCCGCCGATTGACCGCGGAACTGGAGCGCAAAAATCGTGAATTGGCGCGGAAGGACCGCTTGGCAGACCTAGGTCGTATGGCGGCCCACATTGCCCACGAGCTTCGCAACAGTTTGGTCCCCGTGGCCCTATATCTGAGCCTTTTGGAGCGCCGGACTGAGGATGAGGGATCCCGCGAGATCCTCCACAAAGTCATTGAGGCGGTTCAAGCGGCAGAAACCACAGTGACCGACTTACTTCAGTTTGCAGCGGATCGAGAACCGCAGAGTGTTCTATTTCCCTTGCTAGGGCTCGTCGAAGAGGTGCTTGCTGGGCTTGAGCCTCAAATCCAGGCACAGCAGATCAAAACGGTCGTGGAGGTTTCTCAAGCCCTCTATGTGTGGGCAGATCGCGAGCTAATGCGCCGGGTCCTCCTCAATCTGGTGCTCAACGCCCTCGACGCCATGCCCCACGGGGGGACCCTCACGATCGAGGCTCATGCAGAAGAGGGTGACTTGTGGCTGAGGGTCAGCGACTCGGGTTCGGGGTTGGACGAGGAGCACCTGCACCGAATTTTTGAACCTTTCTATACGACGAAGCCCAATGGTACGGGTCTAGGATTGGCCATTGTGGAATGTTTGACGGAACTTCATGGCGGACACGTGCAAGCAAGCAATAACCCAGAAGGCGGCGCACAATTTGTGGTCGTGTTACCCCAGCGAGCCGTATTGTCCGGCCACCAGCAGGAGGGATGTTAGGATCATCGTTTCCGGATAACTTTGAAGCATTTCCGGGAGTTTAATAGAGAGGCCCATGACACGAGACAAACGAACTGAACTGAATTATCGCAAATACGACACCCAGCCGGGAACGGTGTTGGTGGTGGATGACCACACACCGTCTCGGCAGGCAATCGCCGATATTCTTCGGCAAGCCGGCCATCATGTGGAAATGTGTTCCAGTGCAGCCGAGGCGATGAGTGCCCTCAATCGCGCTGACTATGACGTGGTGGTGACAGACCTTAATATGCCGGGCATGTCGGGGCTGGATCTGGTCCGCTACGTGGAGAAACAACAACTGCGGACCCGTCCCATCATGGTCACGGCGTATGCCACCGTTTCCTCCGCTGTTGAGGCCATACGCCACGGCGCCTTCGACTATATCGAAAAACCATTTGATGCCAATCAACTGGAGCGCCTGGTTGCAGAAGCAGTACGCCACAGCAGACTTCGACTCGCTGGGCAAGCCAACAGAACGGGGGACCACACAATCAAAGCCGTGAACTTGGTGGGATCCAGTTCCCTGATGACGGAGCTGCGACAGCGCATCGCCCAGGTTGCCGGCACGAGTGAGACCGTCCTCATCTACGGTGAAAGCGGCACGGGAAAGGAACTGGTGGCGCGGGCCATTCATGTTCAGAGTTCACGGGCAGCGGGACCGTTTGTCAGTGTCAATTGTCCGGCGCTTTCGGCGCACCTTATGGAAAGCGAACTGTTTGGCCACGAGAAGGGCGCGTTTACGGGTGCAGATTGCGACCGGGTGGGAAGGTTCGAGATGGCCAACGGTGGCTCGTTGCTGCTTGACGAAGTGACCGAGATCGAGCCGCCCCTCCAGGCCAAGCTGCTGCGGGTCCTTCAGGAAAAAGCCTTTGAGCGGGTCGGTTCCAGCCGTACGCTCCATGTCGATGTGCGTGTTCTTGCTACCACGAATCGTGACTTGGAAAAGGAAATTGCGGAAGGGCGATTTCGGCAAGATCTGTATTACCGCCTAGCCGTGCTACCCATTTGGGTTCCGCCCCTGCGTCAACGAAAGGAGGATATTCCGGAACTTATTACCCATTTCCAGCAACAGTGCGCCCAACGGCTGGCCCGACCCGTGCCTGAGCTCGACGACTCGGCTCTAGCTTTACTTATGGAGTACGATTGGCCGGGCAATGTGCGGGAACTAGAGAATCTTATTACACGAATTTGCGTCTTGACCACAGAGACAACAGTACGTGCCGACCAGCTTCGCAAGTGGCTACCCAATGTAACCGCGAGGCCGAAGTTCGAAAATATCCCCGTAGGAATGAGTATCCAGGAGATGGAACGGTACCTAATTGAAGCCACCCTTGAGCGATTTGGGGGACATCGCGAGAAAACGGCGAAGGCCTTGGGCATTGGTGTGCGAACCCTGACAGAGAAACTCCGGCAATATGGCTACGCACCCCGCGAAAAACGTTTTTCCCGCGCCGGGTGAAGATGATCGGCAATTTTTGCGGAGTCATTCGGCAATTCTCGCCGGTGTGACAAACCGCGAGCAGGATAACATGCAAAAGGTCGCCGCGAGATACTTTCCAAACTGCATGATTTGCACCACTTTGTGACAACAGAAGACCAGAAGTCCTGGTCCGCGAGGTTTGGCATTATAGTTGCTTATGCACTCCTAAGCCTAGAGCTGAGAAACATTGGTCATGTGGAACGGACTGTTTACGCAAACGACGATCCCCCTTTTATCGGCGGTGGCCGATTTCTCCCAGGTTCGCCATACCGTACTGGCCGGTAATCTGGCGAATCTGGATACCCCAGGCTACCAGGCCGTCGATTTACCGGTCCAAGATTTTCAGGGTTATTTGAAAGAGGCGGTGGCCGCCCGGCATGGACGGGGGCCGTCGATGTCACCGGGAGATGCCGTCTATCTTCGAAGGGCCAGTTCGCCCCAGTGGAGCAAGGAGGCTCGGCCTATCCTTCGGCACGACGGGAATGACATTTCGCTGGAACAACAAGTGAGTGAGATGGTCAAGAACCAGATTTTGCACAATACGGCGATCACGATTATGACCAACCAGTTTCGTTTACTCTTGACGGCAATCAGTGAACATGTGTAATGATTCGACCCCATATCGTTTTAGAGGTGGTCATCGCCTAGCCTGGCGTACGCTCAGGCAAGGTGAGTACGCCATTGGCTTGAATATCTACTGATGAGGTGAGATATGTTTTCGGCATTGGACATCAGTACGAGCGCGCTGGTTGCGCAGCGGACACGCATGACCGCCATTGCCGGGAATATTGCCAACATCAGCACCACACACAATGAGCTGGGCCAACCGGAACCGTACAAACCAAGGTACGTGGTCTTTCAAGCCGACACCAGCATCGGACAATATGGGGCCAGCGGGGTCAAGGTGGCAGCAGTGCGCGTTGAAAGTGATCGCCCACCGCGCTACAAGTATGAGCCGGGACACCCGGATGCGATCCAGTCAGGGCCGATGAAGGGCTACGTCGCCTATCCAGATATCAACATGATGACGGAGATGACAGACGCCCTTGAGGCTGCCCGAGCCTACGAAGCCAATCTTGGCACCATTGAGATCACTAAAGACCTGACGCAGCAGACGTTGAGGATTCTGGCCTGATGAACCTGATTCGTCCCATCAGTCCAAGTAGTGTCACTCCTGTTGGGCCGACTGGACCCGGTCGGGTAACTCAGTCGGGTGAGTTCAAGGACTTCCTCCTCCGCTCGATCAATGAGGTCAACTCCATGCAACAGGAGGCCGACCGGGCAGTGGAGCGTCTCATCACGGGGGAGGATGTCACGCCTGCGGAGGTCTTAACTGCCGTGCAGAAGGCCGACATCGCCTTCAAGCTAATGATGCAGATTCGAAATAAACTGGTGCAGGCTTATCAGGAACTCCAGAACATCCGGGTCTGAAATTCGTGGCAAAGAGGAATGAGAGTGCCATTAGTGAAGTGATACCACTCGGTTAACGACGATTAGTGATATGGATGTCCAAGGATGGACTTCATCAATAAGACCTGGGATCAACTGAAAGATGTCTTCCTTTCCCTGACGCCGGGAACAAGGGTGACGACCGTCCTACTTCTCGTCGTTGTCCTTGTGAGTCTCGGGTATCTTTTCACCTACAGCGGAAGCGGTGGATCGACCTATCTCATGAACGGCGCCCACTTCTCGCCAACCGATCTCCCAGCTATGGAGGCTGCGTTTGCCGCCAAGGGTCTAAACGACTATCGAATCGAGGGCACCAGAATCCGCGTTCCCCTGGGAAAGCAAGATAAATACGTGGCAGCCTTGGCTGAAGGAAATGCCCTGCCTTATAACTACCTGGATATTCTGGAAAAGACAATCAATGAGTCCAGTGCCTTCGAAAGCCGCTATAAGCTGGAGGAGCGGACGAAGATCGCCCTGCAAAAGGAACTCTCGCGGGTTATCAGCCAAATGGCAGGCGTGCAGAATGCCGTTGTAATGTTCTCACGACTTAACCAAGGCGGTTTACGGCGAGAAACCATCACCACGGCGAGTGTCGCCATTAAGCCGATCGGGGGGCAGGAGCTTTCGGAACAAGTCGTGCGATCCATTCGTTATTACGTCGCCAAGAGTATCGGTGGCATCAAACCCGAAGAGGTTGTCGTCACCAATATGGACACAGGGGCCAACTACTATGTGACCAACGACGAACCTCTCCAAGCTGCTGAGGGGACCTACGCTTTGAAACGTTCGTGGGAGACCTACTTTGCGGAAAAGGTCAAAACCGCCTTGGGATACGTCCCCGGAGTCCTGGTAAGTTGTAATGTCGAACTTGATCCCACAAAGTACCAACGCCAGGAGCAGGTCAAAATCGACCCAAAGGCCGTTCCGTTGGACGTGACGGAAACTACAAAGACCCGGCAATCCACAAGCGACCCAGGAGGACGTGTGGGCTACGTCGCCCAAGGAAACACACCACGATCTCTCAGTGGAGGCAATACCCCAACACCGAGCGAAACAGAAGAAGAAACCCAACGGACGGAAAAGAACACCGTTGGACAGACGGTGATTCAGCAGGAGACGGCGGGCCTTCTTCCCAAGCGGGTGACCGTTTCTGTTGCCATCCCGGCCAGTTACTTCCGCCGTATCTGGGAGCAATCACAGCCGACACAAGCCAACAACCCACAGGGGCCGACGCCACAGGAGCTCGACAAAATACGAACGGAAGAGATGACCAAAATCAGAAACCACGTCATGGCCCTGTTGCCCGTCGTCGAAAACGTACAGGACCCCTCTCAATTGGTCACTGTCACTGATTTTGTCGATATGCCATTACCGCCGCCACAGCCAGTCAGCATTGTGGAGCAAACGTTTGACTTTCTCCGGGTTTACTGGCCAACGCTGGGTCTGATGGGCCTGGTGGTCTTTAGTTTGATTATCTTGCGGTCGGCGGTGCGCGCAACCCCCTCGGCTCCGGCAGGGGTGGCTCCCGCGGTAGCCGCAGCGGCAGAGGAAACAGCAGCTCAAGAGGAACAAAAGAAGTCAGAAAAGAAGAAGTGGCGAACATCGGAGACGGGAAAATCACTCCGCGACGAAGTGGCAGAGCTGGTGGCCGATGATCCCGAAACGGCTGCCAACATTCTCAAGACGTGGATCGGCAATCCCATTTAATCAGAGGACCTGAAAGCAAGATATGGCCCACGCTGGATTGCGCAAAGCTGCGATTTTTATCGATTGCCTAGACGCCAAGACCGCGGACTTAGTACTGGATCGCCTTCCGCGGGAGTACGCGGATCAAGTCCGAAGTACTTGGATGGCCCTCGGACGAATCCCGGCTGAAGAGCGGGAACAGGTCATTCGAGAGTTCATGCAAACAACGGCCCAACCATCGCGCGAAACAACGTTAACCAGCACGCCTCCCCAGTGGGAAGGCACAGAATTGATACTCCAGTCGTCAATGAATGCACCGGCAAAGAAGAACGAAGACACTGAGGGATCACCACCCTTTCGGCTATTGCGGGAGGCCGAGGCCGATAAACTCGTGGGGATTCTTCAGGGTGAACGCCCTCAGACGATTGCCTTGGTCTTGGCGCACTTGCCGCCACACCAGGCCGGGGCCGTGCTGGTCCGGTTTCCTCCCGCGATGCAGGTGGACATCATCAGGTGCTTGATCAGCCTCGAAGAAACAGATCCTGAGGTCCTTCGAGAAGTCGATCGTGCCTTGGAGTCCAAGCTATCTCAGTTGGTGGCCATTCAACGACGACGGATTGCCGGGATCACTGCGGTCAATGGGATTGTGCATCAATCTCAGGAGCATGTTAGTCAGCAGATTCTGGATAATCTCGCAAACTTTGCTCCCGATTTGGCGGAGCGACTCTCGCCGATTCCAAAGATCGATTTCAACCAGTTCATCCGTCTCGATGAATCGGCCCTGGCGACGATTTTTGAAAAGGCTGATGACGAGTTGGTTGTCCTCTCGCTTTGGGGGGCTCCCTTGGGCCTTGTGGAAAAAGTGCTCCAGCAGTTCCCGACGTGGAGGGCTGAGGCCATTCGCCGGGAGCTGGCCGATTTGGGACCGGTCCGACTGAGTGATGTTGAGGAGGCCCGCCGCCGCCTTGCAGAATACGCCAGCAAGTTGGCGGCTTGTCGCCGCATCCGACTGCCCCCGGAATTGCAATCGCATCCGGTGGCTACCGGGTCGGCACGTTCGCCGGGGAGTACTTACGGGCTCTGATGCAGACTGTGTCTTGTGGGAGAAAAGGCATCTGATAGCGAAGTGAGTTTTGGTTGGGATGCCAATGGAAGCTCGGTCCTCAGTCATCAAGGTTCACGATGGTGCAGGAGTCGCCCAGGCGACGCCGTTCAATTTTGAAGACATGGCCGAGCGCGCCAGGGCATACCTGGACGGCGTGCGGAAACAGGCCGTCCAGATCGTTGCCCAGGCCCAAAAAGAAGCAGCCGAAATTCGTAAACGCGCCGAGATCGAAGGACGACGATCAGGGACGGAGCAAGCAGAACGGGTTATTCGCAGTGAATTGGAGAAAAGCCTTACCACGGTTCTCCCTGCCTTGCGGGAGGCCGTATCACAGATCAACCAGGCGAGGCAGGCATTTCTGGCGGAGTGGGAAAAATCGCTTTTACGCTTGGCGGGGGCCATCGCCGTTAAGCTCGTGCGGCAAGCTGTGATTGAAACCCCTGAAGTTGCCGTCCCGTTGATTCGCGAGACGCTCGAGCTGGCGGCCAAGGCCCCGCGGGTGCGAATCCGATTGCACCCAGAAGACGAAAAGGCTCTTCGCCCTGTTGTGACAAAAATCCTTCAGGAATTATCCCCGGCGGCTGTGGGCGAGGTCTTGCCTGATCCCGCGATCACGCGGGGGGGATGTCGGGTTGAGACCGACTTTGGCTCCATAGACCAACAGTTCGAGAAACAGGTGCAACGGATCATCGAGGAATTGACAGGCCAATGAAAACATTGGGGAAGACTGCGTGCCAAGAAAATGATTGACCTTAAGAGCCATTTAGAGCGAATCATTTCCGCAGAGATCGAAGGATCGGTGACGCAAAGCCTCGGCATCACCATGATCGCCCACGGCTTTTCGGTCCCAGTGGGGTCTCTTGCGGAAATCGAGATTCCTCATGGCGGTAACGTGTTGGCGGAGGTCATCGGATTCAAGAACGACTCGACAATTTTATTTCCTTTGGGTCGTCCAGAAGGTGTGCGGCCGGGGTGTCGGGTACGGTTGGCCAGGACACTGCATTGGTTACGCGTGGGGAATGACTTGCTCGGCCGGGTGGTGAACGCCCAGGGCCACGTGATCGACGGCAAGGCTCAGCCGTTTCTTAAGCACCGTGTCCTTTTTGATCAACCGGCACCCCACCCGTGCGAGCGCCCCAGGATTCAGGATCCGCTTCCCACGGGGATTAAAGCCATTGACGGTCTTCTCACTTGTGGGCGGGGACAGCGTCTCGGCATTTTTGCAGCAGCCGGGGTGGGCAAGAGTGTCCTGATGGGCATGATGGCCCGTTATACGGCGGCCGATGTCATTGTCATCGGACTCATTGGTGAGCGGGGGCGGGAGGTCAATGACTTTATCGAAAGGGATTTGGGGCCGGACGGGCTGAAGAAAAGCGTGGTAGTGGTTGCCACTAGTAGCGAACCGGCCATTTTGCGAGTCCAGGCGGCCTACGCAGCCACGGCAATCGCGGAGTATTTTCGGGATCAGGGTAAGGATGTGCTTTTGCTCATGGACTCCCTTACGCGATTCGCCCTGGCCCAGAGGGAAATCGGACTGGCCGCCGGCGAACCCCCTACGACACGCGGTTATCCGCCCAGTGTTTTTGCCCTTCTCCCGCGACTTGTTGAGCGGGCAGGACGAACACCCCGGGGAAGCATCACGGCGTTCTACACCGTGTTGGTGGAAGGTAATGACCCTGACGAACCGGTGGCTGACGCGGCACGCGGATTACTCGACGGACATATTTGGCTCTCGCGGAGCTTGGCCAACCGAGGGCATTATCCAGCCATCGATGTCTTGGAGAGTCTTAGCCGGCTAATGCCCGACGTTGTTGAACCTCGACATTATCAGTCCGCCCTGCAGGTGAGGGACCTGATGGGTGTTTACAGGGAACACGAAGATTTGATCACAATTGGAGCCTACCGTCGGGGCAGCCATCCGAAGGTCGATCTTTCCATCCAACTAAGGGATACGATCAACGCTTTCCTTCGACAAAACGTGGGTCAGCGGGCGGAATTCAATGAAACCAGAGACAGCGTGATCAAACTGGGTGAACAAATTCAGGAGACCTTGCGGGCCGCTACGACGCAACAGTCCGGGAAGGAGTCCACCGGACGGCACGCTGGGGTCAATGGACCACCGGTGCGTTCATGAATCGGAAACTTTGATCAATAAACAAGGACACTAAATGGTATCCAAACCTCCATGCGCCGATTTACCTTCAGACTGGAAACTGTACTACGTATCCGTGAACAGGAAAGGGATGAAAGGAAACGAGAACTAGAACAGGCATATGCGGCGCGAGACATCCTTCTGCGGCAGCGGGATGCACTGGAGGCGGAGCGCCAGCATTTGGGAGCGGCACTTCGGGAAAGTTTGCAACAAGGCAGTATTGACGCCGATCAAATGCTTGCTTGGCGACGGTATGAGGCCGTATTGAATGCCCAGCGCGAATACTTGACCAAACAACTGTCGGCGATCGAGGGAGAGATTGAAAAACGGCAACTGGCACTGATGGAGGCCAACCGGGAGGTCCGCATTTTGGAAGTTTTGCGCGACAAGCAACGAACCGCTCATGAAAAGCAGGAAAGGGCACGGGAAGGGAAGAAACTGGATGAAATAGCAAACCGCAGATCGCACGGCTTGCGCGAGCCATGATGAGGTTCTTGGAGACCATACTTTCGGTGCTTCTCTACTTCTTCGCCGCAATGGCGATAGGAGCACTCTGTCTTTTCATTCACCTTTGGTTCGCATGGAAGTTGACCCCCGAGAAGATACGCACAGCCATCGCCGCGGCCCGCGGAACCCTTCCGCCGCCGGTTACCGCGATTGCCGGGCCGGTCGGTCCCAAAGAGCCAGCCGAGGAACCTTCTTATAGCGATATCCTCGCCAAGCGAGCGAGCAGCTACCGCGATCTGGAACTGAAAGAGAAGATGCTCGCTTCCCTCAAGGATGAGCTTCTGCAATGGGAAACGACGTTGAGCAAAAAAGAAGAGGTTCTTGGGCAACAGGAAAAGGCATTCCAGGAACGCTTGGCCCAGATGAAGGCCGAGGCGGAAAGTGCCGGATTGGAGGCCGTGCGACGAACCTTGGAATCCCTTCGCCCGACTCAGGCCAAGCAATTAATCGAGGAAATGTTGGCACAAAAGGAAGAGGACCAAGTGGTCACGCTTTTGCAAGGCATGAGCGACTCTAAGCGTGCCCGCATCATTGCAGAGTTCCGTACCGAGGAAGAAATGGCCAGGATTGCCGAGGTCTTGAGGCGTCTCCGCCAGGGCGGGGAATTGGGAACTTCCCAGCAGTAACTGGATTCTTGGGAGGTCGCGATCGGGAGGGCGGCAGAATGATTTAGATACAGCTGAACACAATACGGAATATTACAACTAACACAATCACAAGAACTGGCAACATATCATGCTCGACAGAATCGGGTTCGCTCCTGAAATAGGCATTATCGATTCGTTGTCTGCTATCCAGACAAGAGGCCTAGGATTCTCTGACCAGGCTGAGGAGGTGGGTTCTAGCTTTTGGAACGTTTTGGCATCGGAAATTCAGGGGACGGAAGAGTCCTCGCGCCCTAGTGTCACTGCTCGATGTGCTGAAACGATTCCGGGTGGGACAAAAAACGGGGCCCACCAGGGAGAAAGTGTTGCTGATACTCGCGACGAGAAGCTTATTGAGCCTTGCCCAGGGAAAATGCCAAAAGAAGGTGCTGCCCAAGAGCATGACCAAGCTTTGCACGATGACAGCGATGTCGAGAGGTCGGGCAAAAACAGTGGCGAGGGTGCCGCGCTTGGGCAGGACGCGGAGCCCCAGACGTCCACGAATCCCTACCAGGTAGTCGTTTGCTGTCAAAAGGGCCAGGGGGCCGAGCCTGGCACGCTCGTCGCAGACACTCTTGTAAAGGAGTCCGCTCCAGAGACATCCCACATGCAAGACAAAGCGAGCGATGTGACGGCGGATGTTGTCGGAATAGGGCAGAGTGTTTTACCCCTCACGGTGCAGTTGATTACGAGCGAAGAAAATAGTACCGATCAGATTGAGGAAACCGGATTAGGTTTTGAGTCGGAAGTCAAACCTTTCGGGAAAAAGCTGAATAAAGGTGGGCCCCAGGCTCAAATAATGCCGAGCGCGGTACCATCTTCGGAAGCGGTCGAAGAAGCCAATCAAACCGGGGGAACGGTCAACCAGGAGCGGGCAACGGGGGATAGTGAGACCGTATCCGAGCAACTTCGTTCCGCATTTCCTGCCGTAGCTGTGTCAGGGGGACAGTCAGATGTTATTGGTCAAACCGTTTCGCGGAAGAAAGAATCGGCGGTACTTTCAGGGCAGGACAATGGGGCGAACCCCACCGTAAGCCAAAAGTTGACGAGTGGTACGACGGAGATGACGCCACAGAACGCCGGCCTTGTCACTTCCTACGATCCTAGCGTCAATGCCAGTCTGGCAGTGTCCAATGAGCGGGATGAAAGGGTAAAAACGGTCGAAGGGGCGAAACAAGAAGGGGCGGGGTTCGTCTTCACCCGAAAGGATTTAGCCAGGACAGAGGTTTCCACGGGGCCAAAGACGGGTGAACAATCTCTTGCGCAAGGTCCCTCGATGCGTGCGGATCAAGCTGAGCAGATAATCACCGTTCAGCGCGTGGCCCAGGCGATACGCTTGGCACACGAGCGCAATGGTGAAATTCGCCTGAGACTCCATCCGCCAGAGTTGGGTGCGCTGAGACTTCAGATGCGAGTCCAGGAGGGAGTTCTCACGGCCCGTCTTGAAGTGGAAACCCTGGCGGCGCGGGAGGTCCTTCTTGACAACATCGCCGGACTGCGAGAGCGTCTCGCTGAGCACCAAATTCGCGTAGAGCATTTTGACGTGGCACTGATGAACGATTCTCTCGGAGGCCAAACCAAGGGCCGTGAGGAATTCCTGGGTTCATCCCACCCGTCGCGGCACCGGGGTGCCTCGGCTGAGCCGAAGTCCTCTGAAGAAGTCGGCGGCCAGATTCCCAGTATTCCCACGCGTCGCCTGGGAGACCGCCAATTTGATGTTTTCATTTGAGATGGAACAAGACAGTCAGCGATCTGAAATCTGTTGAGATGGAGTGAACAATGATCGTTAACTCAGCAGCTGCGACTCGCCAAGCCACGAACCAGAATCCTACCGGTCACGACGCCTTTCGCGACCTGGATCTCAATAGTTTCCTCAGCATGATGATTGCAGAGTTGCAGAACCAAGACCCCCTCAATCCTATGGACAATGCGCAGCTCTTGCAGCAAGTCAGTCAAATTCGGGAAATCGAGTCTAACTTGCGGCTCGTGAGCACGTTGGAATCGCTAGTCCGCGCCGAGAGTCTCGCCAGCGGGACCAATTTGATTGGCCGAACCGTCAAGGGACTGGATACGAACGGTAAGGAGGTCGTGGGAGTTGTAGAAAAGGTCTCGGCTGATGAGAAGGGCTTCTATGTGCACTTTGATAACACAACAGTTTCCATGAGAAACATCAAAGAAGTTATCTAAAGAGGGGATCGCTCACGAACGAATACCTGTGATGAATCAACTTTGATTTACGAATCGGAGGGCGTCGAACGGTGACGGAGATCAAACTAGATACACGTTGAAAGAGACGCTCTGTGGGGGATTGTCAATAGCGAGTCCAAGGAGCCATAGATATGGGTCTAGCCTCCGCACTCACAACCGCGTTGACAGGCTTAACGGCAGCGGAAACCACCATTGACGTGGTCGGCAACAATCTGGCCAACTCCAACACCGTTGGCTTCAAGGCCTCTTCGGCAGCGTTTGCCACCCAGTTCTTGCAAACGCTGGCCCTGGGGGCGATGCCTACGGACAACACGGGAGGAACCAATCCCCGCCAAATCGGCTTGGGAACAATGGTGGCTGACATTACCCCCAATTTCAATCCGGGGACGATTGAAATTAGCTCTAACCCAAGGGATATTGCCATCCAGGGTGATGGCTTCTTCATTGTGGAAGGTCAGCAGAATGAGCGACTCTACACGCGAAATGGCATTTTCAAATTGAATTCCCAGAACCAACTCGTAACGATCACAGGAAATCGGGTGCTAGGGTACGGCATTGACGATAATTTTCAGGTCCAGCGCACCGAGTTGGAGCCGATCACAATTCCCATTGGTTCCGAGGCCGTGGCGAAGGCCACAGAAAATGTCTATTTGGAAGGTACCCTATCTCCAACCGGTGATTTGGCTACGACGGCGTCGCGAATTCAAACACCTATCCTGGGTGATGGGCGTTACACTCGTCCCGAAACGCAGTTGAGCCCCGGATATTCCCCAGAGCCAAATGTTTCGGGAACTCTTCTCTCCAGTCAATCTACGGGAACAGGTGGCCTCGTAGCCGGGACCACCTACGAATACAAAATTGTGTTTGCCCATGGGCAGTACCTCCCCGGGCCGCCCAATGACCCGCCGGCAATGAGTGAGGGGATGTATTCCAGCACGATCACGGGCACAGTTGGGGCCGGTGGTGACTCGCTACTGATTTCCAATCTGCCCACTGATCCCAGTGGGAATTATGACTACATTCGCATTTATCGCCGCGTGTCGGGGGAAACAGAATTCAAATATGTGGATGAGGTCCCCATGGGCACGGCAAGCTATTTGGACGAAACGCCCGACGCCAACCTCGGTCCAGCGATGGACACGACATTGCTCAGTGGTAACTTTACCTACTATGTGGCGTTTGAAAAGGATGGCAGAATTAGCCGTCCCAGTCCTATTAGCGATCCTATCAACATCCTCAACGGTCGAGTGGTTCTCAAGGATTTACCCACGGGTGACCCGGCTGAATGGAACAACCGGTATATCTACCGTTATTCGCCTACAGATACTCAATACCATCTGGTTGCCGTGGTTAACGGGGTGACCGACGCTGGTGTTGTCTTGACCGATTCGATGTCCGACGAGGAACTATTGACTCGGCCCGTCCTGGACATGGATGGTCCTAAGATCATTCCCTCGACGAAACTGGTGGATGTTTTGCGCCGAGATGGCACATCGTACGAACACGTATTCCAGGAAGGTATCCTTGATTTTGCCGGAATAAAGGGTGGACGAACCCTTGCGACGAAGTCGTTGGTCATTACGAGTACAACCACCGTTCAGGACTTGATTGACTTTATGGTCAATGCCATGGGCATTCAACTTCCCACCGACGACCCATCCAATCCCATTCCGAAGTCCCCTCCGCCAGACCCACCGCTCGAGCCGCAAACAAGCCCCGGCGGCTTGGTAAGTGTCGATGGCCGGATCATCCTGACAGGCAACAATGGAAGGGATAACGATATCGATATTGGCATGTCAGGAATGCTCTTGCGTTTTCCCGACGGTGTCACGAGCACCGTTAACTTACCCTGGACT
>JAKPII010000197.1 GCA_029549885.1 Planctomycetota bacterium
TAGACACACAAGTCTCCAATCAGGTGTTGTCAATGCAGGGGAGGTTAAACCTACAGCGACCCGGCCGAATATCCTGTGGCTGACGCTGGAGGACGTCAACTGTCATTTCGGCTGTTATGGAGATTCCTACGCCACCACACCGAATATCGATCGTCTGGCCAAGGAGGGAATCCGCTACACAAATGCAATTGCCGGCGCTAGCGTCTGCACACCATGCCGTTCGACCCTAATCACCGGGATGTACTCAGTCACGCTCGGGTCGCAACACCTCCGGTCGCCTATTCGTTTGCCGAAGGAGGTTCGCTGTTTTCCAGAATTGTTGCGTAGGGCCGGCTATTACTGTACGAACAACGTCAAACAGGACTACAACTTTGAATGCCCACCTGGCGTTTGGGACGAATCCAGCCCGCGGGCACACTGGCGGAATCGGCCAGACGGTCATCCATTTTTTGCCGTTTTTAATACGATGGTAACCCACCAAAGCCGGGTTCGGATGAGTGATGACGAGTTCGCCAAGGAGATCGCGGCATTGGAACCCGTAACACGGCATGACCCCGCGACGGTGCCGTTACCACCGTATTACCCCGATACGCCGGGCATCCGTAAAGAGATGGCCCGATACTACGACATGATAAGTGCCGCTGACAGATGGGTCGGGAAGCACCTGCAAGAGCTAGCGGATGCCGGTCTGAAAGAAGATACCATTGTTTTTGTGTTCGGGGACAATGGGGCGGGCATACCGCGGCATAAGCGTGCCTTGTACGACACCGGGGTCCGCGTCCCGCTTCTCATCTGGTTTCCGAAGAAGTTTGCTCATTTGGCCCCGGCGCAGCCGGGCAGCGTTGTCTCGGAGATCGTGAGCTTTGTGGACTTCGCTCCGACGATCCTTCGTTTAGCAGGAGTAGAACCACCGGAACTGATGCAGGGGCAAGCCTTTCTCGGGACACATGGGGGCTCAAGACTCCACGCCTATCTGTTCCGCGATCGTGTTGATGAAGTCTTCGAGTTGAGCCGTGGGGTCCGCGATCAGCAATTCAAATACATTCGCAACTTCATGCCGCATCGTCCCTATATGGAGATCAGTGAGTATTGCGAACCGGCGCAGATGGTTCGTGATCTCCGCCGCCTCGCTGCCGAGGGCCAGCTTTCAGGTCCTGCCGCCTTGTACTTGCGAGAAACCAAACCGATTGAAGAACTTTACGATTTGAAGAACGACCCCTACGAACTGCATAATTTGGCGGCCGATCCAAAGTACGCACAGATTCTACAGCGAATGCGGCAGGAGTTGCGAACCTACGTCTTATCTCTCCGCGACACAAGCTTTTTGCTAGAGAGTGATATGTTCCGTCGGGCCGGCGATCAGACTATCTGGGAAATGGCTCAGGACGATGAGAAGTATCCACTGGCTCGAATCTACGCGGCTGCCGACGCGGTCGGACGTCCGGAAAAGAGCTACCAAGATTTTGAAGCCTTTTTCGCAGATGCTGATCCTGCGGTTAGATACTGGGGGGTGATTGGCTTAATGTCCATGACAGAGCTGCCTCAAAGAGCTGTTTCTCGGCTCTACGAACTCCTCGACGACAGTTCACCTGAAGTGAGAATCGCTTCGGCCGAAGCCCTGTGCCGGCTTCAAAAACCGGAAAAGGCTGTCCAGGTATTAGGCAAAGAATTACGGTCGTCAGATCCTTATGTTCGCTTGCTTGCCGCTTCAACACTTGCCGTCATCAATGGCCATGCGGCCGGTGCCCGCGACCCCATTCTGGAAATCATTGGTGAAAAAGGAACCGGCGACATGTGGATGTTTACCCAATGGGCCTTGGCACGATGCTGCCGACAATTAAACTGGCCAATTCCGGCGCATGTTCCCACCCAGTATTGATGGTGAACCGGTATGTTTTTCCAACCGTGAAAAGTCCGAGATGCCGGCTGGGCGACTAATCGCTGAAAGGAGCCTTAGTAACGCGAGCGACAATTCCTGAATACTGTTACTGCTCGGAGCGGAGGGCGACCGAGAAGTAGCCGTAGTAGGTTTCGTTTCCACGAAGGAGAAAGAACTTGAGCGGAAGAAAGCTGGCGAAGTCGGGGCGATGAATGATGTACTCTACGTTATCCAAGGAGATTGTTTCCCAGAGGTGCATGCCCACCAAGACATCGCCGGGACGGAGACCTTGAGCTGCCGCGGGACTGCCACTGCGCACCTCGGTGATAAGAAGGCCGCCCCGGTAGCGAGTCTGAAATTTTTGGCGGAAGGTTTCCTCCGGGATCGGTTCCAGACGTAAGCCGAGCATCATCCAGATCTCGTCGTCCAAAGTCGCGGTCTTGGGTTTGGACAGTGTGAGCATAAGTTGCTGGTTGCCCTCGCCATTTCGCGTCACTACGACCGGTAGGACGTCGTCGGCAGACTTTTCTAGCAAGGCTCGTTGAAAGTCCAGGGCGTTCCGGACCTTGCGGTTGGCGACTTCGGTGATGACATCCCCGGGTTGAAGTCCTGCGGCGGCTGCCGGGCTGTTGGGATCGACTTCAGACACGGTCAATGGGCCAGTTGGTGGAGCGGAGCGGAACCGCACACCGTAGTAGAGCTTTTGATCGTTGATTTGGGCAAGGAGCTCGGCAGCGGCCTCGACAACCCGATCCACGGGAATGGCAAAACCAATTCCCTGCGCCCCGGCACGAACGGCGACGTTGACCCCGATCATCTCGCCGTTGATGTTAAGCAGGGGTCCACCCGAGTTGCCGGGATTGATGCTTGCGTCCGTTTGGATCAAGTCGTCATAGTACTGAGAGTCACTGACTTGCACTGCCCGGTGAAGAGCGCTAATGATCCCACGTGTGGCGGTATGCTCATAGCCATAGGCGTTTCCCAGGGCAATTACGGACTCGCCAGGCATGAGGTCGGCAGACGTCCCGATTTGGATGACTTGCAGAGGCTGATCGGGATTGATCTTGATGATGGCAAGATCGGTTTTGGGGTCCCGGGCGACAAGTTTGCCGATGTACCGCGTTCCGTCATGAAGCGTTACCTCGATTTCTCGAACACCGTCCACGACATGGTGGTTCGTGATGATATAACCACGCTCGTCGATGACCACGCCGGTTCCCATACCGTTGACACGGCGGCCTGCATCGGGCCGTGTGGAATTGCCAGCGGTAGTGATGAGCGATTTCTCACCGCGGATGTTCACCACTGCGGGACGGGCACTTCGGATGGCCCGAACGATAGGGGTCTCCCGCAGGTCTTCATTAAGACCGAATGTTGCGGAGAGCCCCGTTGCCCAAACTAAAACACAGAGAACCGAGATAGACCAGGCCGGAAATCGCAGGCAGCATCTTGTGAGCATGTTCTACGGCAGGCCGTTGCTAAAGGGTCGTGGAAAACCGTGCCAACAGTGTGACTTTCCTTCTTCAAGTGTGGGAAGAAGGCTCAAAAGTGTGCATCGGCGAGAGAATCAGCATCCTTGATACACGTGCTCGTAACCCACAAAGTCTCTAAGCTTTGTTTCGTTTGCCCACATTGCCATCGGTTAACTCATGCAATGAGTGCTTGCCTGGGAACACAAAGTGGAAACTGCTCGTTCCGCACGATCGACGTGCTCTAAGAATGCCCGAGTAGAACGGGCAGCCCCAACGGAGGATGCTAGGACTTACCTTTGCATCCCGGTTGTTCGGCGGGCTGACGTGGCGGTGGGGGGCTGGCTTGGGAGAATCACACGAGGTTCTTCCCCCGTATGCGCGATGGCGCTAGAAAAAGGCCCCTGAAACAGCCAGGAAACCTGGTGGCTTGGAGCAAACGACACGTCCGACACATTGGGAGAAGGCTCGTCATCCCTACCGGCTTTGTCACTGGCAGTGCTGGATCGCCAACGGCTGGACTCATACATCCACATCCGGGGTGTAACAGTTCGTGTTTGATCGTTGAACTCCCCGGGCGGCAGAGGCGGCGGCGTAGGAATCACTTCGGGTACGGAGGGGGAAGAATTTAGGTCCGTCTCTTTAGCTGATGTCTCGCGGGACTGCTCCCCTATGGCATTGACGCGAAAAACAGGCCGGGTGGGAAGGGGAAAGAACTTTGCATGCGATGACCCGATGGAGGCGGTGAAGGATTCTGGAAAACCCTCTGGTCCTAAGTCCGCATCGGGCGGGGGAGTTACCGGAAAACCGTTTCCAGAGCGAAAACGTGGCGATCCCCGGCAGGTTTCCGACGCACCCAGGCAGGGTGAACAAGGCCGGCAGCTAGCGGTGCGAGAGCGATAACACTTGCAGCCCGCCAGGAGTATCAAACAAATCAGAAGCGACCGAGAGCAAAAATGAGCCACCTGAGTGAATCGGTCTTGTCCAATCGAGAAACACAAGACAACACAACGATTTCGGACACCCTCAGGTGTCATCGTCTTGCGTCCTGTCAAACGTTGAGGAATATTCCGGTTACAAGGCTTGCACGAAAGAAGAGGATACTTCCGACTGGTTAGTATGGGCGATTTAAAGAAGAGCGGTTGAGAGTTCCAAGGCACTTAGGGATTGAAAAGGCTGACAGTAGCCCGAATGTAGTGCCTTCCTGCTTGCTATTTGGTTTACGCTGCCTTTGGTAAACTGCGTGGGATGGGAACGATGGGACGTATAAGCGATTCGCGAGCCCTAATGCCGTCGAGAATCCTTTCCGCCAGTTGCACGGCGGCTAGGCCGTCTCCGCCCGTAACTAGGGGAAGGGTTCCCGTTCGCACGGCGTCAATAAAGTTGCGCAATTCGGCCTCAAGGGGATCGTAAGACGCGATTTCAAGCTGTCGCCATGGGAAGAATCGTGACGTAAATGTCTCTTTGAGACTATTCAGCTCTTGTGGGCTAAGTTCCTCGATACGGAAGGCGCCAGACCGGATCTCTTCCGGATATTCGCACACCGAAGCCGTTCGTCGCGCAAAGTCCACGATCGCTTGCCCTGCCCTGTGCCAGATACGCATAGTGCGGATTGGTTCTTGCTCGATCCGCGAGGCCTTCAGGAGGGCAACCGGGCCATCTTCGAATTCGATTCGGGCTATGGCCAGGTCCTCATGTCTGCCCAAGAGGGACACACCCACGGAGTCGGTCCGCAGAACGGGCTTCCTGACCATCGCCAGAATCAGGTCGAGATCATGGATCATCAGATCCATCACAACGCCCACATCGGTAACTCGGAAACTGAAGGGACCGCACCGGGAGGCTTCGATCAGTTGAATGTCACCCAAGAGTGGCTGCACCGCCCGGTAGGCCGGATTGAACCGCTCGATATGCCCAACTTGCAAAACAAGATTCTTTCGTTGGGCTGTGCTCCACAGTTGATGGGCCTGTTGGGGTGTCTCGGTGATCGGTTTTTCCACAAACACGTGGACCCCTGCCTCAAGGCAATCCATTGCTGTGCGGTGGTGAAGAGATGTGGGCACCGCCACCACGACGGCAGCACAGTGGGGTAAGAGATCACGATAATCGGCGAAGGCGGAACACCGGCATTCTTTAGCCACGGCCTCGCGACGATCGACGAGCGGATCGGCTACGCCAACCAGCCTGACGTCGCGAAGCCTTGCGAGCTTTCGTGCGTGAAACGTGCCGAGGCGTCCGGCCCCGATCACGCCCACGGGGATGGGATTGCCATTTCCTCCAGATGATGCTGACAACCAATCTGTGCTTTTCATCCTGTTTTGTAGGTGCAGTTATGATGTGGGGTTAGGCAGCCTTCTAGACCTCAGGCACAGGATCGAATCCGCTCCACGAGAGGAAACTGGTTGAGGAGGTTCCGGCCCATCTCGGCATTGAGCCGGTGTCCACTTCGGTACGCTGAAAAACGCCCCACAAAGTCGCAGCCGCAAAGGGCCAAATCCCCAACGATATCCAAAAGTTTGTGTCGTACACACTCATCGGGAAATCGAAGCTGATTGTCGATGGGGCCATCGGCGTCGAACACCAACACATCTCGTGGTGTCGTTCGTCGTCCTAGGCCTTGTGAGAGAAGCCACTCGGCCTCTTCTTTGAGCATAAACGTCCGGCAGGGAGCAAGTTCTCGACAAAATGACTCGGGCGTCAAGGCTAGGCCGAAGCTCTGACGGCCAATGGGGCCATCAGGGCCGTAATCGAGCAGGTATCGCATGAAACACTCATTAGCGATGCCGGGGCGGGCCTCGAACCAGCTATTTCGATCCTCGACCCTGACAACTCGGGTCAGGACACGCACCGCCCGCGGGGCTGATTGCTTGATGATCCCAGCCTGAAGCAGTGCCTCCACGAACGGTAGGGCCGAGCCATCACAGCCTGGCATTTCGGCGGCCGTGACCGAAATTTCACAATTGTCGATTTGTAGTCCGCCGAGCGCGGCCATCACGTGTTCGACCATTTCGACCCTGGCACCACTAAACTCCAGGGAACTGCGGCGGGGCGTTTCCATACGATATTCGAGCCGTGCTGGGATGCGTGGGCGATGTCGAAGGTCCTCCCGTACGAAGACAATCCCCGAATTGGGAGGGGCTGGCCGGAATTCCACACGGACGTCCGTTCCGGACCAATATCCGAAACCTTCAACGGCAACAGCACGTGCGATGGTTTGTTGGGGTCTCAGAGAAAGCATTAACGTCTGGCGTCTGTCGATCGAAGATGTTTTAAGGACGTCACATAGGTCAACAATACCCTGCCGATTTTGCCTAACCTGGCGGCCGTTTGGTAGCCCCCAGGTTAGGCACATCTCTCGTACAAGCTAAAATTTCTCAATCGTGGAACGCGCGGGGCGAAAGATCAAAGAAACGCCTTTTTTGCACCTCCGCACACCGCAGTTCAAGTTCGCTCAGCGGAGCGTTCCGGGACGAGGAAAGTTCCCCTGTCCGGGAACAACTGGCGACGATGTGCTTGACGCCGACGATGTGGTCGATTGTGCCCTTGCGTTCAGTCGTTGCAGCACGAGGGGCGTCAAATCCAGTTCCGGGGCCTGGTAAACAATCAGTTGATTGATGTACCGCAAGATGTCATCAGGTGAATTGGGGTCAACCTGCTGACCATTGAATCGGAGAACCACGGCGATTCCGTTGGCAGCAGCCAAATATTGAATCTCGTTGACAATCTCTTGGTAGGTGGCGTAGTGGAGTTTCGCCTCTCGCAAGAGAAACTCTTTACGTTTCTTGATGATCTCAGCCTCAAAGTCTTTTTGGCGCTTGACAAGCGTATCATCGATTTGGTTATAGGTTGCAGTCCCCGGTTGATGATCCTTGAGTTGTTCTGCCAACGACTTGATGGCCTCCTGTTCGCGCTGTGCCCACTGTTCGACCGCCGTCGCCTCAGACCGCAGGACACTCATCTCCTGTTTAAATCGCAGGTGGTTCTTGAAAATGTACTCCACATCGACCACGGCAATGTTTCGGACAAGCGTTGCTGACCGCACAGGTGCCGTTGGAGTTGTTACCTGTTGGGCACGCAACTGATAAACGATCACGCCCGCAACGACAAGCCCTGCTGCTGCCAATGCCAACCATTTCTTCTGCAACATCGAAATCCTCCTTGATCGTGGTGAATGGTCGCTCCTGACCAATTTTCCAAAGCGTATCGAATTCCTGACTCTGCGTCGAGATCAAATTGGGCAACGACCGATGGCATGTGACAAAAAGGTTTACCGGATAGTGTCATTAGGTACCACCCGTTATGGTGGGCTCGACCCTCCAGCGTTTTTGATGCCTGCCTTCCCTTAGCTTTCTCGAAGAAAACAGGGTGGCGAGCCGTCTCACGTTAACTCACTTCCGACAGACGCCATTCTTCCACCGAACTGGGCTCAAACGGCAGCCCATTGTGGGGATTCTAGGAACATTCGTAAAGGGCAATTCCGTTTAGCACGATGCAGGCAAAGTGTAACCCCAGAAGCAGAGTGCCACCTGGCGGGAAATGACCGGCTTGGTCCATTCATGGTAAGCTAAGGGTTTGCGGTTTTACTTCCAACGACAGAATTCGAATTGGCATTATTAAGGTTGGCAAACGTGGAATTGACTCGATACCAAGTTACGGTTTTACCCCTGGGGCGGACGATCGAGGTTCTGGCCGGGTCACGATTTGTGGATATTGCCCGCACGTTGGGATTGGCCATTAGTCTGCCCTGTGGCGGAGAGGGTGTGTGCGGCAAATGCCGGGTCTGGGTGCGGTCCGGAATGGCGGAGCCGACAGCTGCCGACCGGCGTCATTTGACGGAGTCGGAGCTTGAGCAAGGACAGCGCCTGGCCTGTCAATTGGCTGTGCGATCAGACGTGGTTATTGAGATCCCCGAGACGCTGCTTTTGCGGGCATCACACCAGATTTTGACCAAAACAGGCGAGGTCCGATTGGAAAAGGACACCCCACTGGTGACAAAACGGACGGTCAACCTAACCGAGACCCCGTCGGCAACCGATTTGGTGGCGATCGTTCGTCATGCCTTGCCCCAGGTGGGGTTACCGCTCTGCGTGTTGCAGGACCTGTCTCAGCAACTATTGGAAATTCCGTCAACGCGGTTAGCCGTGCTTGCGGAGGGTTGTCTTTTAGCGCTGGAAAGCCCCGAGGAGGCTTCTCCGACCTTAGGTGTGGCTGTTGACTTGGGGACAACCACCTTGGCCGCTTCCCTTTTGGATATGACAACTGGAGCGGAACTGGCCGTATGTGGGCGACTAAATCCACAGACGGAATTTGGGGATGACGTCATTTCTCGGATCCAATTTGCCAGTGAGACACCTTGGGGTACTCAACGCCTTCAACATGCCGTGGTTTCTGCCATCAATGAGATGATTGAAGAGCTGATTGGCCAGGCCGGGGTCGATCGACAAATGATTTATCAAGTCGTTTGTGCCGGCAACACTACCATGCAGCACCTTTTTTGTGGACTATCTCCCCAGCATCTGGGGCGATTTCCCTTTCGGGCAACCACGTTGGAAGCTCAACGTTTCTTTGCCAGCGAGGTCGGGTTGAATGTTCATCCCCGTGGCCGGGTTTATGTGTTTCCAGCCATCGGCGGATTTGTCGGAGGAGATACTGTTGCCGGGATTGTGACCACCGGCTTGGACCAGGGTCGGTCCCCTGCCCTACTTGTCGATCTCGGCACGAATGGTGAAATCGTCCTCTGGGATGGGCAAGTTTTGCGTGCGGCAGCCACGGCCGCCGGACCGGCATTCGAGGGGGCACGGATCAAGTGTGGTATGCGGGCGACAGAGGGGGCCATCGAAAGGGTGTGGTGGGACGAAACCGCCCAACAGCTTCGTTATCATGTCATCGGCGGAACAGATCCCGTGGGCCTTTGTGGTTCTGCAATTCTCGATGTCCTGGCGCTCTTGCGTCAATGGGGAATTGTTACAGCAGAAGGCCGATTGCAAGGGGGCGCGGCACTTAGGCGGACACTTCCCGAAGACTTGGCCCATCGACTCATCGATGATCAGGGTACACCAGCGTTTATAATAGTTCAGAATTCCAGAGGCGACGCGCGCGGCGATATCGTCTTGACTCAGCGTGATATCAGGCAGTTGCAGCTTGCCATCGGGGCCATCCGTGCCGGAACCGAAATGCTCCTACGGTCAGCAGAGATAGCACCGGAGGACCTGCAGATAGTTTACCTGGCGGGCGGTTTTGGGAATTATATCCGTCGCCGAAACGCGCAGTTGGTCGGTCTGTTGCCACGCCACATCCCTACGGAACGGATTCAATTTTGTGGCAACGCTTCCCTTTTCGGCGCGAAAATGGCTCTCCTGTCGCGGGAGGTCTGCCGGCGGGCAGAGGACGTTTCGCGGAAGGTGGAACACATCGAGTTAGCGTCTCACCCCGACTTCCACTGGAAGTTTGCAGAAGCCATGATCTTTCCCGACTGCCAGCCACTGTAACAGCGCATAACTCAACGCTTGCCAGGGAGGGCAGCGCCGGTGCGTGCCGAGAAAAATCTTTTCTCAATGACCACCGCAACCAGGGCAACCGCCACCCCGGGGGTAATTGGGGTTATTGATGACAAATCCCCGCCCCGCTGGCCCATCAAGAAAATCAATCACTGTGCCGTCCAAGTGAAGGGCAAACTTCTTGCGCGTAACCAACGAAACGCCGTTCGATTCAAAGCGGGCGTCCAGTTTCGGGTCGTATTCCGTATCAAATCCCAAGGAGTACTGCAGACCCGAGCAGCCACCACCGCCAATGGCCATGCGTAGGACAGTCCCCGGTTCCAGTTTTTGCTCTTCAATAATTCGTTTGATTTCTGACGCCGCGACTGGGGTTAAGCTTAATCCCATAGACTCGTGATCCTCCAACACTAAATTCTTTCTAACAGACGTTTCGAGCACGCCGAGTTGACCGGTTTTGGAATTGTTCCAATCTTTGATGAATCATACGCAAATCGTGGCGATTTTCCAAGGATGTGATCCACAAAGGGGAGAGCACGAGTGGCGATGGCTTGGCAGCGGAGAGGTCTAGTCTCTTGGAAGGCGGGGATGCTGGGTTTCCAACCTACGATTGCTGCCCCGCTAAAACCGTGTGATCTCCAATGACCGGCGAACCCGGCAAAATGGCGATCCCCTGTTTCCCCTGGTGGTTTCTTCGCGGTAAGCTTAAACAAAGAGAACCGGTTGACGGTATTCGACGGCTGATTAACGTCGAGTGGGGACGCGGTTTATTTTTGGTTCTCTCCTCGAATGTTCGTGCGCGCACCTGTTGCGTGCTTTGAGTTTTTGGAGTCGATCTCATGGAACTCCAGCTTATCGATTACTTCCGGCAGAGAATACCCCAATACCCCTGTGTCCGCTTGGGGATTGGCGACGATGCTGCGATTATTGACCTCGATATACCCCAATGCGTTGTGACCACGGACATCCTGATGGATGGCGTGGATTTCCGGCTGAGCGAGGTAACCCCGGAGGCCATTGGGCGGAAGGCCCTTGCGGTCAACCTGAGTGACCTGGCGGCCATGGCGGCCTCGCCCAAGGCGTGTGTCGTAGGACTTGTGCTTCCCGAGAAAGGTGGGGTCGAGATCGCCAAGCGGCTCTATGATGGTTTGTTGCCCCTGGCCCGTGATTTTCAAATTGCTGTTGCTGGGGGAGACACCAATAGTTGGGAGGGGCCACTGGTCATTAGTGTTACGGCTATCGGTTTACCCTCTCCCGGCGGGGGGCTTTGCCGTGCCGGTGCGAAGCCCGGGGATCGGATTATCGTCACCGGTGACTTTGGCGGATCCCTTCTGGGCAAACACCTCACATTCACGCCTCGGGTTTGGGAGGCCATTTATCTCTACCGTTCCTATGAAATACACGCAGGAATCGACGTGAGTGACGGATTGGCGCTGGATCTCTGGCGACTGACCGTGGAAAGCCGCTGTGGTGCCGTCATTCAGGCGGAGAAGGTTCCCATTTCGGAGGCTTCTCATCGCATGGTGGCCCAGGTCAAGTCCCGAATGAAGCCTTTGGATCATGCCCTCCATGATGGCGAGGATTTTGAGCTGATCTTGGCCGTGCCTCCGGCCGAGGCGGCTCGGATGCTCCGCGATCAACCGTTGTCAGTCCCGTTGACCGACATTGGCGAATTTGTCCCGGATCGAGGTCTTTGGCTGGAAAAGGGAAAAAAACGGACCCCACTGGAACCGAAGGGATACCAACACAAGTTTTCCCTGTAGAAAAGAGAGCTTTGAACGGCATGCCCAAAGTACGGGTCGTCTTCTATCGACTGAAACGTTTTCGGGTCTTAGCCTTTTATTGGGCGTATGACTGATCGGTTAGCGTATGGCGTCGCGCCCGTACGATGGAGGGCTCGCTGGTGCGCAGGAGTGCAAATGAAGTTCTTTCCTTATTGGTGAGGTGAAACCGAGCCGTGGATGCGCGTGGAAACGTGATAACACGTTCTGAAGAAGAAACACGACAGCTGGGAGCGTTGATTGCCCAATGTTTGCCCCGGCCGTCTGTGATCGGGCTTATGGGGACGCTTGGCTCAGGCAAGACCCGGCTGGTCCAGGGGATTGCCCACGGCTGCGGAGTCCGCGAAGCGGCGGTGATCAGTCCAACGTTTGTCTTGATCCACGAATATCCGGGTGACGTTCCCGTCTTCCATTTTGACGTGTACCGCCTAAAAGATGTGGCGGAGTTTCTCGACCTTGGGCCGGAAGAGTACTTTCAACGTCCGGGAATTTCTGTCATCGAATGGGCGGACCGTGTCGAAGAATATCTCCCGCCGCATCGCTTGATTGTGGAAATCGAAGTGGTTTCAGAATCGGATCGGTGCTTCTTGTTCCGTCCTCAGGGGCAAGAATACGAAAAAGCTGTTGATCAGATCATCGAGATGTGGCGAAGAGCGGCAGGTGATCCGATGAGAAAATTGGTCGGCAAAGACTGTCCAAATTCGCGGGAAGAGGGTTAACCAGTTCGTTTTCGCTTTTCCGAGGAGGGTATAAAATCTTCTTGGGAGAAAAAAAGTTGCAGAGACCCAGCGCGGCAATCTATACTCGAAAGTAGGCCTGAACCCGTTGCAAGGATGTGGTTGTCCGATCACACGCTGCTTGTTTGTGTCTGCCTTTGAGATTTAGGAGGGCTGGTGGTGTCCCGTCCCGACGATGAAGCCTTTAACTTAGACGCCATTTTAGGGGCAGGCGCCCCTGAGGTAGAAGGCATGCCGGGCGCCCCGCCGGTAAGCCCGGATTTGGCTCCACCCGCGGCCGAGGCTCCTTCGGAGGCTCCCGCGGAGGCCAAGCCGCCCAAGCCATCGTTGTTTGCGCGATTGCGCAGAATCGACATTTTTACGGTTATGCTCGGCCTGTCGCTGTTGGCCATCATCATTGCCGTGGTCATGCTGGCAATTGAGTTGAGCCGGTATCAATGGGATACCTCCGCCCGGTCGGCCCGCCAGACAGTTCGATGGGTAACGGTGACTTCTGAGCACCTTGTCTAGGTGAAGCGAATACTTGTTGATTGTCTGGGACTAATTGGAATCTGCTGCCTGCTAGGTCCGCTTCGCATGCTTCCTGTGATCGCCCTACCAGCTTGGATGGGCCAGCTTCCCCCTATCGTTGAGGCGACGGTGTCGGACCTATCATGCGCCGTTTGTCAGACCTACGCCACTTCCACAACCAGGGCGGCTGCCTGACCGGCCAAGGTCCAATTGACAGCCACCAGAAAAGGCGAAGCGAGCGGCTGCGGGGCGCCTCGAACGACGTTGATAGGGCATCTCGGATCAGCTTCATCATAGTGCAAGGTAGGCGGGACAAGCCGGTCTTTGCCGAGAACGAGGCTTGCAGCCAATTCAACGGCACCACCTGCCGCTCCAGTGTTACCAAAGTAACTCTTGGGCGCGGTGACCGGGACATCGGAGAGGACCCTGCGAATCCCATGGCTTTCCCGGATATCATCTTCCTCGGTCCCCAATCCGTGAGCGTTCACCTGAGCCACGTCCTTGGATTCAATGGCAGCATCTTGTAAAGCCAGGGAGATGGCCCGGGAAAGTGAGGGAAAGGAATTCAAGTCACCGTCGAGTGGTGCGTAACAACGTCCCCAGCCGCGAATTGTTCCCCAAATGGTGGCCCCGCGTGCCTTTGCATGATTTACGCGTTCGAGGACGAGAACCGCGGCCGATTCCCCGCGTACCTCACCGTCGCGGTGTTTGTCAAAAGGTCGTGGACTCGCCCGGCCGTTGTCCACAGCCCGCGAAAACCGCCCCAGACTGACGAATCTCGCCCAATCAAATGGGTTCATTTGGGAGCTTGCACCACCCACGAGGACCACGTCCGCTAGCCCGCGTTCAAGTAATGAGGCGCCTTCGATGATGGCCAGCAACGCCGACAGATCGCCGTGATGAATCGTGTTATTCGGACCTCGCGCATCAATCGCAATTGAGATGTGCGAGGCAATCATGTTGGGAAGGACCTTCAGAAACACTAACGGAAAGGTTGCAGGCATACCGAGCGGTGCCCAGCGATCGAAGTGAAATTGACCATCCACCAGGCATGCCTCGTAGGTCGGTTTGCTGTCCTCGAGGGCTCCACATATTCGGTCGGCCCCGAGGACTACCGCGATACGCTCCGGATCCACGCCGGCTGAATCCAACCTCGCGTCCTTGTATGCCAAAATGGAGGCTGCCACACCCATTTGGGAGTCTCGCGCCATCACTTTGACACTTTTGCGGTTGGGGATGAACTGTCGCGGATCGAAGTCTCGGACTTCGGCAGCGGAATGGACAGGCAAGCCGGACGAATCAAATAGCCCAATCGGTCCCACCCCGGATTTCCGGTGCGAAAGTGACTGCGCAAATTCCTCCCGTCCGATACCAATCGGACTAACGACCCCGATGCCGGTGATAACAATTTCAGAATTTAACATTGTCAAAAATCAACAGGAATCGTTTTGGGAATCATCAATCACGATTGTCCCTACCCACTACATCGGCACCACCGGCCCACACTCAAAGTCACAAGTTGGTGCGCAAATGACGTCACTATGCGACCACCGCAAATGCGTTTCGGTAGGTTACCCTCGGAACCCCTCATTTTTAGGCCAAAACCTTAAGTATAACTCAATCACCCCGGTGAACAATCGCACCGAGCTCGGTCCGAGCCTTTTGAGCCTTTTCCGAACTTCACTTTAGGCCGGGACTCTCAAGACCGGCTTAGGAAGCCGGTTTGCCAGGGGCGAGAACTGACGCCTTATGGGAGAGAATCTTGTCGAGCTAACGCCGGCCACGGCTTGAGGCCCCGCTGGCTTGCCTCCGCCTGAGTCAAAGAATACGACCAGTGAAGGCGGCAACAAAAGCACAAACATGGCATTTATTGCCACGAGACTAGTTTTTGTTAGGCCCCTCTTGTGTAGCGGCCATCTAAGCGCCTATCCCAGAATCTCCCCTCTCCCGTTCGCCGGGAGAGGGGACGGGGGTGAGGGTGGCTCGAATCGCTGCCGGTTTTCTCGATCAACTCCGACGATCGGTTGCCCTCACCCCAACCCTCTCCCAGGGGGAGAGGGGGACTTTTTGGAATAGACGCTAAACGTGGTAGGCACCCTAAGCGTTTCGAGCTGTCTGGTGGGGCACAGTGTTAAAGTTTGCCAATTATTACGGTCGCGGCATTTGTGAGGCCGATAACAGTTGTAGGTTCTGCAATGTGACGTACTCCACCTGAAGTAGGACGGGAACGATGCGAACAAGCAAGGCATTCATACTGCTCTCTGCCATCTTTGGACTGGCGACCATTATTGGTTGTCGGATGTGTGCCAGTCCCCACGATTCCTGCGGACCCGTGGTCTCGGCGGGATCCTCTGGCCGGGGTTGTACCTCAGCCCGGGCGGGGTCCGCCTTCGCTGTTACGGCTTACTCGGATCATACGGACGAAAACAGCCCGGGATATGCTTCTGCCCCGCACGTGGTCGGGCTTGATTCCGATCGCAGAACCGTATCTTCTTCGAAAGGTCCCCTACCCAGATCTCCGCATCGCCCGTTAACCCCGGAGGATATCGATCCGTTTGTTAAACTCGGGATTCCTCCCGAGAATATTCTTTCTGTCACAGATCGACCGGCGGATGAGCCTATCGCCCAAGAGACGAGTCCTTCACCGCAAACGTTGGTGCACGCCGATCCCAAGCAGCCCAAAGCACCTGCCACGAACGCAGACCGAGAGAGTGTCACCAGTGCAGGCTGGACTCGCATTGGCGAGCGGACGTCGGGCACACTTCGCTGAAAACAGAGTGTTTCTCGAGCAGCAAGACCAGGCGGTGTGCCCAGGGCAAGGTCCGTCAGTCATAGCGTATTGTTTCTTTGCGACAGCTTGCGACGCCGCGCATGATCCGCATCTTCTCGCCGATCTCTTCTCGACAAGCCAAGGAATTTGCGTTAGGCCGACGCGCCGCCTAAAATGACCTCATCGTCTCTCGGGTGGTAACAAAAGGAAGCCGCGGCTCGTCCGGCGGGTTTTCTTCGACGCCGGTGTGGTACCACGGAAATCTCAGGCGCAACCGACGCATGCATCGCCATCAGGGGAGCGAAGGCGGGCTATCTGCGAAATCGCCTGGATCCGCACACTGGCCGGGTTTTGGAAAGGGTGGTCCATCTTGCCGAGGAG
>JAKPII010000200.1 GCA_029549885.1 Planctomycetota bacterium
ATCCGAACAAAGGAATCTTCGCGCTGTTGAAGCGGGAACTCATTATGATACGCCGCAAGTCCTGGTTCACTGAGAACTGGGTATGTCTTACGTCTGGAATCTCTGCTAGTGGGCAAGCATTCACTCCGGCTTCCCTATTAGATAGAACTGGCTGGTCCTTCGTCAGCCTCATCCCGCACCCACTGACGGCGCCGAAAATATCGGACCAAAATCAAGGCACTTACAAGCGCCGCGAACAAGATCACGTGAACGGCCCAGAGCCAAGGGAGCCTATAAATTGGTCTAGACTCAGGCAATCCAAACGCATGCATGCTGAATACCTCATCCGACAATTCGTCAAATGCGACATCTTTGAGTGCCCATTCGTACCGCTCGACGACACTGCCATCCGAGGCCTTTTTCCATTCGATTATCCCCCACTCCACAATTGGGATTTGACCGAATCGGGTGGTGTACTCCAGCTCACACACCCCACGATAGCCGCCTCGCATTTCAAGCTCCCAGCGACGCACTGCAAAACTTAACTTCGGGTCAACGATAACCTCTCCTTTTACGAAACCCTGAGGTGCGTCTCGACGCAAGTCCAATACAAGACATTTTGAATTATCAAACTCCCTCCAACTGACATCTGCCAACAGTACATCCGGACTGTGTAACAGTTTTGATAGCGCAAATTCGCCGACAGAGACGGGAGCCAGTATAAACTTGCCATACCAACGAAAATCGGCCTCCAGCTCGAATGGGATCGGTGTTGGACCCATCGCGGTCACGACATAGTTTTCCGCCTTTGGAGCCTTTTGCACCTCGAATGCAAGGCGCGGTTTGATCACGGCGGCCTGCACCGTGCCGATTCGTCTGTCATTCACCGGTCCAATGATTTCTCGGTCAAGCCGTCGCATGGCGTCCCGATTCCAAAAAGTCACAAGAGACTCCACATATTCTCCCACTGGACCGGCTTCGTACCGCTCAACACCCGTGATTTTGATGCGATGGTAACTTTTTTCCAGATCCAAGAGGCATGCGCAAACCTGTTCCAGTAGCTGGTTGTCACTCTGCGTTTTTTCGTCGGCGTGTATAGTCAGCCAACTTATTACCCCTTGCAGCGTGACAAGGCATAACAACACAACTCTTACCCGAATCTTACATTCGAACATAGTTGTCCACCACCTGGCCACCAAGCCCGCCATTTAGGTTTTCAGCATCCCGAAAGATACAAGACATACACGGACTATCGTCCAGTGATGCGCTCGTTACCTGACGCTCAATAAATAAGGTCGCACGAAGTCCCCCCAGCACGTAAGGTACAGATACAGTTCACAGGACAGTTCTCCCCATTGGCAGTGTCGCACCGGGTGCCAGGTTCACATGACCAGTTACACCCGGTACATGATTTAGGAACCTCTGCACAATTACCAAATAGGTTGCGAATATCTCGATTTGCCATTGTGCGTGATACTGGAGGATTAGATTCTATTACCAGATAACTTTCTATCTTGCCCAGTTGGCCTGATTTATCGCCTCCGGCCAATCTGGGCGCGCAAGGGGAGCGCCCTAAGCCGGGGAAAGTGCTGCCGTCTTTTCACTCAAGACCCTCCGGTGGATGTAAACATTTACGGCCGCTGCTACCCCATAGGCATACTGAAGATTCTTCTCTATCCCCCGATACCGGACCTTCACCCATCCAAAGATGTGCTTGATCACCCCAAACACGTGCTCCACCCGACTCCGTATCCGACTCTTCCAGCGATTGCTCCGCAACTCCTTCTCCCCCAGAGGAGCGTTCCGCCTCGCCCGCGGGGCCTTCTTCCGAATCGCCTCCTTTTGCCCCACATACGCCTTGTCCCCATACACCCGCCGCTCTCCCCCATGCAAAAGCTCGGACAACATCTGACTATCATGCACATTCGCCGGCGTCAAACTCACCGAATGGATCACCTTCGTCCGACTATCCACTCCCACGTGCAATTTGGCCCCAAAGTACCACTGGTCCCCCTTCTTCGTGCTCCCCATCTCCGGGTCACGACTCTGCCTCTCGTTCTTCGTCGAGGTCGGGGCTGAGATCACTGTGGCGTCCACAATAGTACCCTTCTTAATCGTGATCCCTGCTCGCTCCAAATGCTCGTTGACAGTTTTCAGAATCTTCTCGCCCAACTTGTGCTCCTTGATCAAATTCCGAAACCGGTTGATCGTGGTCTCATCCGGTGGACGATCACGCCCCAGGTCCAGGTTCAAAAAACGCTGCACAGCCAACGAATCGTGCATCAACTCCTCGGCCTCGGGGTCAGAAAGGTTAAACCATATCTGGAGAAAGTAGATCTTGATCATGAGTACCAAAGGCGTCACCGGTCGTCCCGGCTGCCCTTCCTTGGGATAGAACGGCGCGATGAGACCGATAAGACTGTCCCACGGCATCGCTTTTCCCATTTGCTGCAAAAACCGGTCACGCCGGGTTGGACGACGATAGACATCAAACCTTGCCGAGGCAAAAGTCAGTTGCTCGCGATTGGCCATCTGGGCAATTCCCCGCAATTAAGGCATCCTCCGTCCTTACCTTCGCAAAAAACTCCACTCCATTATAATACGTGGGAGTTATGCAGAGGTTCCTTAATAATGTGCCGAGGACCTGGATATGACCAAGGATTGAGCCACCACCACGCGCTGCTGTCCTCCGAATCCGCGCCCTGTTGCTGTGAACCAGATTCCTCCGCGGCCGTCACGATCGGTTCAGCCGTACCGTCCCTGGAGAGATGGCCTACCCTTGCATCCGCCCCAAAAACCTGCTCGGTTGCAAGGCGGTCCGCGTTGGGTAAGGCAACCGCCCGTGGACTTGTAGCCGACCTGCGCGAAGCACGCGGTAGCAAGTCTTCTTGTTCTCCGGTCGAATTCGCAACCGCGTCGACGAGGATGGCGTAGTGCCCGCCGCCCTCCGCCTGTGCAAAGAATGGGTCCTCGCCGCTGCAGGCGAACGGGAAGAAACCGGTGTCGCTGCCGGGGCTTTCATGGAAAACGTCGCCCACGTAGGCGATGTGGTCCTCCTCCCCGGAGCCGCCGCCGTAGTCCCGGCCGTAGTAGCGATAGTCGTAGAAGCCGGGATAGGTAATGGTCTCGTCGTAAGAGTGGCTCCACGGGCTACCCCAACTGGTGTTGGACGAAGAGCCCGTGCCCGAGCCGCTCCCCTCCGGCACCGTGTGCGTCCACCAGCCGCTCTCGGAGCCGTTCTCCAGGCCGGTCACGTGGTTGCTCGCCGAACTGCTCACCGCACCGTCCCCCTGGCCCTGCCAGGTCTTGGTCCACCGGTACTGGTAATTGTAGTCGTCGTAGGTGGCGTTCTGGTAGGTCCCGCCGCTGGCCCAGGTCTCGGCATCGAGCCACCAGTGGTCCTGCCACTGGCGGTGGTAGAAGGAGTCGGCCGAGCCCGTGGCCGAGGCCGAGCGCAGATTCCTCCGAGAGGAATCGCCCTGACGCCGTTGTTTCGGGGACGGTGTCCCTGAGGTGCGGCCGGCTTCCTTGGCACAGCCTGGCCGCACACCCGAAATGCGGGCTTGGACTCATGCCGGACCCCGCATCTCGCTTGCTGCCCTCTGCAGCTGCCACCTGTCGGCTGGCCCAAAGGCAGACGGGAGTAGGCTACTCCATCATCTCAACGAGCACTTAGTCACGTGCGCCGGCTTGGCCCCTTGGGCTTTCTCACGTACTTCGCGTACCAGGGAGCGATTAGATTATAATAGGCGTCATGTGCGGCGTCTCCTATGGGGTCGATTTTTCCCTCAAAGCGCTCCCGCAGCTCTTCAAGCCAATCAAACTTGGGGTCTGCCAGCACGTACTTCCTCATCTCCTCCATCGCCTCCACATAATCATCCAATCGCCCAGCCCTGTTCATGGTCCGCAGCACGGCCAACGTCTCTTCGTACTTCCGGATGTCCCAGTCCTTGGTCTCATGAGGATAAAAGTCGTAACCATACTCTTCCACTGGGATCAAGAGCGCGTTAGTCACCCCATGGGCCTCACAGACCATCTTGAACCGTTCGGAGACAATGATGTCACCCGTGCAGCCACGCGGGAAAAAGACATCCTCTCCCGACCACGTTCCTGGCTGGATGACCAGTTTCTTCCAACGCTTTCGATTAGACCCTATCCGGCATACCGGGCAGACCGGCTTGTCCGCAGGGGGATCGAAACCGGATGCTTCAGGATCCACCACGGCTTGGCTCCGCGCCACGAAGACGCGAAAATACGCAGGAGGCGGTTCCTTGGCTCGCCGCTTGGGTTTGATCTTCACGATCTCCACAGGGTCAAAACCGGAAAGCCCGGTTAGCCCTTCGGACTCATAGATCTGCTTGAACCGAGAGGAGACGAGAATGTCGTTCACCGGAGGAAATACAAAGTCACAGTACCCGTCCCGGCAAACCTCGAAGTTGACCCGCACCGGCGGCAACCAAGCGCGCATTCCCACGGGATGGCCGCAAGCCTCACAACGCGGCGGCTCGCCGATCACCGCGTCGTCGGCCTGAATGGCGTCACACCCAAACAGACCGGGCCCGTTGTGGAGAACGTGAAAACGAACAGACGGACGCTTCATTTTGGTAACCCCCCGGGAAAACGTTTCCTCAGATCATCCTGGCTATAACGCCACCGCAGCCAGGCTTCGAACTGTTCCACCGTCGCATCCCGGTTCCGCTTAAGCCATGCCACGACTTCATCATCTAGCTCTCTGTGCCAGCGTTGGTAGCCGTAATGGGCCTGCTTATCCGCGCCCCGGGTCACAAGCCGCGGGTCCCGCCGCCGATACGCGCCGCTTAAAGTGGGATGGTCCTCGAGAGCTTTATGCACTTTCGTCGAGATGGCAGGATGCAACTGTCCGGTGGCGGCACGCGCAGCCCGTGCGGCGTCTCCGACTCTGTCCACCGCCCGAGCCGCATCCACGGCCTTATCGGCCGCTTTCGCGGTAGCTCGGGTCGCCTTGATCCCTGCGCTTGCCCCGCCGGGGACAAAGGGAACAAGTGTCGCTGCAACATCGACCGCAAGGCCGCCTGCGTCAACTGCTGCCTGCCTCCACTGTCCCTCGTATAGGTCCTTGGCAACGGAAACAATCCCCAAGCCGATGTTTGCCTCGTCCCACAGTGTCTCAAGAAACAACCCCGAGGGGTCAACGTAAATCGTCTGAGAATTGCGGACGTGGCGGTAGAGATTGGCATCCCCCGCCGAGAAACCCAGCGGGTCCTCGCTCAGCCAACGGCCGACCGAAGCATCGTACCAGCGGTTGAGGTTGTTTTGAAGTTCTGTGTCACTATCAAATGGTCTACTGGTAAATACAAGGCGACTATAGCTGACTAAGAATGCAGAGTAATCAAATAATAAAACATGCCCTATCGCCGGATTACTCTCCGACGTGACCTTGTCGAAGGCGTCGTAGATGAGGTGGTTGACCACGATCGTCGCCCCTTGCCTCCGCCACATCTGGGTTGTCGGGTCTTGCGACCACGCCGGAAACCGTCAGCGGGTCGAAGATCGCAATGTCCGGCACGGTATTCAACGTGGTCGGTCAGAGTTGATCGAACATGCCCCAACGATTCCCTCAGCGGTTCTATCATCAAGGAGGTCATCTCCCCCATATCCACGGTTGACGTACCTTCCTGTAGCTTATGTCGAATGAGGGATTAGTCCACATGTAACCGGTGTGTTATGCGGTGGTCACCAAGTTGTCCATGATGACATCTAAGTAATAACCTGGATACTCATCCTCAATATCCATTATGATCTGGCGGACAGCGCGAGTCTTCGGAATTCGAGACGCATCCCAGCTAATCACCACGGGCGAGTGAAACTTTTCCCCTTTTACGGTGCAATACACCATTTCCACAAGTGGCTTCCTTTCGCTATCCCACAGGATGACACTTTGCCCATTGCGCAGATGCTTTCGAAGAAGTGTAAGCGCAATAGCCATCCTACATTCCTCTTGGAATTCGTGAACCAATCGATTCAATGCATAACTTTCGAATAGGTTTAAAGGACGCGCCTGAATCTCCAGAAGGAGGGTCGTTCCCGTGCTGAATAGATGCCAACGAGTTAATTGTGCGTCGACGCGCGCAACGGTTCTGCCTGATCGCGATACGATGTCTTGACGAAACGCCGCACTACCTAGCGTCTCTAACAGTTCTTCTTGTTCTTCCTGCGTAAGGGCGGGCGCCGGAAACGGGGCTATATCGTAAGTAGTGCTCACGGCCCGTGGGTAAAAAACGGCGACCCCAATGACAACACCCCCTACAGGTGCTGCAATGATTACGCCCAGTAAGACGCGCTTGACTGCCGTATTGCTCATTCACACCTCACTTCTTCGAAACACAAACATTCCCAACTGCCCCAGCTCTTTGGCATCTATTGAAGAGTGCCGAATAAGCGAGTTGTTGACACACACTACTCGGATAGTTCTTCTGCGGCCATCCAAAAAACCGGCATGTCTAACTCCACGGTCCTAAATTCAGCTATCCGCTTAAGCTGTTTACGCCCGAAATCGGTGACCTCAGTCCCTCGCAAATCGAGGGATTGTAAGTTTCTCAGGCTAGTAAGCTGCGGAATTCCGTTGTCAGATATACGCGTAGCGCTCAAATCTAACTTCTGAAGGGTTGCGAGTTTGCTTAACCAATGCAAGCCCTCATCCGTTATGCCTGTGCCGGATAAATTTAAAAATTCCAGATCTTTCAAATTCGCTATATATCGCAAGCCTTGGTTACTAATGCCAGTATTTCCGAGTCCCAACGCGCGAAGCCGCTCAAGGCGAGCGATATGCCGCAAGTCCGCATCACGCACGGGCGTGTCGTCCAAAAAAAGAGCCTGCAAGCTCTGAAACCTACTAAGTTCGGATTTGTTCAGATCGTCCAGCGGATTCCCTGAGAGATCAAGCGATTCCAAAGCCGGTAACGTCACCAAGTGTGCTAACCCGGGGCCGTGAACGCCGCAATTCCGCATGGAAAGAACACGGAGCCCGTGCAATTCTTTCAAATGTGCAAGAGATTCATCAGTAATGGCTGGAAAACCACTGAGATCGAGTACCTGCAGATTACATAAAGCAGAGACGTACGCCAGAAAGTCACCGGTCAACTCCCCTTTCCCCGTTATACATAGGGATTCCAGATCTGGAAGTTTTGTGACAATCGCCAGTCCTTCATCGCTAACTGTGGGCTTATCGTCTCGCAAGGTTCGTAGAACATCAGGGCCGATGTCGATGAGCAAAGCACGGATGTGTGACCGGCCCTCCACCGCCTTCGCGATGTCCTCATCGGAATAGGCATTGACAAGAAGCCAATGTGCGGACTTACCTCTTTCCGGAATCGCCAGCGGTATCGTGCCAGTCCGTTCATACTCGCCGTCGTCACATCGCAAGCAGCCGCAACCCATGCAAGCGATGAATCCGACAGAGAGTGTAATCCCTAAAAATCCCTTTCCAGTCCGTGTGCACATGGGATCGCAATTCTCTTCCTTCAAATCTTCCTGAACTTCAGATGTCAACGACTAAACGGCAAAAAACGGCCATCCTACCACGAGCCTAGGTTTTCTCGCAACACGGTCCACATTCGCCGTAGAATTCTTTTTGATAAACAGCTAGAAATAACACCGTACCCAAAGACCACTGATCGTCTTCCTTGCGTGGATCAGTCACAATCACGGCAGTCCAATCCCCAAATAACCCAAAGAATCGACGGCTCAGCTTTACGAAAATCCGGAGCTCGCCCTCAAATTGTTGTGCAACCCGGATACGTTGACCAGGCCCAGGTATCGTGCCGGCCGGACATCGTTTATCGATGTGGAAAATAATTTTTCCGTCGTTTTTTGCCCATTCTCGGGTTGCATCCTCGACGAGCTTCTGTATTCTCTCCTTCGAGAGGCCAGAGGAGCCCTTCGCCGGAAGAACCACACTTATCGTTCTTATGGGCTGGATCACTCGGTATGTCAGCGTACCTCGATACCATAGCGTTAACCCTTCCGGGTCAACGGCTGTTAAGCTTCTATTCCCCACATACCGATACAAATTCCCATCCCCGCCGGCGAAGCCGATCGGGTCCTCGCTCAGCCAGCGGCCGACCGAAGCATCGTACCAGCGGTTGAGGTTGTTCTGAAGTCGCGTGTCACTATCAAATGGTCTACCCGTGAATAAGAAGAGACTATCCACCCCCGGATTACTATCCGACGTCACGTTGCCGAAGGCGTCATAGACCAGGTGGTTGACCACGGTGGTGGCCCCCGTCTGCGGGTCGAACTTGGCGATATCCCGCACCGTGTTCAAGTGGTCCGTCACGGTCCACTGTACTGTTTCATCAGCCCCATTGTCAACATTTTCCTCGGCCAAAATCTGGTCCACCGCCGGTCCCCACAGATACCGCTCGCGCAGATGGCCCACCTGGAGGTCTCCCGAATTGGCCCGCCAGAAGTCCAGCACGATCTGGTTCCCGTCGTACACGAAAATCCGCCGCTGGTCGGTATGGCCGTCGCCGTCGCTATCCAGGCGCCGGCGGACCCAGCGGTTGGCGTAGTCGTAGGCGTTCTCGATCACCCGGTCCACCGCCGCGGCGTAACTGGCCCGATGCTCCACCTTGACC
>JAKPII010000215.1 GCA_029549885.1 Planctomycetota bacterium
TGGAACGGCTGGCCCAAGTTCTTGCGTCCGAGGCCGGCGCCGCAGGAAGGGTAGAGGTGCGAATTCGCACTGACAAAGAGACGCCGTACAAGTTTATTTCGCCGATTTTGCTGACATGCGCCCGAGCAGGCCTTTGGAATGTGTCCTTCGCAGTGATCTCAAAAGAAGAAGAGTAATTACCTGTCGGCCGGTGGAATTCGTTTGAACATGAAGCGACCCTTCGCGTATCATCATGCTTCTCAACTCGATTTGCCCATGACGCCGATGATCGACGTCGTGTTCCAGCTCATCATCTTTTTCCTTTGCACCACTCGCTTCACCCCCTTGGAACATGTTCTTCCCATGCATCTTGACTTGCCCGGGGCCCAAGGGGCAGTGACCAAGGTCAGTCCCGATCTGCAAGACTTGACAGAGATCGTCATCATTTTAGAAGCTCACCAGGACACGGTGGGAATCAGTGTCAATCGTCGTCCGGTTGCCAGCATGGCGGAATTGCGTTCCACACTGATGACACTTGGTAAAATTCGGTTAGACGTTCCCATCGTGATCGATCCCTCTCCTGAGGTCCGCATTTCCCGAGTCATTGAGGTTTATGACCTGTGCCGAGAAATCGGGTTCGTCAATATCCAATTTGCGACCCCAGCCGACAGATGAAATGCTTGCTTCCTTTTCTCCTTTTGCTGGCCATTCCCAATGCGTGGGGGCAGACAGAGCGGTTGTACTACCCGCGGCAACGGGAGGATTACATTTTCCTTCAAGGTCTCCGGCAGCGTCATCTCTACCATTTGGCCGAGTGTTACTGCAAGGACAAGCTGCTAAGGGGCGATCTTTCCCTTCCTGAGCGGGCCATTCTCACATCTGAATTGATCGTGACCCTGAACGAGTGGGGCATGGAAACCGAAGACTCGAACGAACGTCAATCCCGTTGGCAGGAGGCCATTAGCGTTGCCGAAGCGTTTTATCGCCGTTTTCCTACATCCGATTGGCGATTTATCGTAGCGCTCATGGATTTGAAATATCGGATAACAGTGGCCAGCGCGATCCGCGAGGAAATGCAACTGGGAACTGCTTATACCGAAGCCATTTCAGACGCGTCTTTCCTTGACGAAATCCGTTCGATTTTACGGAAGACGATCAACGCCCTAAAAGACCGCGAAGCCGAATTGCAGGAGGTATTCCGTCGTCCCAAGAGTGGGTCGGCAAAGGATGATGGCTCCGTCTTTCAGGAGCAACAATGGTTAAGTCTGGAAAAACACCTGCAGTTCGAATTAGCTCGCGGATTTGCAGAGTTAGCGCGAACCTATCCCGCGAAGAGTGAGGACCATACCGCGGGCATGGTGGAGGCGGCTCGACGGCTTGAAGTCCTTTCGCAGTTGCCGCTCGACCATCCGCTGGGTGTCCCATCCCGTTTGGCGCTAGCGAGGATTCTTCGCGAGTTGGGCGACGGCGCGAGGAGCACTGATATCTTAAAGGGCCTTGCGGAAGAGAAGTTATCGCTTGACGAGCGATTTGCCCTCCGAGTCGAACTTATTCGTCTGGCCCTGGCGACTCAGCAAAAGGAGGAGTTGGATAAACTTCTCGCCATGGGTCGGCTCATTGAGGGAAAGACCGCCCCACAACTCGATAACGCATTTCTTGAGGCTTTTCTCGAAAAATGGAAAAACGCTCGCGCGAACAACTCGGATGAAGCCCGCGCCTGGGAGGCCAAGATTCGAGAGATTCTCAATGGCTTGCGGCAAAATGGTCCCGCGTTTTGGGCGCGACGGGCCGAGTTGTTGGTGACGCAGCAGATTGCGGGGAACCAAGTTCACCAGAACATCGACATGAATGTCTATCTTGCCGAAAATGCCTATCGTGCCAAGCGGTGGGAGGAAGCCCTGGCCGCTTTCGACCGGGCGCGCAAGGCTGCCGAGCAACAGAAAAACCCCGTTCGCGCTCTGCAGTTAGGCCTGGCCGCGGCGGCCATTGAACATGAGAGGGAACGGCATCAAGAGGCTTGGCGGCGCTACCAGGACCTTTATCGGAGTTTCTCGGATCAAGAAGGGGCTAAGGACGCAGCAGAGCTCGCTATTTTTCATGTGGGGCAATTGGCCAAAGAGAATCCCACCGAGTTTCTGCCGCTTTATCAACAGGAGCTCGAGAACTATCTTCGGATGTGGCCCCAATCGGAGTTCGCGTGTCAGGCTGCTCTTTATCTGGGCAAAATTCATAACCATTTTGGCCACCGGATCGATGCAGCCAACTATCTTCTATTATCCCTAGAATCTTGGTTACAACACGTTGCGTCCCTCGAACCCCAAAAACGAGAATCGGCGCCGATCGCCCCGGACACTCCATCGCAATCGCAGACAAGCCAATATTCTGTCATTCAAACCGTTTCGGAATTGGAAACCGTCACGGCGCGAATTCTTCAGGATGAGTCTCAGCGGCCCGACACAAGACAGCGACTACGAGAACTCGCCCAACGTTTAGCAACCTGGGCGAAACAGGCAAGAGCACACGCACCTGAAGAGGATTGGAGCCTGCGGGTGGCAAGCATCGCCGCGCAGTTGCTGCTAAAAGGCGAAAACGATCCTCACTCGGCCGACGCAGTTCTCAAACAATTTTTGCCCGAACCACTCGATACCATTGATCACCTCGATGTCACGGTCAAGGCGAGATCCCTCAGCCTTAAATTAGAATGCGATGCCTGGCTTGAGCAGTCGAACGATAATGCACAAATTGTTCGCCTCATGCGTGAAATACCGATTGAGGCCCGTTTGACCGTTTTGGAGGATCTCGGGACGCGGCTTTCGGAGCTCCCGCCCCAAGTTCGGAAGAGGCTGGCACTCTCCCTCGCCCACATCTGCGAGGACTTGCCAAAAGAGTGGTCCTCCGTTCCCGGACCCCGTCGCCCACAGTTGGGGCTGGCCTATAGTTACGTGTTAATGCTATCCGACAACGAGTCAGCGGCCCTCTCATGGCTTCGCCAACTTGCCGCAGAGTTCCCCGACGCTGCCGATATTCAAGAAGAATACGCCCTTCTCCTGGCCCGACAAGACCGAATGGATTTACGGCAGGAAGCCTTAGAGCGCTTTCGCGCCATTGCCCAGGGAACGCCCGAAGGCTCACCGCGCTGGTTTCGCGCTAAGTACATGACGGCCTGGCTTCTCATTCAGCTTGGCCAGCCGGAACGAGCTCTCGAGATGATTCGTGTTTTGGAAGCGATTCATCCAGAACTTGGTGGTGACGCGCTGCGTGACCGATTTCGCCGGCTGCGGGCCCTTTGCGAAAACCAGATCACCAATTCTCGTCCAACATCGGCAGGCACCGCCCGATAGTAATCAGGGCCGATTTTCTTTCAATTGGGCATCAATGACCGGTCGCAGTAATTCCGTCCATAGGCGATATCCGTCTTCACTCAGATGGAGGCCGTCCTTGACAAACAACTCGGGCTTCGGTTTTCCATCTGGCCCAATCATGGCTTGATCCACATCGACGAAGATTAACTTGAGGTCCGGGTTTTCCCGACAATACTGCTGAATCAATTGATTGGCCCGACGGACGGACTCGATGAGATGCCAACGCGCCAGGGACGGTTTGATGGAAATAAAAACAATTGGCGTTGATGGGAGACTGGCCCGAACCCTTGTGACGAATTCTTGGAAGCGTTTCAGGACCTCTTCGGGAGTTGCCCCGCTGGCAATGTCGTTATCTCCCGCATAAAAGACAATCAGCCGCGGGTGATACGGGATCACGATCCTCTCTGCGTAATAGGTAACCTCATGGATTTGAGAGCCACCAAAGCCGCGGTTCAACGTAACTAAATCGGGAAACCACTTGGCAACATCCCAGCGAACGATGCTCGAACTTCCCACAAAAAGGACGGCATCCTTAGGCGGGGCTTTCTCCTTGTCTTGATCCTCCATCTTCTTGATAGTCGCCTCCCAGCGGGTGGGCAAAGGCGGTTGCTTCTCCTTTGTGGGCTCCCCTTGCGATACGAAAATAAATCGATACCCTGCCTCGCTCGATTGTCCATCCCCGGTTCTCGGCAAGCCGATCTTTTCAAAATCAATGGACTCGAATTCTGGAAGCTCTTCTCTTACTTTGCCATCGGGCTTGAGCTGCCAGTTCTCTGTCTGCGGGTCGACAAACAGCTCAGAGATGGCCTCACTCGGGAGAATCAGGTTTTTCTCCATCACCAAATAGGGGCGAGCCTTGTCTTCGACGTGCTCCCAAACTCCACCCACACGAACGTTATGGCGAATAATGTTGCCTTTGGGAGCCGCCGGCTCATCCTGAAGAATGTTGACAAGCTGAGGATAAGCCGATTGCCACAGGGGACTTTGATAAGGCATAGCCTTCAATCGCTCGGTCATCGTGGTGTCCACGTGATACGATGCCCATCCCATAGCGCGGGCATCCACATGGACCGCCGGGCGACACTCAATAAAGATGTTGTTTTCCACCAGGTTATCCCGGCCACCCCCGATAAATGCTGCACGGGTCACGCGGCAAAAAACATTCCTGCGAATCACCGTCCCACAAAACATGTCATCCAAGTAAACCCCCATGCAGCCACGATTCTCAAAACCATTGATGTCGTGGAAGTAATTAGAAACGATTTGCGTGCCGCGCATCGTCCAATCTCGGCCCGCGTAGATCGCTCCGGCATCGTTCGATTCCAAGCAGACGTGATCGATCTCATTGAAGGCAATCAAATGATTGTTGCCTGAAAAGCTTACTGCCTGGTGTGGGGCGTGGTGAATGTGATTGTGGACCACGGATTGCCCAACTCCACTAATAGACACGCCGGCACGATACATAGGGTAAATCCGCCCATAATGGTCAATCTCATTTCGTTCAATAACATGGCCGGCTGAAATAAGATTTGCACGATCGCCGCCAGTCGCCGAAACTCCGCCTTCCCCCAACAGATGCAGATGGCAATCACTCACGCGACAGCCTTGACCGCCCTGAATCGTGACTCCCCAGCCGCCTAACAAGTAGAGATGCGAATCCGTTATCTGGCAGTCAACGCAATTCACAAACCGGACAGCCGTTCCCCGCGCGTGAGCCAACACAAGGCCTGATATCTCTACGTTACGACCGTTCGAAATGTCTGTCAGCGAAGTCAAACAGGATACTGTGGGCTGACCGGCCAATAGTTCGTCCGCTGTCTTTGCGGAGTCTGGCGGCCAGAAGTAGAGCCTTCCGTTCTCCCGATCGAGATACCATTCCCCCGGCGCGTCTAGTTCACACAGCAGGTTAAATCCGTAATACCATTGGCCTTTGCGATAACCGTAATGGTGGTAAGGAGGCTTCACCGTGATGAGATGCCGTTCCGGATCGATCGACTGAATGGCGTGCCGCTGGTCTGACCAATCCCAAAACCAATAACCGTGGACCCAGGGATCCTTTTCGTGTTGCCATCGATCTTGGCGTGTCCCCTCATAGACAAACTTTCCAATTTTA
>JAKPII010000237.1 GCA_029549885.1 Planctomycetota bacterium
TCCATCGCTCTTTGTCGGTGTCCCAAATATCAGCAGTGAATTGCTTCGTCTGGCAGCAAAGGAAGCCGGTGTTCACCTCGTTGCCGAAGAAGACGCCGTGATTTATCGAAATCACCCTTTCATCGTGATTCATCCCGTAAACGATGGCCAGCTTACGGTGCACCCGGGTAACAATGTGCCAGTCTGGGATTATCTCACCGGCGAATCCCTAGGCAACGGCCCCACTTTATCCTTAGAGGTAAAAGCCGGGCACACCCGTGTTCTCGTTTGCGGTGAAAAGATCACAGCCGATATGGCAAGATGATATGGTTGATTGTTTATACGCTTGGTTGACAATTAATATTGCCTCTGTACCTCGGCTTAAAGCCCCTGACCATGGCGCTTACACAAATCCTAATACCGGACCAATCAAGCCCGGGAATTACCAATTGCTAAGTTAGCGGTGCCAAGATGCCCTTTTTCGTAGGGAGGTCTCAACTATGTCGAAATCCATCTTTTTGACGGTTATTGCGTGCGGCCTACTTGCAGGTCTGATCTGCGTGGCCAGCGAAAACCCGCAAAAGGCGTTCAATAGTTCTCAGCTATCCGGACCGGGAAACTTCTTTGTCGCACCCAACGGCAACGACAAGTGGTCCGGGTGTTTGCCGGCCCCCAATCAAGATCAAAGCGATGGCCCCTGGGCAACTCTCGAACATGCGAGAGACGTTTTGCGAAAACTTCGTGCCGAGCGAGATTTCCGTGAGGGCCTTCCCAAGACGATTACGGTGTGGGTCCGAGGAGGTGTCTATTGGCTTTCCCGACCACTTGTCTTCGAGGCGGAAGACTCGGGAAAGAGCGGAAGCCCCGTTACCTATCGCGCGTATCCCGGAGAAAAGCCAATCCTCCGTGGCGGTCGCCCCATTTCAAACTGGACGGTTCATCAGGGACAAATTCTCAAAGCTGATTTATCGCGGACTCCGTTCCACGGGATTTATTTTCGCCAACTCTTTTTCGACGGAAAACGTCAGCATCTCGCCCGATATCCCAATTTCGATCCAACAAAACCTTACACGGGTGGATGGGCCTATGTCGATGGTAAACCTGTCCCTATGTACTCGGAAATCCCTGGTGAAAACCGACGGACCCTCCGTATCAAACGCGAAGACCTCCGTAACTGGAGTCGTCCCGAAGAAGCGGAGGTCTGCGTCTTCCCACGATATAACTGGTGGAACAACATTCTTCGCATTGCGTCTCTTGATCGGCAAAACGGAATAGCGACATTAGCCGCCAATGCCTCTTACCCGATTCGCCCAAATGACCGATACTACTTGCGAAACCTATTCGAAGAACTAGACGCACCGGGTGAATGGTACCTCGATAAAAACACGTGGACCGTCTATTTCTGGCCACCCGGCGATATCCGCGCAGCAAAAGTTTACGCCCCTATCATGGAAACACTCATTGAAATTAGAGACGCGTCTGACATTGTTATTCAGGGATTCACTTTGGAGTGTTGCGAGGGCACAGCCGTACTCCTTCGTAACACCCGAGATTGCTTGATTGCGGCTAACACCATTTTCAACGTTGGTGGCCGATGTCAACCAGCCGATGCCGCCGTTCGTGTTGAAGACGGGTCGGGCAACGGCGTCGTTGGCAATGATATCTATGAGGTCGGAAGTCACGCGATTGTGCTCACCGGGGGCGATCGCACAACACTTCGGGCGGCCGGAAACTATGCCGACAACAACTACATTCACCATACAGGTGTGTTTTACAAGCAGGGAGTCGGTGTGGTTCTTCAAGGTGTGGGAAATCGGGCCTCGCATAATTTGATCCATGATTGTCCCCGATTTGGAATTCAGTACTCCGGCAACGACCATGTGATTGAGTTCAATCATATTAGGCACGTTAACTTAGAAACCGCGGACACGGGGGTTATCTATTCGGGTGGTCGAGATTGGGTTTCACCACGTGGCACCGTTGTCCGCTATAACTATTTCCACGACAGTATCGGTTTTGGACAACAAAATGGCCAATGGACCTCGCCACACTATGCTTGGGGCATTTACCTAGACGACAACTCAGCGGAGGTTCACGTGTATGGAAATATTGTGGTCCGAGCAATTAGAGGATTGATTCATTTCCATTGTGCTCGAGATAACCTTGTGGAAAACAATATCTTTGTTGATGGAACCATGCAACAATTGGAAATGAATGGCTGGCCCGATCATTCCCGCCATATCGAAACCATGACGTTAGGCTACGAACAGTATGCAAAGCTGCCGGCCTGGCAAAAGTACGTCGGGCTACAAAAAGGGGGACATCCTAAGGATGCCATCCCCATCGCAAACAACCGTTTTGTTCGGAACATCATTTACTACCACGAGCCGAATGCCTTTGCGTACAAATTGCGGCGACTACGACTGGAGCATTTTGAATGCGACAATAATATCCTGTGGCATCAAGGCGGGTCAGTGTTGATCAGTCTAGATGATAAGCCTCGAACCTTTCAGGAATGGCAACAACTTGGTTTCGACCTTCACTCGCTGGTTGCCGATCCTAAGTTTGTCGATCCCGCCAAAGATGATTATCGACTCCAGCCCGACTCACCAGCCTTTCAACTGGGTTTTCAGCCTATCCCGGTCGAAAAGATCGGTCCCTATGCCGACTCCCTCCGGGCAAGCTGGCCAATACAGGAGGCCCCCGGCGTGAGGGAAATGTCATACAAATGAGCTGCCCCAAAATAAGTTGGTCGTCCTTCCGGCTGCTCTGCTGATTGTGTCGAGTAACCAGACTTTTCATAAAGTGATCCAGCCGGCACGTCCCCTTGGGACCTTTACGGAGTCGGTTCAGACTGGTAAAGTAGGTTACGTTAGCCGGGTTCGATCTCATTGAATAAGACGAATACCGCGCAGCCGAGAACTACCGCATCGCACACGCAGGCGGGGTTTAGCTTGAGTGTGTCGCGTTCGATGTGGGTGTTGTTTTATTACACCCACCCGAGTGGAATTGCTAGGTGGATGGGTGGCCGAGTGGTCTAAGGCGGCAGTCTTGAAAACTGCTGTACCCGTTCGGGTACCGGGGGTTCGAATCCCTCCCCATCCGATGGATGTCTGGCCGGGGCCTTGCAGACTGTCGTAAGCCACGAAATGGCGGTGACTAACCGTTCGGAGTGTACTACCCTTTTCCGTTCTTTACATCGTTTCTTGGCTGAAGCCCAACTGTTTTTCTCGATGGGGCCATGTTCAGTCTGGTGTTCTCCGTGTGCCTCGATGCCTGAACGCCGCGCTTTGGCAACTTGCGAGGTGGAGTTGTCGGCAACATTCACTACATCTTGGACGATACCTAAACCCCACATGAAGCCAGCTGCCTGCATGATTTCCTTTGCCGACGATTCCACAAGGGATTAACGGTGGAAGGACAATCGCGGTCAACGGATCATCCCCGCGTGGGCGCGGAAACTCTTATGCGACTAACGCGGTCGGAAATAGAGGAGGGATTATTTCTGCGCGTGCAGGGAAACTGGGGGCGAGATAGAGTTCTGTGGGGGCAGGTCCTTCGCTGGCCGCACGTCACTTGCAAGACTGCGAGCCTCATTACCTTTTTGCGCGAGGTTTTGACCTCGACTTTTGCCAGTCTTGGGTGCCTACGTGGCTTGACAGAGTTGGTCGAATATGAGTTGTCTGAGTTTGCGAGGGAGTTTTTGTACGGCTTCCCGGGCAAGAGGCTGTGCAAAAAGGGTTTCGGCCCAGAAAAGCCTTCGGACGGTCGTGATGGCGTCGCTGAAGGTTACTTCTGCTTTCTGGTAACCGGGGCGGTGGCAAAGTTCAGGCTTTTCTCCCTTGAGATACTCATGGTAGATCAAGCAGACTACGCTAAACAGTCCCAGCAAGCAGGGACCGGTGCGGAGCAC
>JAKPII010000290.1 GCA_029549885.1 Planctomycetota bacterium
GCCGCCGCCGCATCGTGGAACCGCCCCTGGGCAGCCAAGATCTGCCCTTTGAACATGGCAACAGGCCCCTCCCATGGCCCCAGGTCTTCAATCTCGAGGCATTCCAGGGCACGGTCAAACAGACCCAGTTCCACGTACCCAGCGGCTTCGCGAACCCTACGTGTCACTAAGATGGCTCGACGTTGCTCGGGATGCATTTAACAACCTCCGTACCCGACCATAGGGGGGAGCACTGCGATGCAACACCGGATCAAGCCTTAATCTGAACAAAGTAAAGGAGCAACCTACATGCCAAAAATCACCAAAAACACATAATACGTAAGTAATTTCCAGATAATGACATACGTCTGCGTAAAGTCTTTGACCAAGTTCCATTCTCCCCATTTTGACACACTCGGCGGACAGAGACGTGCCAATCTGACACACACTCGGCCCACATCATAAGGGGGATCACACTACCAGATGGACGGGTTCAAAGAACGAGTCATCGATTTGCTCGCTGGTAGCCCGGCAAGGCCTGAATAGCTTTGTCGATCTCCGCCAGGATCGTCCGAGTTGGCTGTCCAAATAGACCACCGTAAGTAGCTACGAATCTCGTGAACGGGATATCCTCCGGATAGTCCGCTAGAGGGGGAACAAAATCCGCAATCTGAAAGCCGGCACGGACGTCTTCGAGGGGAATTTCCCCTTTCAAGATGGCCTCACCAAAACGGATGCCTGCAAAATCGGCCCCAAGATCGGCGAAGCTCCAGCCTGAGTCTCCCTGGGAATCTCGCCACTCCTTGGCCAAACCCAGGCTCCTCGTCGGCCCCGCCCCGAGAAGGCAGACTAGCCCTGCCGAGACACAAAAATGTTGTGCCCAGTCGTGGCGACCAAAAATCGTGGCAATCCCGATTCGCGATAGTCGCAATTTTCGTTCGTCATCGGACTCGATTTGCTGAAGGATTTCCCCTAGGCCCGGTTGATTTCGGACAAAGCTGGAGTCGTCACTGACCACGGCAATCGCCAAGAGAAAAGCACCCCGACGTTTCGCTTCTTCATCCACGTCGAGCCGGATGGCTACCTCCGCGGCGCGGCGCACCAGTCCTTCCAAGATGTAGTCACCTACCGGTAGGCCGCGCGGTATGTCCTCAGGTCTTGGTGGCGACCAGCTTTGGACAATCTGCTGGAGAATGATCCTCGCGCCTTGTGGGACATCCGCAGCCACGAGGTTCGGTCTCTCCTCAGGCGCCGGAACATGTCCGGAAGCCGCCGATTGCTTCGGTGGACTTTCGACAACAGCTTGCCCTTTGGATTCATGTAACGAAGGCGATACCGGGGCCGATGACGGCAGCTTCTCCGGTGGCTTTGGTGTTTGCTGCGGCTCCGTCCGGTCCTCCGCCAAAGTAACGTCCCGCTTGGTAGTCGGGAGAGATTGGGACTCATCGGCTGGTTGCGTCGCGCCAGACTCCGGCCGCGCTGTGTCAGCTTGGTTTCCACTCGGTGAGGGTCTTTCCACTGTGGAAAGTGAGGATTCGGCGGGCCGCGACGGCAGCAATGCCGCCAGATGCACGGCAGTATTGTCTTCAGGATCAGCGCGGCTGATAACATCGTACCAGGCACGAAGCGATTCACAGGCCCCAGGAGAAAAGTCGGCCACACGCCTTCGGCCGGCCCGCAACTCATCTACCGCTGTGTTGATAACAAGGGTATTAATGGGATCAAAACCGATGGCAAAAGAACGATCGCGCGAAGGCCGTTTCTCCAAGCGACTTCGCATGACAGAACCATCGTCCGGCACATGGGCGGCCCCCAAATAATGCCCCAATTCGTGAAGCAGGATTTCAATCCGCTCGCTCTCCGTGATACCGGCACCATATTCCCGGACAAGAATGTGACTCGTTAACGGGCCAACTGACATGCCGAGCGGGCCAGACAGCGACTTCGCAGACCATTGTGCTGAAAAGCCAATGGCCAGCGAGGCCGGATGCGGATCGACCTTCGCAACAAACTCTCGAAATCCGTCCTCGATATCGCTCAAACGATCATCTGATTCCCAGGAATCGAAGGAGACAATCTCAAGGTACACACCACAAAAGGCCATCAATATTTCGTTGACATCCTTGATCCGTCGGACAAGGCGTGCCTGCCACACGGCCGGGGTAGCGGCCTCCTCGTCATCCACCAAGAGCTTCACCGGGATACGATGGCCCACCTCTCCGGGAATCCATCGCATGCATCGGTAACCTTTGGAAACGTGAATTTTTGGCAGTTCCAAGATCGCGGAAGCCAAGTCATCGTCTCGGCCCATCTTTGTTACCGTTAGAGCGTACGAGCCCGATCGCTCGTCCTGCGGCAACGAGTCCACGATCACCACGACGTTGGGCGAAAGCGCGACATCGAACACCTTTTGAGGATCGGTGCGAAGGCGAGCTATTACGTTCGGTGTGGAGCGAAAAAGGATCATATTCCCGGGGCCAAGCACGGGTGGCAAAGCCGCCCCTTGCTGGGGAGTTAACCAGTCTTGTTGGGCGGCAATCATCTCAATGGCAATCGGCTGGGATGTGCGATTGACGAGGAGGGTGAACCCTTCGCCGGCAGCGTTGATCCCGGAGAGGAAAAAAAGTATCCAGCCGTAGATCCTTATGAAACCCCAAATCCAACGCAGGTTGGCATAGCGCAAAAGCGATCCGCCCCCCGAACGGAGCGGTCCATTGATCGGCATGGGGCCATGCATGGGATCGGAAAGATCAGATTAATTATCCCGTGAGGTCAAATACGGAGAACAACGATGATCCGCCAACCTGCGGAAGGCAATTTGTTCGATGACCTAGTAGTTGAATAACTATGCGGTTATCGCCCCATCATCATCAACCGTGCGCGCCGTGCCCGTCGCTCAGCCCGAAGTCGTGCCCGTCGCCGGATTTCACTGGGCTTTTCGTAGTATTCTCGCCGCCGCATTTCCCGTTTGATACCGCTCCGTTCGACTAGCTTCCTGAAACGGCGAACCGCCTCCTGAATCGACTCGCCTTCACGCAGGATCAATTTGACCACCCGGTAACCTCCTTTCCTTTCTCTAGGAAATGACTTGCCAACCAAACGACAAAAACCCAAACCTACTTAAAAACCCTTCGCTACAACAGTTCTCGCCTGCCCCACTAGGGATTGCCCCTAATAAATTTTATGGATCG
>JAKPII010000363.1 GCA_029549885.1 Planctomycetota bacterium
GGTCGTATCCTTTGATTACGGGCGGCGGCGCAGCTCGGGGTGGGGTGGAAGACACCACCGGGAGTTCCTTGGTTTTCCTGACCCTCGCCTTCGCATGCTCGGCGTTGCGTTGCCCTTTACGGCGGGCGGACTTGGTCTTGATTGTGGCTTGCTCGACTTCGACCCGCATCTTCTTCGCATATTCGAAGACCACTCGGTCGTCGATTTCCTTCAGTCCGGCCTTACGGGCGGCCTGTTTGGCTTCGCGGTATTCCCACAGGCTGATCGGAGGCTGCGACAAATCGCGGTAGTGGATCGGGAAATAGCGTTTGGCGTTCGGTTCGAGGAAGTAGATCTGACTGATGTCTCTTGGGTCCCGGCGGAAGCGGAAATGCCGTTTCAGCTTGGGATTGGCCGGGTCCAGGGAATTGATCCAAGGGCGCAGCACGTCCGAGTAATACGTTAGATCCCATTGGACCCCATAGTCCTGGACCGTACGCTCTTCGAACGGCATGAAGTCAATTCGTACCTTTTCTTCGTCGAGACGACGTGCGGGAAGTCCTCGACCAGGCCTGCCTTTCGAGCCCAGCAATCCTTCCCGGTACTTTGCCAAGGGGCTCGTACCAATCCCGGAGTGCAAGCGATGGTGGTATTTGGCAATCAAGAAAACCAGCCAGCGTTCGAGCTCAGCCAAGGTCATGACCGCATTTCCCTCGGAGTCGTATTCCCCTTTTTCCTTGAAGTTACCGAAGGTGGTTCCGGGAACCACCTTCAGTTCTTCGGAGACGGTTCCCATCAAGCGTTCGATGTACCCGCCGTAATGCGGCGTTTTGACGGGTCGGAGGTGGAGATCGATGGTGTACTCCTCGCACGCGGCACGGAGCATGTTCCCCCGGAATTCTTTGGCGTTGTCCATGTGCAGAATGCCCATGACACCCCAGATCGGCCACTCCGCTTCCATCCCGCGCTCGGCGAGCCACTGCTCCTTGGGAAGAATGGAATGCGACAAGCACATCCCTGCCGACGTGGCCGACGGCGCATCCAGGGACAGATACATCCCCGTTACCACTCGGCTATATGCATCGATTGAGAAAGTAACCCAAGGGCGACAAATCGAACGGCGGGTATTCTCGTCCACCACGATGACTGGCAACTCGGTGTGATCGACCATCACCAGCGCCAGCGGCCAATTGGCATCGGGAACTGATCCCAAGATGGGGTCGAATTTTTCCCGAGCGTACTTCTCGCCGTACCGCGCAGCGGTCATGCTGCGCCCGGACTGCCAAACAATCCGCCTTCGAACGGTCTGATAGTTGGGAACTGGCAGATTCGCCAACTTGCAACGCTCCTCAACTTTTCGGTGAGTAGCCGAGATTGAGGGATGGGCGTCGGTCATGTGGAAATCGCGGATTGTGTCGGCGATGATTGCCTCGATCTCCTCATTTTCTAGGCGGGCTTTGCCTCGTCCCCCATCGGGCTTGGGAGGAAGCAGCGAGGACAGTTTTCCGGAATTAAGGAAATCGCGACGCCAACGATACAGCGTCGCTAGCCCCACCCCATTCTGCTGTGCAATTTGCCGGCCTAGGGCCTTCCCTCTCTCGGCAGGAGACAGTAGGGGCTTGATCAGCTCATAACGGCGCTTGGCCTCAGCCCAATGTTCGGGTGACACATCTTCCAAATCCTGGAGCTTGTTTGTACTCGTTGGATCCGTAGACGCCCCATTCTCAACGGGGCCCACTTCCTTGATCGAGATGGCCGTCAGATTCCCCGTCTCCACGGATTTCGCCAGAACCGTATCCAGATCAAGCACACGAGTGACAATAAAGACACTGCCGGCGCACATCACCTCGGCCCCAGGTTCGATGCGGAGCACAGAAAGATTCTGGGTCATGCTTTCCTCCTACCCGAAGGGAGGCTGATCAAAACTTCATCGGTCACCGGCTGATCCAGATCCACGATGAGCCGCCTAACCGCGACCAAATGCCAAATCACCGGGATCAACCGCAACCTGGTTTCATCATCGCGGCAAAGGGCATCGAGGAGTGTTTTGTAGGAGGCGGCACCGCCCAAATGCGCCAACGCTCCAGTCACCGTGGCGATATCCGCCGCATCCGGATCGATGCAGTGGTACTCCCGGAGAAACTTCAGGAAATCCAGGCGCAAGCAACGGATGTCCTTTTCCGAGCGCGTCTTGAAAACCCAGCCCCGGTCTGCGGCCCACTTTTTTGCCACAGAAAATTTCCGCGCATACTTGGCTTGGTTCTTCTCCAGGTCTTGAGTCGTCTTCACCTCTACCAGTGAAGGCTTGGCCTGCCGGGCCGGTTTTGGCTGCCGGTAGTGGATCACCACGTCGGGCACGTAAGGTTTCGTTTTGCCCCCGAGGGGAATCGCAACCGGCTGCTCCTCAAAGGACGCGACCTGGTCGTCGTACTCGAGGAGGATGAAGTGATCTTTCTCGAGCAAGGACTCGAAACCGAGCATCCGGCCGTTCTTCTGGCTCGAAAATCCGCCCGTCACCCCCAGGTAGTTCTTTGGAATTTTTCTGACCGGCATAGGAGACCCAAAATTATGATCATGGCCTATGACCAATCTAGACTTGGAATCGCCAACTTACAAATAAATTGTCTGCGTCTTGAAAAAAATCCAGTGACTATTTG
>JAKPII010000317.1 GCA_029549885.1 Planctomycetota bacterium
CCGCCTGACGACCAACGAGTGGTACATGGCCCAGCAGCTAGGGGAGACCTACTGGTTGTACGTCGTGTGGGACCCGCTCGGCCCGAAGCCGGAGCTTGTCCGAATCCAGAACCCTGCGGTGCGGCTGGACCACGCGAAGCGTGAGATCGTGGCAGCACGGTTCTTTGAGATTCCAGCGGAGGCGGTTGTACGGGCAGCCGAAAGGAAGGATTGACAGTGTCGAGGAATTTTCACGAAATCAGAGATCCGATCCACGCATTTGTCCAGATGGACAACGACGAACGCGAGGTCGTGAACTCGCGCCCCTTTCAGCGGCTGCGCCACGTTCACCAACTGGCGTTGACGTACCTTATCTATCCGGCCGCCACGCACAAGCGGTTTGAACACTCTCTCGGCGTTATGGAGCTCGCAAGCCGCGTCTATGATGTTGTCACGCACCCAGACAACGTTACAGAAAAAATGAAAGACCGTCTTCGGCCGCTCACTGATTCTGATAAGTTGCGATACTGGCGCCGTACGCTTCGTATGGCCGCCCTATGTCACGACATTGGCCACTTGCCGTTTTCCCATGCTGCGGAAAAAGAGCTGCTCCCCGAAGAATGGGATCACGAAAGACTTACGCGGGAGCTTATCGCTAGCGAAGAGATGCAGGAGATTTGGAATAGGATTACGCCACCTCTTCGAGTTGAAGATGTGGTGAAACTTGCGGTGGGACCCAAGAAAGCAAAACACCTTACGTTCAATGATTGGGAGACCATTCTTTCGGAAATCATCGTCGGTGATGCGTTTGGGGTCGATCGCATGGACTATCTCTTGCGGGATTCCCACCATATTGGCGTCGCATACGGCAAGTTCGACCATTATCGGCTGATTGACACCCTCCGTATTCTTCCCATGCCATCATGCGGAGACGACAATGAAAGCTCAGAGGAATTGGCTCTTGGGGTTGAAGAAGGCGGAATTCATTCCGCTGAGGCCTTATTGCTCGCCCGTTATTTCATGTATTCCCAGGTCTACTGTCATCCAGTTCGTAGAATCTATGACATCCATTTGACCGACTTCCTTAGGGAATGGCTTCCTGATGCCCGATTCCCCACCGATCTACAGCAACACTTAAGAATGACAGACAACGAAGTCACCGCTGCGCTATTGGATGCCGCGCATGACCAAAAGAAACGGGGACACGTACATGCGCGTCGGATCGTTGCACGCGATCATTTCAAGCTTATCTATCAGCGAAACCCCAGCGATGTCGAAATAAATCCGGAGGCAGGAAAAGCCATCTTCGAAGCTTTATGCGACAAATTTGGAAGCGAGAATTTCCGGCACGACCGATATCACCAGAAAAGCGGCAGTTCTGATTTCCCGGTAAAGATGCGCGACGGGCGAATTGTTTCATCGTTGGCCATCTCGCAAGCGCTGAACACGATACCCGTCGTTTCCGTCGACTACGTGTTCGCCGAACGAGCGGTATTCAACGAAGCGGAAAAGTATCTGAGACAACATCGAGACAAGATCATACGACCGAAGAAGGAGGAAGACAATGGATAGGCTAAAGAAAGCCGCGTTGCTTACGCGCTTAATTAAGAGGCTGCGCGAGGAGGAAAGCTGGTGTGGCGAAACCCATGTCCAGAAGGCCACGTTCTTCTTACAGCGTCTCATGCAAGTTCCTTTGGGGTTCGATTTCATTCTGTACAAGCATGGGCCCTTCTCGTTTGACCTGAGAGACGAACTCACCGCATTGCGTGCGGATGATTTGGTGAGGCTTGAACCGCAGGGGCCTTATGGCCCGCGGATTGCAGCCACGGAGCGCAGCAAATATATCGAGGAGCTCTATTCTAAGACCCTGGCGGAGTATGGCGGCCGCATCGATTTCGTGGCGAAGAGCCTGGGCCGGAAGGGAGTCGCGGATCTCGAACGATTGGCTACCGCACTCTACATCACTGAGCTTGCGGGCAGTGGCGCTTCGGTAAACGAGAGGGCCAATCAGATGACGGCTCTCAAGCCACACATACCACCAGAGATCGCCAGAGACGCAATCGAGCAGGTTGATCGAATCATTAGGGAAGCCCAGAGGTACTTGCCCGCATGAGAGGGACCGATGTTGTGAACGACCGCCGTCTCATTGAAGACTACCTGCCCATCGAGGCCATTAGCAGAGAGGCCTCGCGGGAGAAGTCCGTCCGCAAGGGGCACATCTCGACGCTGCACCTCTGGTGGGCGCGGCGACCGCTCGTGGCCTGCCGGGCAGCGGTGTACGCGGCCCTGGTGCCGGCCGATCGCTGGGTCAAGGAGGTGAACCTCAAGAACCCGCCACCCCACCCAGAGAAGGCCGAGCGGATGAAGAACGGTGCCAAGCTGGGCCTCAATCGCGGGGCAGCGGCTGAGTTCGTCACGCGCTTGTGCAAGTATCCAGGCGACCCGAAGGTGATCGCCGAGGCGCAGCGACACATCCTGGAGGCCCACGCGGAACGGCTTTCGGTGGAAATCGGCAAACCGGTCACGGTGGAGGACATCGTCGAGGGGCGCGCGCCCCGGCCCAAGGTGCTCGACATGTTCGCCGGAGGCGGTGCCATCCCGCTGGAGGCGCTGCGGCTCGGCTGCGAGGCCTACGCCCTCGACCTCAACCCCGTGGCCCACATCATCGAGCTCTGCACGCTCGTCTATCCCCAGAAGTACGGCAAGCCCGACCCGAACACGAGAGGTATGACCCGGCCAGGACAGGCCGGAGGCCTGTCATCCACCTGGGGTGGCTTGGCCAAGGAAGTCCGCTACTGGGGCAACTGGGTGCTGCAAAAGGTGAAGGCAGAGATAGGCGATCTCTACCCGCTGATTCCTGAAAGAGGGAGGACAGGCGTCCCGCCTGTCCCGCCTGTGCCGCCTGTCATTCAGGGAGAGTTGTTCCAGACACGCAGACATCTTCCTCACTGGCAAATCGGGGGTTCCGTTTATTTCATTACCTTTTCAACGAAGAAAATCGAATTGCCAGAAGTCTGCCGAATGACAATCCTGGATGCCTGTCGCTTCTGGGACGGTAAAAAAATCAGACTCCACCTCGTATGTGTCATGCCGGATCATGTCCATGCCCTGATTGAACCTTTAGAGGAAACGCCCGGCGTTTACCATGACCTCTCCAAAGTTCTTCACAGCATCAAGAGCTTTACTGCCCATGAAATAAACAAAATGATGCGCCGTTCCGGCCCGTTGTGGGAAGAAGAGAGTTGGGATCGGATTATACGAGACGAGAAAGATTATTACGAGAAATGGCAATACATTGTGAATAATCCGGTCAAGGCCGGATTATCTGCTAGTCCGGAACAATATGCCTTCCTCTATGCAAACGAAAAGCTTGCCTGGGAAATAACAGGGCCAGCTGGGACAGGCGACAATACTTAGGAACGTGAGCAGCTTCCATGAATGATGGGATAATTTGGGCCTTGAACTGGGGGTTATTGGGGTAATCCATGCCGCAAATATTCGACAATATTGACAACTACCTTTTGTCCGCGATAACCCAAGCTATGGGGCTGTCCCAATGCGCAGATTTTTGCGTCGGATATTTCAACCTTCGTGGATGGAAAGTGGTCGCCGACCTCGTTGACCAATGGCCAGGAGGCCCCGGCCATTGCTGTCGGCTGCTGGTCGGCATGCATCAGCCGCCCCACGACCTTCTCAAGCGGGCGTTGAACCCTGTGAAAGGCGACGAGGAGATCGATCAGGTCACTGCTATCAGGTTGAAGCGCGAACTCGCCCAAGAGTTTCGCGACCAGCTCACTCTGGGAATTCCAACGAACGAGGACGAAGCGGCGCTGCGGCGTCTAGCCTCCCAAATCGCCAACCAGAAGGTGGTGGTCAAGCTGTTTGTGCGTCACCCACTCCACGCTAAGCTCTACCTTCTGTTCCGGCAGGACCCGGTGAATCCTAAGATTGGCTACCTCGGGAGCAGCAACCTGACACTGGCGGGGCTGTCCAAACAAGGCGAGCTCAATATCGAGGTGCTCGACCCCGACGCCTGTGATAAGCTCGCCAAATGGTTCGCGGATCGTTGGAACGACCGGTTCTGCCTTGACATCTCCAAGGACCTCGTCGAAATCATTAACGAGAGCTGGGCACGCGTGGAGCCGATCCCTCCGTACCACATTTACCTCAAGATCGCGTATCACTTTTCCCAGGAGGCTCGGGCAGGGCTCACAGAGTTCCGCATCCCGAGCGACTTCGACGGCAAGTTGCTTGAGTTCCAGAAGGCCGCCGTGAAGATCGCCGCGCATCATCTCAACAAACGCGGAGGTGTGATCCTCGGTGATGTCGTGGGTTTGGGAAAGACGCTAATGGCCACGGCCTTGGCACGAATTTTCGAGGACGATCATGGCTTCGAGACACTGATCATCTGCCCAAAGAACCTGGTTTCCATGTGGGAGGACTACCGGCAGCGATACCGCCTCCGGGCCAAAGTGCTTTCCATCACGCGGGTCCAAGAGGAACTTCACAGGCTGCCCCGCTTCCGCCTGGTCATCATCGACGAGAGTCACAACCTCCGTAACCGCGAAAGCAAACGCTACCGGGCCATCGCGGAGTATATCGCCTCGAACGACAGCCACGTCATCCTCTTGTCGGCCACGCCGTACAACAAGACCTATCTCGACCTCTCGAACCAGCTCCGGCTGTTCGTTGACGAACACAAAGACGTTGGGATCCGGCCCGAGAGACTTCTTAGGGAACTGGGGGAGACCGAATTCATCCGCCGACACCAATGCCCTGTCCGGTCGCTGGCTGCCTTCGAGAAAAGTGAGTATGCTGACGACTGGCGGGAGCTAATGCGATTGTATCTGGTTCGCCGTACCCGGAGCTTCATCCGGGAGAATTATGCCAAACTCGACGCGGCTCGGAAACGAAAGTATCTCGAGTTCGAGGACGGCACGCGATTTTACTTCTCGACGCGCCTGCCTAAGACGGTCAAGTTCGAGATCGACCTACAGGACCCACAAGACCAGTATGCGCGCCTATTCGCGGACGAGGTCGTGAGAACGGTGAACGACCTGACCTTGCCGCGCTATGGACTAGGGAACTACGTGAAGCCTTCGCCCCACAATCCTCCTACAGCGGAAGAGGCGAAGGTGCTGGCCGACCTCTCTCGCGCTGGGACGCGCCTCAAGGGCTTTTGCCGTACCAACTTGTTCAAACGCCTGGAAAGCAGCGGCCACTCGTTCATCCTGTCGGTGCAACGCCACATCCTCCGAAACTACATCTTCCTGCATGCCATTGAAAACGGCCTGCCGCTCCCCATCGGGACGCAGGACATGGGGCTGCTTGACACCTCGGCGAATGACGAGGACAGCCAACTTTGGGACCCGGCTGCCGACGATGATGAGAACCAATCGCCAGATAAATCCGTTGCGATACAAAGCCAGCTTCCAAATGAGAGTGACCTGCAGAGGCGGGCCGCGGATCTCTACCAAACTTTCGCATCCCAGTTCCATCGCCGCTTCAAGTGGTTGCGCGCGGATCTCTTCGATAAAGCCCTCGCCGACGACTTACGCAAGGATGCCCAGGCGCTAATAAAGGCGATCCAACGTGCCGGGACATGGGATCCCCAGCGGGACACCAAATTGCAGTCCCTCGTCCAGCTTCTCACCAAGCAGCACCCCGACGAAAAGGTACTCGTTTTCTCACAATTCGCCGACACGGTCAGGTACCTAGAGGAGCAGCTAAAGGCAAGTGGTCTGACGGCCGTCGCAGCCGTGACGAGCGCAACATCCAATCCCACGGAGATTGCGTACCGATTCAGCCCTGTCAGCAACGAGAAACGGGAGTTTGTCAACCCGGCTGACGAACTGCGCGTTCTATTGACGACAGACGTTTTGAGTGAGGGGCAGAACCTGCAGGACTGCTCCATCATCGTCAACTACGACCTCCCTTGGGCCATTATCCGGCTGATCCAGCGGGCTGGGCGTGTAGATCGAATCGGCCAGCAGTCAGATACGATTCTGTGCTACTCCTTTCTCCCCGCGGACGGCGTGGAACGAGTCATTCGCCTCCGGGCACGAGTACGTCAACGGCTTCGCGAGAACGCGGAGGTGGTCGGTGCCGACGAGGCCTTTTTCGAGGGAGAGGCAGACGATCAGCCCCTGCGCGATCTCTACACCGAGAAGGCCGGCATCCTAGATGGCGAGGAGGACACGGAAGTTGACCTTGCATCCTACGCCTACCAAATCTGGAAGAACGCTATCGACAGAAACCCGCAACTCGAGAAAATCATCCCGGCCATGCCCAACGTGGTCTATTCCGCCAAGCCGCTTCCACCGAACGCTGACCGTCGCGAGGGAGTGCTGGTCTACGTCCGGACCGGGGAAGGGAATGACGCACTGACCTGGATTGACACGGACGGGAATAGCGTAACGGAATCGCAGTTCGCCATTCTCAAGGCCGCCGAATGCACGCCGGACACCCCAGCTCTGCCACGGGCCGAGGACCATCACAAACTGGTTGAAAAGGCAATCGAGCTCATCGTTAAAACCGAGAAGTCCGTCGGTGGCCAGTTGGGGCGCCCTTCGGGTGCGCGGTTCCGCACCTACGAGCGCCTCAAGGCCTATGCCCAGGCCATCAAGGGAACGCTCTTGGAGTCCGCCGATCTGCTAAAGGCCATTGAGGACATCTACAAATACCCCCTTCTCCAATCCGCGATCGATACGCTCAACCGCCAGCTCAAGAGCGGCATCTCCGACGAGGATTTGGCAGCCCTTGTCATCAGGTTGCGACAGGAGGGCCGCTTGTGCGAGGTGGCAAAGGACGGAGAAGCCGGAAGGCCTCAACTCATTTGTTCCCTCGGACTACGCAGACCGGACAGTCATGCCGCCCGGTCGTGTGTGTAAGTGCGGAGGACAAGCTCATGAAATTCGATGTTGCTGCCGTCAGGAACTGCCTAAAGTCCTTTGACTTCCAAACTCTTTTCCGGGAACACCTGGGGTGGGATAACTATCATGCCCAACTCGACGTTCCCGTTGGCGAGAATACGTTCCACCTCACCGCGGTCGCACAGAAGCGAGGTTTTGTCGCGTTCGTCTGTCCCTCCATCCCCGACCGCGCCACACGCCTCAAGATCGACCACCACGTGACCAAATCTGTCCGCGAGCACTTTGTCATCTATTTCGACAAGGCAGCCGGACAACAGGTTTGGCAGTGGGTCCGCCGGGAACCGGGGAAGCCCCTGGCCAGCCGGGAGTATCGGTTCCATGTCTCTCAGTCGGGCGACCCCCTAATCCAGCGACTCAACCAGATCGCGGTGAGCATAGAGGAGGAGGAACAAATCACCGTCGTGGACGTAGCCAACCGCGCCCGGGCCGCGTTCGACGTGGACAAGGTTACCAAAAAGTTCTACGACCGGTTCAAGGCCGAACACGCGGACTTCCTCAAGCTCATTAAGGGAATCAAATACGAGGAGGATCTTCAGTGGTACACGTCCCTCATGCTCAACCGCCTGATGTTCGTGTACTTCATCCAAAAGAAAGGATTTCTGGACGGCGATACGGACTATCTCCGCAACCGCCTCAAGAGGGTGCAGGAGATCAAGGGGAAGGGCAAGTTTCACACGTTCTACCGCTACTTCCTGCTACGCCTCTTCCATGAGGGCCTCGGCAAGTCTCCGGAGGAGCGCAAGCTGGATCCCGACTTTGAGAGGCTGCTCGGCAAGGTGCCATTTCTGGACGGCGGATTCTTTGAGGTACACGAACTCGAACAACGGTGGGAAGAGATTGACATTCCCGACGAAGCGTTTGAAAAGCTATTTGATTTCTTCGATCAGTACCGTTGGCACCTCGACGAGCGTCCCCTGCGGGCCGACAACGAGATCAACCCCGACGTGGTCGGCTACATTTTCGAGAAGTATGTCAACCAGAAGCAGATGGGGGCCTACTACACCAAGGAGGATATCACCGAGTACATCAGCAAGAACACCATTATCCCCTTCCTGTTCGACGCCGCCAGAAAGAAGTGCCCTATCGCCTTCAAGCCCGATTCAGCCGTCTGGCGACTGCTCCGCGAGGATCCCGACCGTTACATCTACCCGGCCGTTCGTCATGGCGTCATTCGGCCCGACGGATCGGTTGTGCCAGAAAGTGACCTGCCCGAGTTCGTCCAAAAAGGCATGCATGACCCCAATGCTCGCATGTTCGACAAGCGGTATAACCTTGAGCAAGCGCCCGCCGGGGATCCGATCCGTCTCGTCACCGAGACGTGGCGCGAGTACGTCTATCGCCGGAATCGTTGTTTAGAAATCCGGGAGAAACTTCAGAAGGGGGAAATTCACGAGATCAACGACCTGATTACGCTCAACCTCGACATCTGGCAGTTTGCCCGGGACGCAATCGTGAACTGCGAAGACCCGGAGCTTCTCCGGGCGTTCTGGCACGCCGTCGAGAAGATTACCGTCCTCGACCCGACCTGCGGTTCCGGCGCGTTCCTCTTTGCCGCCCTGCGAATTCTGGAGACCCTCTACGGAGACTGTCTGGAGCGGATGGAACGCTTCGTGGAGGACCTCGCTGGTAAGAAGCACCCTCCCGAGCAGTTCAGTGACTTCAAGGAGGTCCTAGAGCGGGTTGCTGAGCACCCCAACGAGCGCTACTTTATCCTCAAGTCCATCATCATTAATAACCTTTTCGGCGTCGATATCATGGAGGAGGCGGTCGAGATCTGCAAACTGCGGCTGTTCCTTAAGCTGGCAGCCCAGGTCGAGAAGATTGACCAGATCGAGCCTCTCCCGGATATTGATTTCAACATCCGCGCCGGGAACACGCTGGTTGGGTTTGCATCCCTTGAGCAGGTTCGCAAGTCCCAGGAGGGCAGGCTCGGCTTCGCCGCGGAGGAGGCAAGACGGATCGAGGAGGAGGCCGAACTGGTCGAACGGGCGTTCCAGCAGTTCCGCGCCCAGCAGACGACGCATGGCGGCCGGGTCACCCATCGTGACAAGCAACAGTTGCGGCGTCGCTTGGAGAAGCTGACGGACAAGCTCGACCGTTTCCTGGCCGGGGAGTACGGCGTCAACTTGGACAAGCCTGAGGAGTTCGAAGCCTGGAAGGCCAGCCACCAGCCCTTCCACTGGTTCGCCGAGTTCTACGGCATTATGCGCAATGGCGGCTTCGATGTGATCATCGGGAATCCGCCGTATGTGGAGTACTCGCAACGATCGGTTGGATACCGGGTTCTCGAGAACGAGTACCTTACCTTCTCAAGCAGAAATCTGTATGCCTTCGTATATGAACGGTCGAAACATTTGGATCACTCACACGCTCGGCTTGGAATAATCGTGCAAATCAGCTCAGTATCGACTCCTCAGATGCGTACAATGGCATTCGAAATAAGGCACGGTCAAAACTTTGTGTGGGTGTCCAACTACGCAACTCGGCCATCCTGCTTGTTTGAAGGCGTCACGATGAATCTAACCATCCTGCTTTCGAAAACTGGAGTCGCCGAGCAAGATACGCCAAACCATTTATGGAGCACTAAGTACATCAGATGGAATCCCGAAAGCCGACACATTGTATTTCCCACGATAACTTATGTCGACGTCCCTCCGGATGTGTACTTGTTCGATTTTGCGGTCCCAAAACTCACCAGCGCTTGTGAGATCACAATGCTTCGTCGGCTCTTGCGCGAGCGGCAGACCCTCGAGGCCTTACTTGAGATCTCAAAGGCTCGCACTTCGCAGTGCCTGCACTATCGGACTGCCGGTGGGCGCTACTTCAAGATTTTTTCGGATCGCCCTTTGGGTACCGAAAGTACTTCCAACAAAAGGAAATTCCTCAAAGAGGAGTATAACGCAAGAGCGGCAATTGCGGTTCTAAGCTCTAGTCTGTGGTGGTGGTACTATACCCTTCACTTCGACATGTACAACTGCAAAGACTACATGATTTACGGTTTTCGCTTTGATTTCAACAAGAGTGGCGCGGCACAAGAGCTGGCGGAATTGGGAAGTGCACTCGTTGAATCGCTTTTCAAAAATGCAAAAAGAAAGACACAACAGTACGCCACAACAGGGGCGCGGAGGCAGTTGCTCTTTCGTCCTTCGGCATCGAAGGCGATCATCGACGAGATCGACAAGGTCCTGGCAAAGCACTACGGGTTCACCGACGAAGAGTTGGATTTCATCATCAACTACGACATCAAATACCGCATGGGGGACGACGCCGGGGTGGACGAGGAATGACGAGGCGGCTGCGTGTGGTCAACGATGTCCTCCAGCCAATCCGCGTGGAACGGGGCGAGGGCGCATGCCCGGCTTCGCTAGAATTCCTCTCGAACCGGATTCTAGAAGCTCTTATCTGAAAACAACTTACGTCAATCCGAAAAAACTCTGGCCACGTCCCCGGCTATATTCCCGCCAGCCCTAGTGCACCCCAATGGCGAGGCCTATGGGCCGAGCGATCTTCTCGAAGTGGACGGCCGGTTGTCCGTTGTCGCTGAGTGGCTTGAGAAAGTTGCCACCGACGATCAGAAACAGCAAACGATTTTCAGGGAATTCGTAGGATTATGACAATTTATTCCCTGGGGAATCCGCACCGGGCGGAGCAAGACCTCCGCACGAAGGCCGTCATCAAGGGCTACAGCCCGCGGGAATTTGCCCAGTTGGTGGGTGTCGCTCCAACGTATCTGTGGCAGGCACAACAAGGGAATATCCAACCTGCGAGGACCGGTCCGCTCAAAGGGCATTACTCCCGTGCGAAAAGGAGCTGCGTCATGGCTTTGCCGACGCACCCGGTCTGGCTTGGAATCCTCCCGCTTTGGGAAAGCCCTGTTGATCGAGCAACCCCGAAATGCCGCTTGCGGATGGCCGGGTTTTGCGTCGGGAAGCTAGGTGCCAGATCAAAAACTCGCCTGCCGGTTGCCGGTCCTAGGTTCTTCCCCGACCTTCTTTGGCCGTTGACCCCCGACGAACGGCCAGCCCCCGTGAGCTGACTTTCTTTCTCTCTATAGCTCAGTTCGGCGCGAAGCTAGCGGGACGGGCGAATGAGCGCTCCCGGGGAAACACTGGGTTGTACCCAGCAAAAAACGCTTGGCGGTGCGCGCGAAACACATGGAGAGACAGGCCAGTGCCGGGTGACTGGGCGCGGCGAGAGACAGGCCAATGCCGGGTGACTGGACGCGGCGAGGGACAGGCCAATGCGGCGTGACGGGTCGCAGTGGAAGTTTACCCATTTTGCTAGATCGCAACAAAACACAGCGCGCCCCGGAGAAAATAGGCAACCTTCCCGACGCCCTAGCGCTGGGGGAAATGATGCAGGTTGGACAACCCTTGTCCAACCTGGGGTGTGAAACCCGGGTGAAGTGGGCTAAAAATACTGGGGTAAAAAAGGGCGGGCTAGGTTAGGCCAACCGAACTCCGCTATTGCCCGGCGGCTGCCCGCCCTTTGTCTTATTGGGCGGTCACGTTGTGCGAGGGCAACGCATGTCTGTGGTGGAGCGGTTTAATCGGCTTGATCGGGCGGTGGAAGATTTTCAGCAGGCGGCGGAAGGCTTTGCCGAGCTGTTCCAAGCCAACGAACCGCGATACGAGGTATACGTGAGCAACAGGATCGACCCCAAAAGCGGAGTCACGTGGGATACTATGCTTAATCGCCTGACGGACCTGCTGGAGGCGTCGTACAAGCTTCTCGAGGCGATCAGCGACCTGCCCCAGAAGGTCCAAGAGCTCCTGCGTCGGACCGAGTGGCCGTTACTGACTATGCCCCAGAGGGCCGAGGAAGTGATCCGCTTTGCCAAGTGCTGGATCCCTCTCCTGGAAAAGCGACAATCCTGGGAGTATTACTCGTTCTACTACGATTTCGACGGCTATGTCGCGAGTTTTTTGGGAAGCGTCTGGGAAGACTGGCCCCAGGCGATGGAGGATTATCAAAACCGCAAGGCGAAGATCCGTCGCGATTGCCTACTAAGTGGGGAAGCAGCGTGGTTTGGCGACGAGGCGGCAGAAAAGAGCGGCGCAACCCCGGCGACGGGTATGGTTTCTGTGAACGAAGCAACGGAAAAGCTGCAAAAAGGGCAAACCAAGGGTAATGGGGAGGCATTTATTGATCGTCAGGAGGGTCCCGCGGAGCCGGAGGGGAATATGACCGAGGCCGACGCCCTGCGAAGCCTTCTGGCCCTTTTCACACAACACGTGAGCGACGAGCGTTTTACGGCCATGGCGGCCATCTTGGCTGATCCAAACAGGACCATTGACGAGAAATTGTGGGAAATTCACCGGCGAATACCAATTCCGCCGACAGTTGACGGCCCCACATTGGCATCGATATTCAAGACGACCAAACAAGCCATTTACCGCACCACGTGGTGGCAAAGGAATCGGCGCTCGTCTGACGACTGAACTTGGCGGGTAACAGTTACCCAAAGTTACCCAGCAGTTACCCGACTCAAAAAATTTGGACGTTGCAAAGCCGCAGAAAAACGCTGTCTGCGGCTTTTTTCATGCGCTTGCGATTACCTAAACCGTTACCCGGCGCCCTCAAGGGTAGAAAGTCGAAAAACCCTTATGCACCACCTGCTCCATGAAAGGACCAAACATGACCGGTGAACGTGAAATGCTGTCGTTACGTGAGACCGCAAAGGTTTTAGGCTTGTCTGAGCGTTCTGTGTGGACGGCGATTAAAGCCGGACGAATCCCCAGCACGCGGATTGGCAAGCGAGTTTTAATCCCGCGGCGGCTGCTGCTGGAACGGCTGGAAGCCGAGGCCCGGGCGGCAATGCAAGCCAGCAACGATGAGGGGGCAGGCCGATGAAGCCCATTGACACCGTTCTCACGGCCCTTGATCGGCACGGATGCCGTCCGAAGCGGTCGGGAACCGGCTGGTCGGCCCAATGCCCGGCCCATGATGACCGCCGACCGAGCCTTTCGGTTACCGAAGGAACGGACGGCCGGGTTTTGGTTTGCTGTCATGCCGGGTGTGCCACGGAAAGCATTGTCGCGGCCCTGGGGTTGGCGATGAAAGACTTGATGCCCGATGACGTGTTGCAATCTCACCATGTCACCACATCGCCACATCACCAAAACCCCGTAAAACGGGCGAAATACGTAGGTTGTGCTGATGCGCGACCGGGCGGCAACGGTAAACCCGACGGTCAAACGTTTCCTGCGGCCGAGGATGCGCTTGATTCATTGCGGCGAAAGCTAGGCCAAGAATCCTGCCGGTGGACCTATTGCGACGCCGCAGGGGAGCCGGTCGGGCTGGTGGTGCGTTGGGACAAACCCGACGGGACAAAGGACATCCGCCCAATCAGTCGGTTTCCCGATGGCTGGCGAATTGCGGCCATGCCCGAGCCACGTCCCCTGTACAACCTGCCCGACATTCTCAAAGCCGACCCCGCAACACCAATTTTCGTTGCCGAAGGGGAGAAATGCGTGGAGGCACTGCGGCAATGCGGCTTGCTGGCCACGACATCCAGCGGCGGCTGCAACGCGGCAAGCAAAACCGACTGGAGCCCTCTAAGTGGCCGACATGTTACCATCTTGCCGGACAACGACGAACCCGGGCGGCGATACGCCCAGGAAGTGACGGACATCCTTTTGAGGCTTGCGCCACCGGCCACGGTGCGGATTCTCAAGCTGGCCGACTACGCCCCGGGACTACCCGAGGGTGGCGACGTAGCCGACATCGTGGAATCCGACGGTTGGTTTGGGCTACCCCTCGGCCAGGGCGCGAGCCCCGAGGACCTTGGGCGTTGGCTGATCGAAATAGCGGCTGGCATCGAGCCGGTCGCGAGCAAAGACGAATGGCCCGAGGTAATAAGTCTCGACCCTGGGGAGCTGCCCCAGTTCCCTGTCCACGTCCTGCCCACAATATTGCGTGATTGGGTCCAGGAAGAGGCGCGAGCAACACAAACGCCGCTGGATCTTCCGGCGATGATGTCGTTGGGCGTATGCTCGGCGGCCATTGCACGCCAAGTGGAAGTCGTCCCTCGTGTTGGATGGATAGAGCCGGTCAACCTTTTTGTCACGGTGCTGCTGCCACCTGGCAATCGCAAGTCGGCCGTTTTTCGAGATGCTCTCAAACCGTTGCGTGATTACGAGGCCGAGCTCATCGACATGGCCCGGCCCGAAATCGCAAAGCGGCAATCTGCGCGAAGGCAGGCCGAAGCGCGGTTGCACAAACTGGAAAAATTCGCTGGCGAGAAAGATGACCAGGAAGCGGCCGAGCAAGCGTGTGAACTGGCGGCCCGGCTGGCTGTTGAGCCGGAGCCAGTGCTGCCCCGACTTCTCACCGACGATGCGACAGCCGAAAAGATCGCTTCCATGCTGGCGGAGCAAAAGGGGCGGTTAGCCAGTATGTCGCCCGAGGGTGGCCCATTTGACCTGATGGCCGGGCTGTACAGCAAAAACCAAACACCCCAGTTCACGGTCTATCTGATGGCCCATGCGGGCGATGAGTTGATCGCTGATCGCGTTTCTCGCAAGAGTGTTCGCGTGGAGCGGCCAGCGCTGACGTGCTGCTACGTCATACAACCCGAGGTCATTCGCAGCCTGACTCACAAAGCGGCGTTTCGTGGCCGGGGGTTATTGGCAAGGTTCATTTATGCGGTGCCGGTGAGCACGATCGGGAAGCGGGAGATAGCCCCTCCCCCTGTGCGGTCCGAGGTGGCCGAAGCCTATCACCGCACTGTGACAATGCTAGCGAGGCAGGCCAACGCCATCGGCCTTGCCCCATTGAAGCTAGCACTGACCACGGAAGCCGAGCTGTTGCTGCGGACTTGGGAAGCTGAAATTGAGGGCATGCTTGCCGAGTTCGGCGAAATGGAAACCATCCGCGATTGGGGTGCCAAGCTAGCCGGTGCAACGCTGCGCGTGGCGGCTGTGCTTCATTGTGTCGAGCAGGGCATTCGTGGCGAGATTGCCCCACAAACCCTGGCTGCTGCAATCGAGATCGGGCGGTACCTGATTCCGCATGCCAAGGCGGTGCTCGAACAGCTAAGCGACGATTCCCGGTTGGACGGCGCACGGTGGATTTTGCGCTGGATCCGGCGGCATCAATTACGCGAGTTTACGCTCCGCGATGTTTATCGCCACGGCTACCGTCACTTTGATTCCGTGGACGAGTGTAAGGCCGCCCTCATGGAGCTAGAGCGGCGTGGGTACGTCCGTGAACAACAATTGCCCCCCCAGGGGCCTTCAGCCCGCAATACCCCCCTGTATGGTGTCAACCCCGTCTTGTACACGCCAAAAGGAGTTTCCCCCATTTATGGTGGCGAGCACGTTTTGGAGATGCCAAAAGGCGTTGACAGCGCTGACAATGTTGACACAACCCCAACGACGCACGACCAATCTGTCAACGTTGTCAACGTTGTCAGCGCATTTCAGAAGTCTGAAATCGTGCTCACCCCCCATAAGTGTGGAATATCGAACGACGAACCCCAAGCCGGTTTTCACCCCACAAGTGGCGGGGCTAATAGGCACGACGGGCAAGCCCCCTCGGTGCCGAGCGGTCCGCCCCTGGCAGCCCCGTCCCACGTCGTGGCGGTTTATGGTACGCAACAAGAGGGGGGCGAAGTGGACGGCCCCGAGTTCGAGGAAGTAACCCTATGAATCCGATCGCATTACTTAAGCGGCCCGGTGTGAGCGTCGATTGGGCTAACGGCCAATTGAAGTTGCGTTTCGTCAAGGGCGGTTTGACAAAGGACGAAATCGAAACCCTCCGACAGAATAAGCCCCTTGTCGGCGGACGGTTGCTCCTGGACAAGCTTTGGCAAGCGGGCTATACGCTGCATCTCCAGCGGCGGAGCGATGGTGAGGGCTATTTTATCGTCCCCCGCGGGCAAGCTCACCCCGGCGTTGACTTCCCCTCGTTATTCGAGCTGTACGACACATTTCACGACCAAGCCGTTGCCTTGCTCCTCGATATGTGCCGACTAGGGAGAATCCACCCCGAGGACTTCAACAGCCGCGAGGCCTGGCCAATTCAGTTTGTGGACTCCAACGACCAAGTGTTGTGTGAAACAAAAGGTGTCGCCACAATTACCGGGAACAAAGCTGACAAAGGGAGGGGCTGACATGGCATCACTAAGCAAGCATGGCCATACATTCCGACTGTATGTTTGCCTGCCCGATGGCCGGCGCGTGACGCTCTATCTTGGCAAGCTACCACGTCGGCAAGCCGAGAGCTTCAAGGTCCACGTGGAGCAATTGGCCGCCAGTATGGCCACCGCCACGGCGATTCCCGGCCCAACGGCGGTGTGGCTGGCAGCCTTGCCGGACGGCCTTTATGAGAAGCTTGAACGTTGCCAACTAGCCCCCGCACGAGTCCGCGAAACCCTCGGACGCCTGATCGAACGCTACGAACGGGAATACGTTGCTGGCTTGGCTTTGAGATCGCAGTCGCGAATCAAAAACACAACCAAGCTACTGAGCGGTTACTTCGGCCCCAAGGCCCGGCTGTCGGCGATCACCCAAGAGGACGCGGAACGATGGCGGACGTGGCTTGCCGAAGGACGCACGGAAGCGACCGTCCGACTTCACGTTCGCAACGCCAAGGGATTGTTCAATTGGGCAATGACGCACCGGCTGGCCGACAATAACCCATTCCAAACGCTTGTCGGGGCGTCGATGGCCCGCAACGATGAACGATACGTCTCGCTCGAAGACTTCGAGCGGCTACTGGATGCGTGCCCCAATCACGGCTGGCGTGTGCTACTCGGGCTGGCCCGACTTGCGGGCTTGCGTTCCCCAAGCGAAACCGACTCCATCACTTGGGCAGACATCAATTAGGAGACTGGGACGCTTAAGGTGTTTGCCCCCAAGACGAAACGAACCCGGCTCGTGCCGATTGTCCCACGACTTCGAGAGCTACTCCAGCAGGCTTACTTTGCGGCCCACGAGGGTGAATCGCTGATCGTCACCGTCCCCAAGGCGAATCGTCACCGGACGCTGCGGAGGATTATCGAACGCTCCGGCTTAACCCCGTGGCGTGACCCGTTCCATTGCCTACGGCGTTCGGCAGCCACCGACTTTGCCCGTTCCTACCCGATTAACGCAGTCGCCCAGTGGCTTGGCCATGGCCCCGTGGTTAGCTTGAAGCACTACCAGCGTGTGCCTGATGACTTGGTTCGCAAGGCCACCCAAGACGGCTTTGGCGATAACCGCAGTTTAGCGCTTTTGCGATGACCACAGTTTGACGGCTTTGGCGATGAGCACAGTTTGACGCTCTTGCGATGAGCACAGTTTAGCGCTTTGGCGATCAGCATAGTTTGACGCTTTTGCGATGAGCACAGTTTAGCCCAAAGTTCCTGGATGTATTTTTACGTAAGTCATTGCTGGGTAACGAGTTCAGGTTGATTTGTGTTGCATACTGTAGTCATGCGATGGTTTTGCGTAAGTTCTTGTCCTGCTTTGAGTTGCGCGATGTGCGCCGTACGCAGAAAACGGTGGGGGAATCAGGGTGCCCTGAGCTGGGCCGATGGGGACTCGACTTAGCTGTACACAGAAAACGATGCGGAATCAGGGTGCTTCCTGATGGTAGATTCCACGGACCACGTGGGTGTACACAGAAAACGGTGGGGGAATCAGGGTGCTTAATGCGCGCAAATCATTGTCTTGAAATCACTTACAGTCATCATCCCCCCAGTTAGCAGGGGGAAGTTTGGCTTGAAGCACTACCAGCGTGTCCCTGATGACTTGGTTCGCAAGGCCACCCAAGACGGCTTTGGCGATAACCGCAGTTTGACGGCTTCGGCGATGAACACAGTTTAGCGCTTTTGCGATGAGCACAGTTTGACGGCTTCGGCCATGAACACAGTTTGACGGCTTTTGCGATCAGCATAGTTTGACGGCTTCGGCGATGAGCACAGTTTAGCGCTTTTGCGATCAGCATAGTTTGCCGCTTTTGCGATCAGCACAGTTTGAAAAACACCCCCGCAAAACGCAACGCAAAATGCAACGCAGAACCTGCAAGAAATGCATTGCAAGACGATGAAGTGCAATTGTGATAGAACAAATAGACACTATTTGTAAATCAAGACGCTGCAACGAGTTGCGACATTATACAAAGCACGCCCGGAGGGATTCGAACCCCCAACCAGCGGATTAGAAATCCGCTGCTCTATCCCTTGAGCTACGGGCGCGAGTGATAGTCGATATCTTTCCTACACTCACCTAGGCAATGCCTTTTTGGTTATCCAGCTTGCCAATGTTCCCAGTATTGCCAGATTCTTTTTGCTTTCAAATTGTTAATCCCACTTGTTTTCGCAGCCAACCCCTAAAGCCTGAGTTGCCAGATTGTCTGGAAGCTTAAGCGTCGGGTTTCCCCCAATTACGGGCGACGGCGAACATCGGCCCGAATCGGTGCTTCAGGGACCACAGCGGAACTATCGCCGTTCTGCACTGGGCCGTTTGTTACTGATGTGTGGATGGTACTGAGTTTTCGCCCACGTCCCCCCATTTGGCGGCGGTTCTACCCGGTTCACCTCATTTCACATTATCGGCCAGCATGACACCCGGCAAGGGTTACCGTCACGGCTAGGCAGCCTCTTCTTCGGGGGGGTCCCTAGCTTCGCCAAGTTGCCCAACCGTTCAACCCACCGAGCACGTATTCGGCTCAGTTTCACTGTAGCGTGCGATCGTTACCTAAACTTCCCAAAACTGCTGTTTGACGGTTGGGATGGGGTGGCATATAATCGCCCGCGGCGGCGGGTGGCAGGTTGGGCCGAAGGGTGCGGCTTGTAGCTTCGTGACGGGAGAGCGGACACGCGGCAAAGCTGGTAGGAGCGATACTAGAGCATGGCCGAGGAAGGCAAAGTCTTGGTGACGGGTGCGACCGGATTTATTGGCACCCGATTGGTTCAGGCTTTGGTCGAGCGGGGACGCTCGGTGCGTGCTCTGTGTCGGCGTGACAACGTCACCTCTCCGCCAGGTCTGGGGTTGCGTGATGGGGCACCGTTACGGCATCCGAAGGTAGAGTTATTCCGGGGTGATGTCACCGATGCAGAATCAGTCAACCGGGCGATGGAGGGCTGTACCGAGGTCTTCCATGTAGCGGGCTACGCCAAAAACTGGGCACCGGACCCGACCACGTTCTATCGAGTGAATCGAGACGGAGTCAAAAATGTATTAGCGGCGGCCCAACGTTGCGGGGTGCGGCGGGTTGTGTGGACCTCGACGATCCAGACCTTCCCCCCGACGCCTCCGGGTCAAATTGGTGATGAGACCTGGGTAAACCGCGGTCCCTTCCTGACCGACTATGAGGCCAGTAAGGTTGCCGCTGAGAAAGAGGCCCTCGCTATGGCCCGACAAGGCCTCGATGTGGTCATTGTCAATCCGACACGGGTCTTTGGTCCCGGCCATATCACTGAGGGCAATTCGCTCTCACGACTGATCGATATGTACGATCGTGGGCGTTTACCGTTTCTTCTCAACGCCGGTCGGAACATTGGAAATTATGTGTTTGTGGAAGACGTGGTCGAGGGGCATCTGTTGGCCATGGAGCGGGGTCGGAGTGGTGAAAAGTATATCCTGGGTGGCGAGAACGTGAGCCTGCGAGAATTCTTCCGATTGGTGGATCAGGTCAGCGACAAGCGGCATTTTCAGATACCGATATTTCGGCCTGGTGCCCTGACGTTCGCGTGGGTTCAAAAGAAGCTTGCGGAATGGTTTGGCATTTATCCGGCCATTACCCCTGGCTGGGTCCGGACGTTTTTGATGGATCGCGCATACACATGCCGTAAGGCCCAAGAAGAGCTTGGTTATCAGCCGCGACCCTTGATCGAAGGATTGCGCATCACGTATGCCTGGCTCCAACGAGTGCGGGAGGAACAAGATTGAGAGACTGGATGATGCGAGTGCCGTTTTGGTCTGCCCTTGAGGAGCGGCAGAAGACCGCTGCCGTCACGTTGTTCCTCTCCACAGTGGTGATGATCACGTGGAGGTATTTTGGCTCCGCGGAGTTCTATCGGGAACATTTGGCCGATCGCTTGGCGTTGGGACTTGATCCGCGGGCGGCGGCTGCATGGTATCGGTTTGTCACGGGTTTTGCGTTGTTGGGTCTTATGCCCGCGTTGATCGGCGGTCACCTCTTGGGGCGAGGTTTGGCCAGCTATGGCGTGCGACTGGGGATTCTTGTTCGCACAGTGCGAAGTGCCGCGCTGCTTGCTCCCATCTTCATTTTTCTCGGCTGGATCTCGTCTCATGATCCATCGATGGCCCGCTGTTTTCCAACCAACCCCGCAGCGGGAAGTTCTCTGGCCATGTTCGCACTCCATGCGGCGATCTATTTACTTCACTACGCAGGTTGGGAGTTCCACTTCCGCGGGTTTCTCCAGATGGGGCTGCGCGATTCTTTGGGTGATGGGAACGCCCTATTAGTCCAAGTGATGGCCTCCACATTGGTCCATATTGGTTCACCGGCCATTGAGACATATGGTGCCATCGCTGGTGGCATTTTATGGGGCATTTTGGCGTATCGCACGCAGTCGTTGCTGTCGGGGATGGTCCAGCACGCCTGCCTGGGTATCGCGTTGGACGCATTCTTGTGTTTCCGCTAAGGGTCTATCCCCCCTAATCTTCCCTCTCCCGTTCGGCGGGAGAGGGGCTCGAGGGTGAGGGTGCCTCGAATCGCTGTCGGTTTTGTCGATCGATTCCGACGATCGTTTGCCCTCACCCCAACCCTCTCCCGGAGGGAGAGGGGAACTTTTTGGGATAGACTCGAAGCCTGGGACGGTCCTCAAGTTCGGCCCGCAGAAACCGTCTTCTCCTGAGGTCTTTATGGATGGGCAGAATCTGCGCGATGTCAAAGAGTAAGCACGAAACCCCGTCGTTACCAGATCGTTGATACGCTCTATCCCACTAGGTTGTCTTCGCTTTGGGCTCCAAAGAGAGTTTGTTGACGTTTGCCGCCGACTGGTTGTCTGCAAGAGGTGGGTTTTTTAAGATGGGGCCATCCGTATGTGCAAGTGAGGTGCTTTACGAAAAAGGGGACGACATGAGGATGGGCTTCACGTTAGTCGAATTGCTGGTGGTGATCGCCATTATTGGGCTTCTAGTTGCGATACTTCTTCCGGCGGTGCAAGCGGCACGTGAAGCTGCTCGTCGCGCTCAGTGTGCCAATCATATAAAGCAAATCACCCTGGGGATGCATGAATACCATGACACCGTGGGGGCGTTTCCCTTTGGTTTTAGTACCTTGGAACAATCCTGGCATGCCATGCTTCTTCCGTATGTCGAGCAGGAGGCCCTTTATAAGACCCTTATCTTTCAAGAGACGGGACCAGGGAATTGGGACTCTGGCTCCGCCAATACGCGGGCATGTCAAACCGTGATCCCGGTGTTCCGGTGTCCCAGTTTGCCCATCCCAACCCATGTGGATCACGACATCCCCCAGCGCGTTCCAAGCAGCTACAACGGGATTGCTTCGTCGCAGGCAACCTCGGACGATTTGAGTAGTATTCCCCAGGGTTATCCGCGGGTGGCGTTAGAGCAGATTGACCTGGATGGGATGCTCTTCGGCAATAGCTCCATCCGGTTTGCGGAGGTCGTTGACGGCACAAGCCACACCTTGCTTGTCGGCGAGATGCACACAGATCCCGATTTCAAAAAGGATGGCCAGTCCATGGACTACTGGCACATCGGCCTACCTCATACAGGAAACTGGGTGCCTGGTGGGACAGGCGGAACCGAGTACTCCGAGGCCATTGCTTCGACCTATCCGCCCATCAATGGCTGGAAGGATTCCGAACTACCCGGCGTCGTCATGGAACTTTCATGTGGCAGCTACCATCCTGGTGGAGCCATGTTCGGGTTTGTCGATGGCTCCGTGCGATTCATCCAGGAAACGATCGACATCTCTGTTTATCGGGCGTTGGGCTCTCGCAACGGGCAGGAGAGCATCACGGGCTTTTAACGTTCATTTCCCCATCTTTTTGTGCGCTATCCGGGAACCAGTTTGCGGGCTAAGGTGGAGTTGCTTGGAGGATTCTGGTTGTAATGATTTGGAAGTCTAGACAAGATATGCTGACAAGCGTAAATAAAACGACTATGATGAGCCAATTGCCGTATGTTGTTTGAGGGGAGTTTCGCCGCCCGCGGGGAAAACGATCCCCCCGACGCGCTGTTACCGGGGCATGACCTATGGTTAATTGGTTACGTCTTGTGTCATTCCGTTAGCAGTCAGGAATTGCGAAGCCTTCTGACAAAGGTATCGTGGATTGAGTTTTTGCGCATGAGAGGAGCTTCTTTTATGGGCCGCATGAAGGTTTACAGTGGTACAGTCAGCGTTACCCTCTTGCTTGGGTTGGCGGTCGGAATATGGGCTGCGATAGGACTGATCGGGGGACCAATTGGGAGCCTCCACCAGGCGTTGGCCGACGAGGCGGTTGGGCCCGTTGTGATGGAAGAGGGGCAAGCTGAAACCCAGGAGGCAGAAGCGGCTAAAGAGGAGAAGCCTGCCGAAGAGGCTAAACCCACAGAAAAGGAAAAACCGGAAGCGCAGAAGCCCACCGAGAAGCCTAAGGAGCCAGAAAAACCTGCCGAGGAGAAAAAGCCCGTCGCGGCGGAAAAACCGGCGGCACCAGCGGTGACCACTCAAGCTCAGCCATCGAAGCACAAGGTGGGACGCGAGCTGGTCAAGATTGAGAAGAGTTACACCGTTACATTCCAGCCCAAGCAAGCGGCTGAGATTAAGCTTGATAACAAAAGCTGGTCCACATTTCGTGTCGTGGAGGCCGTAGAACACGGGCGGCAAGTGCGGAAAGGTGACGTCCTGGTCCGCTTTGAGAGAGAGGAGTTTGACCGTGCGCTCGTGGATCAACAGAGGGCAGTTCGCTCGGCGGAATTGGCCCTCCAGGACGCCGAACGACTCCTGGCTCTTCTGGAAAAGACGGTACCGTTCGATCTGGCCACGGCGGAGCGGAATCTTCAGATCACTAAAGAGGACACGGAGCGTTATTTTGCCAAAGAGCGCGATCTGACCATCCGCACCTACGAGATGAACCTTGGATCGGCCAAGATGTCACTCGAGTCGGCGGAAGAGGAACTTCGCCAATTGGAAAAGATGTATAAAGCAGATGACCTCGTCGAAGAGACCGAGGAATTTATCCTCAAGCGACAACAGTTTGCCGTGGAACGAGCTCGTTTCATGCTTGAGCTGGAGCAGGACCGCTACCAGGAGTTCCACGAGAAAGGGCTTGCCCGGCTTGACGAGTCCATACGGCGTGATTTGGAACGGACCATGTTGGTAACCGAGCGTTCCCGGATCAGTTTGCCCTCGCTTCTTGCTCAACAACGGATCAGTGTGGAGCAACTGCGGACCGATTTGGAACGGGCAAAAGATCGCTTAAGCAAACTGCAGGCTGACCAGGCCTTTATGGAAATCAAAGCCCCTTGCGATGGCATCGTCTATTATGGGGAATTCAACCGTGGCGAATGGGGTGGCGCTACGACGCTTATGAGCAAGCTGCGACCCGGTGGGTCACCGTCAAAAGGCGATGTCATCATGACGATTGTTCAGGTGCCGCCGCAAACCGTGCGTTTCTCGGTGGGAGAAGCCGATCTCCGTTGGATTACCCCCGGCTTGGAAGGCACCGTTAAACCCAAGAGTTTTCCTCAGGTGAGCCTGCCGGCTTGTGTGACGGAGGTGGCCTCGATCCCTGTGGCGGCCGATCGGTTTGACGTGGTGGCCGAGGTTACGCTTCCCAAAAAGCCACTGCCTTTGGTCCCGGCGATGACCGGCACAATCCGCTTCAATGTCTATGTCAAGGAGGACGCGCTGGTGGTTCCGGCCAAAGCTGTCTTCACCGACGAACTTGATCCGGACAAACGATACGTTTACGTACTCGTTGATGGGAAGCCTGAAAAGCGTTCCGTGAAGGTGGGCGAGCAAGTCCGAGATAAAGTGGAAATCCTCAGTGGACTGCGCGATGGCGAGGAAATCCTATTGGAGAAGCCTCAAGAGTCATCCGGCACCTAGAGTTGATGGGACGTTTTTGATGACGATTTTCTCGCAATTCTGTTTCTCCACGTGCGAGACCGACGAATGACCACGCGATTCTCTGTTGTTGGCGTTAGCTGCATATTGCTGGTGACGTGGTTCGGCCACAGTGTCCCGCAGTTGCATGCCGAGGAGGTGACGTCCTCCGTTTCACCCTTAGCCACAACGGGTCCCAAGCCCAAACCCATTGAAGCGGTATCGCCGGAGGCCGTGGAACGAGCGATCCGCCGGGGTGTGGACTTTTTGCTATTACGGCAGAACCGGGACGGTTCCTGGGGTTCGGCACGGAATACCAAGTCGCTCAATATCTACGCCCCGGTGCCGGGTGCTCATCAGGCTTTTCGCGCGGCCGTGACTTCGCTTTGCGTTTCCGCCCTCATCGATGTCAAAGATTCTCGATCGGAAGTTCAGGAGGCGATCGATCGGGGCGAACAATGGCTATTGGAGAATCTCGGCAATGTTCGCCGGGCGACACCCGATGCTATTTACAATACTTGGGCCCATGCTTATGCCCTGGAGGCCCTGGCGCGGCTCATCCAGCGGCACAAAGGTCGGCCCGAACGGCAGGCAGCCTTGCGTGAATTGATGGAGGGACAACTCGACCGGCTGATACGTTACGAATGCCTCAATGGCGGTTGGGCGTACTATGACTTTGATTACGGCACTCAAAAGCCGGGTAGTTCCACCATCAGCTTTGTGACGGCCACCGTACTGGTGGCCTTGCACGATGCTAAACAGGTTGGGTTAACCGTTCCACCGAAGATTATTGACCGCGCCAAAGATTCTATTCTGCGGCAGCGGAAGCCCGACTTTAGCTACTGCTACGGCGAGTATCTCAAGATGGTGCCCATGCACCCGGTCAATCGCCCGGCGGGGAGTCTAGGTCGATCCCAGGCCTGCAATCTTGCGATGCGGCTTTGGGGGGATGAGAGCGTTACCGATGAGGTCCTCCGGGCATGGCTGGATCGTTTTTTTGCCCGCGATGGCTGGCTCGATCTCGGTCGGAAACGTCCCATTCCCCATGAGTCCTTTTTCGCAATCGCGGGATACTTTTTTTACTACGGGCACTATTACGCTTCGCGCTGTATTGAACTGCTTCCGCAAAAAGAACGGGCCACCTATTACAATCACCTAGCGGCCATCCTTATCGACCTCCAGGAAAAAGACGGCTCTTGGTGGGATTATCCGCTCTACGACTATCATCAACAGTACGGCACGGCGTTCGCTTTACTATCCTTGCAAAAATGCCGGATCGAAGGGAGAAAAGCCGCACAAGCGGAAGGCTCTTCCAGCCTCGCCGCCCGCAGCCAGTGAGCCCCTCTCAAGAACCGGCTTAGCCTCCTTCGGTAGAGCGGCCAAGTGGTCGTCGCTACCGACGGCCCTCACGTAAACGGCACGCTTCGCTGCAAAGATGGTCGCTTTTTCCGAGAGTGCTTTTCCATCACCAACGCGGGCGTTGTGCCACCGGCCAGCGGGGCTGGTCGGGTGAAGCCGTTCCATTGGCCACGGCCTGAACGGACGGCGGAAGCTGAATGTTGACCGTCGGCGGCGGGGCCCACGAAGTCGCACTTGCCGTCGGTACCCCACCCACTGTATCAACAGGTGGACTTGTCGGGGGGCTGATTGCGGGTGCCATCGGAGATGAGACAGTCGGTCTTAACGGGGGATTTCCCACAGGAAGTTGACCCATCCCCACAGGGGGCTGCTGCGGAGGAACATTGGTACCCGCTACGTTCCCCGGCGAGGTTGTCAAAGACGCCTCTCCCTGAATCTGCTGTGATAGACGGGCAACAGCCTGGGGCAGTGCGTTGATGTACCGATAGGGATCGAGGCTAAACTTCTGATAGGACTCTTCGCTGCTAAAGAGGTAAACGCGTCCACCAAACCATGCCCCATGTTCGCGCCGGCCTTCCGTCAATTGGGTGGCCTCAACGAGTTGGACCACGTCCATACCCGAAAGCACTGGGGCATAACGATCCGGGTTGGCAAGGAACTTTTGTTGCTCCTCGGGCCCGGCAAAGAGATAGGTGCGACCTTCGTGCCGTGCCCCCCATCGAGGATTTCCTAAGACCCAGCGTTGCTTGTCGGTCAAACTCACCGGGCAATATCCCTCGAGCGCCAGGGGTGGATTGCCGGGTGGGATTTCGACCTTAGGTTTTGGTGACTGACGTGCCAGGATGGTGCTTGCCATGGAATTGGCGGGCGGCTGTGCTTCCATCATTGGCGGCGATGACGATGGCCCTTGGGCCACCTGGGGTGGAGGGCCAAAACTTTGTGACGGTCCCACATTGGCCGACGATGGTGGCGAAGAAGTCGCGTAGCCTTGTATGCTTTGAGGAGGACTGGGCGACGCCTGGAACGATGTGTCCGGAGGTGGGGCAAGGGGTGTGCTTGTCGTGGCAAGCTGGCTACTGTTACTCCATGGGGACAAACCTGCTGGCGGCTGGGGGAGAACTTGGTTTTGAGGCTGGCCAAAGCCAGAAGGACCAGCAGGAATCTGACCGGGCCCCACCGGAGCGGGGGCAGAGGCCAATGGTTGCCCACTGAAGTAACTACCTTGGCTACTAGGAGGCATACCACCCGGTCCAGACTGCGGCAACCCGACACCGGCGTTCATGGCCATTGTCGGGGGTTGATCCACCGGCCGCGTGGCTGCTGCAGTACCCTGGGGTGACGGTGACGACCAAGGGGAGGTAGCGTAGCTGGGCGTAAGCGGCGGTGTTGCCGACGGGGTATTTGTCCTTGCGAGCATTGTACGCCGTTGTTGATATGTGTACGCAACCTGGCTGATCCGTTCGATGTAGCGCTCGGCCGAGGACCCACCCACAAACTTTTGCAGGAGTTCTCCATTGGGCGTAAGAATGACATCGGTCGGGATCGATTCGATTCGGAACTCCCGCACAAGTTCTGGAGCCCGATCGAAATTGACCTTCACCGCCACATAATTTGTGGCCAGGGCAGATAGGACATCCGGGCGAGAAAAGACCTCCGCCTCCATTTGACGACAGGGACGACACCATTCCGCCCAAAAATGAATTAAAAGGAGCCGATTCGTCTCAGCGGCAACACGTCGGGCCGTGCCCATATCCTCATACCAAATTGAGGGGACCGCCTGGCCCATGGTAAGGGACGCATGCCAGAGTGTTATAAACGAACTTAATAGCACCAGAAACCGGCCGACGCTATGCATCGGAACAATCCTCGTTTGTTGGAGTGACGAAACGACCAACGACGCCCAAAACTGTGGCGAGCATCGTCAACTTAAATTGCCCACACAAGCTCCCTAAACTCCAACAGCCAAAAAGGGCATCACACACCTAATGACCGCCCTTTTTTTATCGGACTGATGGGGTCAGTCAATTTTGTGAAAATGTTCCGAATTTGCCGGAAAACCGTTTTATTGCAGTTGCAACAGGCGCGGCTGACGCTTTTCCTTGTGGACCGGTGAAGTATCCTTTTCACTGCTATCTTTTCCTGATTGCCCCGTTTTGCCAGACGAAATGGGACAGCAGGTGAGGACCAACCGCCGGTGAGGGCGTTAGCTGGTATGAAGTGGATGTTCATAAGTCCCGCTACCTTGTGCGCCTGAATGCGAAAAGGTTTCCCGAACTCGGGGTCACGGCGATTTAAGCTCGGTGAGTTCGACTCGAACAGAGTTGGTAAGTCAAAAGGGGGGAGGTTACGCCATTCCGCCCCCTTGTCCGCATCTGGTCGAGAAGTTATGTTTCAGTAAAGGCCCTCGGTCGGCCAAGACCTGCCGGCGTAGCTCAGTTGGTTAGAGCAGCGGAATCATAATCCGCGTGTCCGGGGTTCGAGTCCCTGCGCCGGCATTAACACAGTAAGATAGATAAACCCCGTGATTTCCCACACAAAACGCGGTTTTCACGGGGTTTTCTTTTTTGCCACAATGTTTCTTGACACATTTCTTGCATGTCAGTTAGAGACAGAAAAAACCACGTAGAGAACCCAAGAAGTGCAACCATAAGTGCAACCAAAAACCGATTTTTGAC
>JAKPII010000331.1 GCA_029549885.1 Planctomycetota bacterium
ATCGTCTTCCCGCCAGGGGCTTACCGCATTACCCGCCCCTTGGAAGTCAACCTGGCCGAGACCGGTTGGGTTTCCTTCCATGGTTTTGGTACGGCGCGACTGCAGATGGCCGGTGCCGGACCCGCCATCCGTTTTCTGGGAACTCACACCGGTTCCGCGGACCCCAAGCGGGTCCACCCCGGCGTCTGGCAGCGTGAACGCTTCCCGGTGGTCGAGGGAATAGAAATCGTCGGCAACCATCCCGAGGCCAGTGGGATCGAAGCGATTCAAACGATGCAACTGACAATTGCCAATACATTAATTCGTCAGACGTTCCACGGTATTCGATTGCACCAAAGGAACCGCAACGTCATTCTGAGCCATTGCCACATTTACGAAAATCGTGGCATCGGCGTCTTCCTGGACGATGTGGACCTCCATCAGATTAACATCGTCGGATGTCATATCAGCTACAATGCCGCTGGGGGAATCGTCGTCCGAAAAGGTTATCTCCGCAATCTTCAAGTCAGCGGGTGCGATATCGAAGCGAACATGAGCGTCGAGACGGAGCCGACAGCGAATATCTTGATTGATAGTCGAGAAAGCGAGTACGGCCATGCAGAAATCGCAATCACAGGGTGTACCATTCAGCATTATTCAAAAGTTCCGGGATCCACCAACGTTCGCTTCTTTGGCCAAGATGCCAAAGGACGATTGTGGGGCAATTTGACCATCGCGGAGAACGTTCTCAGTGATGTGGAGCGGAATATCGAAATCATTGGTGCCCGGGGTGTTTGCATTACTGGGAACACGTTTTGGGGAGCCGTGGCAGAAGACCTTCTCATCACGGATTCGCGGAACATCGTGGTCGGCCCAAACACCTTCGATCAGAACCCCAATTACGCGCACCAGGGACCCTACCAGGGCGGGGTTTGCTTGCGAAATTGTAATGACTGTACCCTCAACGGCCTCCAGTTCGCAGATGTTCAGGCCCCACAAGCCGCCTTACTAGTCCAGAACTGTCACGGGATTAACATCATCAACTGCCAATTCACCGACTGTGGTCCGGCCGGCATCCTTTTGGATCAAGTCACCGATAGCCGCGTCTCCGACTGTATAATACGAGTCGCCGCAGCGGGGTCTCAGGGGCCGCCCTCGGGAACCGAGGTCCCAGCCGTACCGCCGGCCGACATTATTGCCATTCGCGGAATCGGTTTACAGAACGTAATGATCCGCGGGAACCTCCTTTGCGGCAAAATCGACCTTCCCGATTCCGGAGTTCACCGCGAAGCCAACCTCGAATTGCCACCCCTACCATGAGACGGCACCAACATGTGAGCGGCCGATTTTACGCGAGGCTCAGTTCGCCGGCATGATTGCGAAGGGATATTCTCTGAAGCTTTCATAAGAATAACCGGCGCGGGCGGGCAGTACATACCACACGACCTCGCGCCGGTTTGCCAGAAGGAGGTGTTTCCTCCACAATGGGCTGATTATGGAACGCCTAACGGTTGTGTCGCCTACGCTGGTTTTTAGCGCTCACTCCATCAGCCAGGTCCCGAATGGCTTGGTCCCGTCATGAACGCTGGAAGAATGCTAGGCGTTTTGTAGGAAACGAATCACCCCGCCGGACCGGGAACAAACGTCGAAGTCGGTGGCACCACAGTCGTGGCTGGCACGCAGGGATCACATGCGCTGCCAACGACGGTCTCAGTACAGGGATCGACCGGTGGGCATTCGATGACAGCGGTCGGCACCGTCGTTGGGGCAAATAATGCTCCTCGGCGGAACAAATTGCATCGCTGACACCCAATCGTTAACAACATCACGCCCAAGCCAAAAGCAACGACAATCATCCTCCTCATATTTCCATTCTCCTTCTGAAAAATGTGTTTGCGGTCGTCAACCGCGGTGAAATCTCACCCCCATGAATACCCTACACCACAATTGGCGATGTGCAAATGCAACAGATGCTTTTTGGCCACGTTTCTTTGCCCTTTTGCATACCGGCCAAAACGGTCGTAAGTTATAGGTAAAATGGTCCAGCACTTAACGACGCTCGCCACTATGAGTGAACACAGTGGACCAAAACCACAAGACCGGCCGTTGGTTTGGGCACTTGCTTGACGAGGTCTTCCTCCGCTCAACGGAGTGTTTACACTACCGCGTTACGTGCGGACGTTAGCGGCGATGATGTCCGTGTTTGCCCAACCCCAAAAGGAGGATGGCATTCGCGCTAGGAAGCCAAAGAGCCCGCCATATGCCTTGATGACACTAAGAGTCTATCCCACAACCTCCCCTCGCCCGTTCGGCGGGAGAGGGGCCGGGGGTGAGGGTGGCTCGAATCGCTGCTGGTTTTCTCGATCGACTTCGACGATGGCTTGCCCTCACCCTAACCCTCTCCCAGAGGGAAAGGGAATTTTGGGATAGGCTCTAACTAGGGAACCGCGCAGATGACACCGTGGAAAACACTAACGTTTGGAGCAGTCGTCCTGTCCACACGGGAGAATCTTGCCATGAAGGTTGCGCGCAATAACACGCTTGCAGCCATCGCTGCGGTCTTAACCATATTTGCGGGATGGACCGTTGATGCCGGCACTACTGCCCAGGTGCGAGAAAAGAGCCTTCACGATGTGAGCGCGGAAGCTTATCCCGAGCATACCGCCACTCTGCCCATTCAGGAGGTTGGCTCGGACGCCTATCCGTTCCGAGACCGTACCGTCACCTTGTCCTCTCTGCCCACACCGCTGAAGCCGGGCGAGAACGGCAACACGAGCGACCGTACTTACAGGTTTTTGGTCATCGACACCCGTTCCATCCCCACCGGTACGCTTAAGAATCCGCCAGAGGCCCTGACCGACCTACGATTCTTCGCCGCAGATGAGAGTGGAATGGTTCGACGGCTTACAACGGATGATTGGGTCGAAGACATCGAGAAAGAACAACCGTTATGGGTGGTCGTTCATGGGAATCGGGTCGATTCCGGCGAAACCCTCGCATTCATGACGGCCTTCTGTCGAATGTGTCGTCAAGTCGGACTCAACGGCGTCTTTGTCCTTTGGTCATGGCCATCAGGTGTCATGGTTCGTGGCATTGCTCGAGATAGTCGCTTAAAGGCCGTCCGCGCCGATTTGGAATCGTCAGTCTTGGCGTCCTGGTTGGCAAGTCATTTACTACAACGGCCGGTCAGTTTAGTGGGTTATAGTTTCGGTGCTCGGACCGTCATGCAGGCCGCTTGGCAAATTGCCACCCAAAAGTCGGTCGCACTGTCGGACCTGCCCGGGTCGGATGCACGATCACATGATTCACCGGCATTCACACTATTCCTCGTTGCACCGGCCATGGATACGGCCACCTTTGATCGCACCATCCGGGAAACGCTGGAAGCGAGTCCCTCCCTTAAAGTCTTCGTGACCGTAAATAAGGCCGATCCCGCTCTGCGATGGTACCGGCACCTTTGGTCGTGTCATGGGCCCAGTGCCCTCGGTTGGCAAGGGCCATTCTACCGCACGCAGAAAGACTTGGTGGATTCTCTGGAAGTTTTGGATGTCACCCGACAAGTTGGGCATACCCACCGATGGGAGGCCTACCTGAGTGCCCCCACTCTCCGGCGGGCATTCCAAAAAACCGATGAGTCCCTCTCAACTCCTTAACTTTTCCACGCCCCAGCAAGTGTCCGCCCCTAACCCACTGCAAGTAAGATGATCATAAATCGATCAAATGGCAAAATGGCCCGACTTGCTCTAAGCCTAGCCAATCGTATCGAATTGAAATAATACACTTCCCGTCAATCCTTCATGGAGGCCCTTGACACCATGGATGAGCCGATCGCGTTTCTCAATGGTGAGTACATTCCCCAGTCGCGGCTGGGCATTTCGGTTGTGGACAGCGGATTCGTTCTCGGGGTGACCGTTGCCGAACAAATCCGCACATTTCGAGGGCAAGTCTTTCGGGCGGAAGACCATTTGGAACGTTTGTTTCACTCTCTACAAATCGTGGGGGTCCAAATTGACTTCTCACCCTCCCAATTGCTCTCCGTCATCCAGCACGTCGCGCAAACGAATCATCAACTTCTTGACCCTCGTGATGACCTCGGGGTTTCTGTGTTTGTGACGCCGGGCCGATATATTAGATACTCGGGGCCAGGTCCTGTCGTCCCAACTGTGTGTGTTCATACCTATCCGCTTCCCTTTTTCCTTTGGGCCAAGAAATACCGCACCGGAGAATCGGCGGCCATTTCCACCGTGCGGCAAGTTCCCACGTCCTGCTGGCCACGGGAACTGAAGGGTCGCAGTCGGATGCATTATTATCTGGCTGAACAGGAGGTCCAAAAACGCTACCCGGGAAGTCGGGCCATTCTTTTGGATCAGGACGACTCGGTCACCGAGTCTTCAATTGCCAATGTGGTCATGTGCGATCGCGATGGCCGTTTACTCGCGCCGCCGCTCGAGCGGACGCTTCCGGGCATCAGCCTTAAGGTCGTCACCGAGTTGGCCAGCAAGCTGGGAATTCCCTTTGAGTTTTGTCCCTTGACCGTCGCTTATTTGGAAACCGCAACAGAGATTTTTTTCACCAGCACACCGTACTGTGTACTCCCGGTGACGTCGTTCAATGGTCGGCCCGTCGGGAATGGTCAACCCGGGACGGTTTTCGCGAAGATTCTAGCGGCGTGGAACGAACTAACGGGCGTGGATATCGTAGCCCAAGCCGAATTGTTTTCTGACCGTTGAGTTTGATTGCGATCCCACCGTTCCCGGCTGACGGGAATCACCACCCGATGAGTCACTCTCACTCCGGTGAGGGATTGCCCTATAAGGATTCGGTCACCTCTTCGGAAAAAGACGACGTGTGCGACAAGACGAGGCGCAATGAGGTAACAAACGGCCACATATTTTCTGCGACAATTTCCTTAAGATAATTTGGTTCCGACCTCTTTCTGGTGTATGTTTGTCTGAGGTCTCCCCGAACAGGTTTTCCCGAGCGTCATTGCAGTTTGGTTCGCACACTTGCGCAAAACAAACTGGTACCGTGGGCAATACACATACGTTTGGTCGCTAAGGCGCCATTGTTGAAGCCGTCAGGCAAGTGCTTGACCGTTGGGCGGTTTGTCTTGTGAAATGAAGACGGTTCAG
>JAKPII010000344.1 GCA_029549885.1 Planctomycetota bacterium
AGCGACTCTGGCAGTCGAGATTGCACCCGATGAGCTTGGACAAGGGTTGTCCAACCTGAAGGGAGGGCCGCCGTCCCCCGCGTCCGGCGTGTAATTCGGGCGGGACGCGACGTAGGGCAGGCACGGGGGCCTGTCCCTACGTTTTGATTGGGTAGGGGCAACCCCCCGTGGTTGCGCTGTTCTTGGCGCTGTCCGCAGTCTCCGTGTTCGACATGGTGCCCGGGGTTCTTCTGGTACGGGGCCAACCGGTGTGCCCGCCCTAATTTGCAACGCTGTCCGGCGATTGTTCCGATATGGGCGACCTGTGCGATTATTGCCGGCACCCGCTTGGATGCGGAACGAGTCAAGCCGCCGCTGTCAGAAACGGATCTGGGCGAGGATTTTTACCTCCGCGGGAGGAATGTGTCGCGGGCTGTCTCGGGCAGTCAACCACCTCCGCAATGCAGCGCGGCAAGCCATCGTGGCGAATTGAAGCCACTCACAAACCTTCATTAGGGTGGACGACTTCCCTGTGAGGTGCAACTTGCAGCCGTCGTAGCTGCACCCAGAAAGCCGAGCGCTTGACAGGGAGTATGCTCCTATTTACGATAATCTGCGCTTGGTGCCGTGCCCTTGCAGCGTCACGACAGGCATGACGATCCGGTGGCCAATAGCATTACGGGAGACTCTGTTATGTCGCTATTCGACCGGCTTGCAGATGGATCCGGTTTGAGTCCTCTCGGTGTTGCTGTAGTGGTGCTCGCAATGAGTCTTTTGCAAGGTGGCGACAAATCGGACGGGCCTGCTCCTCCCCGCAAAAGCCCCGCTACCCCTGTGAGCATTGGAGTGCGTGGGTACATGGGTACTTCGATTCCGCGTCAGCCATATAGGTGGGAGAGGATGAGCCCATATGAGGCCCTTCTGAGGTCGCATCACCTCGATGTTGACAAACCTGGGATGTGCGTCGAAAAAGATGGTTACGGAGGTATCATGGTGTATCAGACCTATCCGGGCACCGATCTTCCAGATTTCAGCAAACCGGCAATTTGCGTCGAAAAAGATGGCTATGACCGTATGATGGTGTATCAAACCTATCCGGGAACGAACATCCCGGATTCTAGGAAACCGGGGATATATGTCGAAAGGGATGACGATGGACGTATGATGTTGTATGAGACCTATCCGGGGACGAATATTCCGAATTTGAGAAAGCCAGCGATACGCATAGAATCGGACTATTAAGGCATTTGTTGGCCCAGGGGTCGCCACCCGCCCGGAATGCTTTGCTGATGCAGGATTACTCTGACTTTGCCGCCTAACGCAAAATCCGCTGTCCGTAGGCGATCACGAATCTCCATTGCGAACGTTGCCGAAGCGGAAGCCAAGTCGTCAAGAGTGAGTTTCGGGGTCTCGTCAACGGGTTTGGGGCTTATCCCAAAATGACGTTTCTCGAAAGAAAACTCTGAGTCACAGTATCGGATGCTGTGGCAACCCGGTTAGCGAAGGAGGTCTGGTAGACCACATGGAACCTCTGCTTCCGTAATGGAAGCGAGGGGGCCGTTATCCGGGGCTTAAGTGATTTGGAGTGGCGGCAAGGGGTCAAGTAAATTTTCAATGAGCTCTTTACAGGCTGCCAGTGAAAAGTGGAGCCGGGGAGTTCGGTTCCGGCTTCTTGAGAAGCTTGTGGGGTGTGGGGCGATCGAGCTTCTCTAGAAGATACCACTCGGGGAACCCGACGAGTTACAAAGTATTCACCGGGAATGGCGGGCCCTCGACGGGTTGTTGAGCAAGTTCCCTCTGCGAGGTCAAAAGCTGGGCCTATTCCTATGGATTGAACCAATCGAGCGCACGTTTTTGGTTCAATCCTTTCCGGAGGCTGCTGATTTCGTTGGGAACGCTGGGAAAAGAAGGCGGAAAACTACGCTGCCCTTGGCCCTTTGCTATCACGCCTGCGCGCGGGTATTCATCTGCACGTGGCTCCCAATCCGCGCTGCCGACTCTTCGAGATAGGCTGTTAGTTCAGTGGAGGCACTACCCTTTTCATGCATGCCGAGAAACAACCGAATGCCGCTTCGCCAAAACGGCGTCCAAGCCGGCGCGTGTTTGCCAAAGCAACACCGGTTGTGGTGAGGCGTGCCGTTTCACCGATTCCTTTCTCGGTCGGCAACAGATTCCTCCGCGATCGCCACGATCTGGCGTTGAACTTCCAAGGGCAACCGTGGCCACAGAGCGGCTAACCGCTCCCGTGTTGCAAGTGCAGCTTCATTGTCCCATCCGCTGGGGTTGCCGATGGTGAATCTCCCACAGACATCACATCCATCGCTGTTCGGTGAATCGTCGTCAACTGTGCCGGATTCTGTGCCAATTGAGGAGACAGCCTCGACGTAAGTCATGGTTTTTTGGCCACTTACGTCAACAACGTCGATTCCCGCGGGATAAAAAAAAGAAAGTCTGCTCACCATTGCGACTGGTCCCGGCGGCAGGGTTGAAAGTTTTCGGCTAGCAAGGACCCATGGAAGACGGAGGGGGTGGGCGCCGTCTCCTCCACCGCCACCCCACCAAATCATACCACGTCTCGCGGCGCCCACCCTTGGCCACTCAAATTACGCAAGATATAGGTCATGAGAAAGCCCCTACTTTGTGGGTTCCTTAACGGTCGGCGCTCGTCGGTTCAACATCCCCGTTGTGCGTGGACAAACCCGGTTCGTTGGTCCAGGGGAAGCCTAGCCATCCGCTCCCGCGCAGAAAGTGCAGCACTATGTCCAGCAGCTTGACAGCGTCAACTGCGCAAGCATCTTCCAAATAATAACTTGCGTCATCAAGTGCGAATCGCTTCCAGCCATTCTTCGCCGTTCACATCAATGGTTATTTCCGCGTCCAATGGTGCAGCCCAGTCGCGCCAGCGATAGGGTACCTCCGAGGGGGCTGCAGGCGACGCCCACGGCCTCGGGATTTTGGGTCTCGTGCTGCTCCCGCGCGTCCAGGATGCGTGAGAAAAGAAGCCGGGTCAGTGTAGGCACGTTCTGACGCGCCTCGGCGCAGATGTCCCACCGCACGATGTCGTAGATACTCCTAACGATCTGGTCAACCGACTGGTGCGTGGTCAGTTTGCCATCGCTGTTGTTCCCGCTCTTATAGTTCTGCAGCAAACACCCGATGTAATATCAGTCCAGGTATTGCCCTTATGGCTTTGGCTTCCGCTCGGAGAACTATATCCAAGGGTCTTCGGGAGAATTTGAGGGTGAAATCCCAGTCCCTCAGTGGTCGAAACGTGCGTTTTTTGATGCATAGCGGGGCAAATAAATGACGAGAAAACGCTTTTATTGCCGGGCTTTTTGGGCGGTTTAGCGGCCGAGATCGCGTGGTACCCGGCCCCTGCCCGTTCTCCTGCAGACCGAGAAACAACCGCAGGAATTTGTGCCCCAAATTGTCGGCTTCGAAGAACCTCGAAAAATCAGAAATCCTCGGATTTCAGTGGTGTTTACGCCCAAAACCCACCCACAAATTCTGAGAAAGAGGCCTTAATCTTTTGTCACAATACTGCGAATAAACGCAGAGAATGAAGATGCAAGCTGCTTCGTAGCCTCGGTTTCGTGTAGCCAGAGATAGAGTGGGCTCGTCGGCTTCGGCGCCACAAGCTCCGCTTTGAGAAATCCGAATTCTTCAAAAGCATCCCTTCCAATAAGCAGCAAGGGAAAGTCAGCTGGTCGATCTCGGTTGGCAGCGAGAATCGTCTCCGCTGGGTGCAAGCCAGGACCAACGGAGTAAAGGAGGAACCTTTTGCCAGGAAGTATGCCTCCGTCAGCCCACAAAAGGAATTCGACATACTCCTGAGGGAAATGTATGCCCAGTGAGCGAGCAACCTCTTCAATTACACCAGGATCCGCAGGTGGCAATAGTTCGCCTCGGTCACGCAACAATTGTTCCGGCCAAGTCATGATTAACGTTCCTTCCTCTGCGAGATGTGAATACGTCTTTTAGGCTGGTCGATCCAAGTTACGACCTAGATTGCCTGCTGCTCCAGTTTCACGGGGCAACCGCTCCAAGGTCCGATCAGTAGAAGATAGTGCCTAGGGGAGCCTCTATAACTTCGCGCCCCGGATGAGGTTGTCGATGAATCTCAACCGGCACTTTAACGATATTACTCGGGTCGTCGGTACCCCCCAATGACAAGGGTTTCTTGTGGTGCCGCGCATAGCCAGGCTCAACCTCAACATTTCCATAGTCACCACGACGTGGCTTCGTGCGAATGAGAATACCCTCCTCTCTCGGATCAGGAAGTCCCTCTGGTTGTTCAGGAAGGCGACGAATCCAGCCAGTGACCCGGCCTATACCCCAGGCTGCGCCACCTATCGCTGCCCCGACAGCGGCGCCTTTGCCAGCTCCCCATAGGCCATACTTTACTGTCCCAACTAGTGTCCCTGTCTCGCGATATCCTTTGTAAGCATCTACGGCGAAACCAACCACCCCCCCTCCAGCGGCACCACTCAGAACGAATCCTCGAAAAGAACCGCCAGTCCGCGAAACAACGCTACCTCCGATGACGCCACCGATCGCGCCGAAGGCAGCGCCTCCGAGTGCTCCAAAACCCGCCGCTTTCAGGCTCTCCCCGATATCGCCGGTCCTCAAATAGGTAAGTCCTCCACTCTGAATTGCCCCTCCCGCTGCCCCTGCCGATGCTCCTGCCAAAGAAAAGGACAAAATAGCATTCCATGTAGCAGATAAGCTGTAGTACCCTCCTACAGATAGGGCGAATGGCGCGACCAATGCGCCAACAGCCCCGCTAGCTGCTCCCGATGCGGTGTAGACTGCCAGCCGTTTCCAACTGAACTCCTCGCCGTACCGCAACCACTGCGCAAGATAACTGCCAGCGCCGAATAGCGCTCCGGTGCCTGCCCCTAAGAGAACATGAGCAAAGCGTCCGTCCGGATCGTGCCAAGATAGGGGATCGTTATGAGCGAACGCGTAGAGATTATCCCCTCCCAAAAAGCCTAGGGGATCAGGCGCGATAAAGTGTCCCAATTCCGGGAGGCGGTACCGCGCGCCGTGATAGTAGAGGCCGGTCTCCGCATCATAGACGGCTGCCCCGAATGCCAGATCACCACAATAGGTGGGCTGGACCACCACTTCGATTTCCCGAAGTGTAATGTTTATCGCCTCTTGCCATACCAAAACAACCGCCTCGCCCTCGCGCTGCCTGGAAAGGCGAATACGCACCGGATTTCTGACATCGAAGGGGGACTCTTGTTGGCTTTCAAACTGCTTGTTAGAAAAGTTCGGATATTGGGCCACGGAATTGTTTTCGTGTTTCTTCTCCCAGTCGGTAAGAGATTCCGCTGTTTTGGGCACGTCGGCAGCCGAAACCACATAAACAGTGAATTGCCGAGGGAGCCGCTCTGCCCAGAGGCGTACTTCTACCGGCCGATACTTCTTTTCAAAATAAAGAGTGAGGAACCCCCTTTCACTTCTGTTCCTGCCATGACTAAACCATGTTGCGGAACGATCATCCAAAGATCGGTCGATGACCCATTGCGGATCTACGCGCGAACTCTCCGACTTGCCCGACGAGCTCTCGGGTACAAAAGAGCAATCGATGCGCGCGATTGCCGGCGTGGCGCTGTTAGTGCCATGGCCCCAATAGCTGGCTATATCTGAAAGTTCCAATTTGCCATCGCGGCGTGTGCTGCCAAGGATTACGTTGTAGGCTAAATCTTGATGCAGCACCCATTCCCATTTTCCAGAAAGATGTTCGGGAATTTCTCCGTAGAAGGCCAAGACCTCTGAGGTTCCAGAACGCCAAATGTACTGGCCAACGAGTCGCCAGTGCTGCGGATTTTGCGACGACGGAGAAAGTTTCAGCAATGGCCTGTTATCACGATACAGCGTTACATTGAGATCGCTGCTGGTGCCGTTGGGAGTAGCTCTCGAAACTCTTTTCACAATGCGACGTCCAAAGGGATCATAGGCGAAACGCAAGGAGTACCTAGGTGTGCTGTTCGCCTGGTCAAGGCTGACAGAGCTGTTCACCTCAAAGCCCT
>JAKPII010000347.1 GCA_029549885.1 Planctomycetota bacterium
CTAGCCATAAGGGACAAGGGAAATACTTTGACAACGAGTTTAACATCAATGGCCAGCGGGTCATGCTATCAGGGTATTACACCCATCGTATCACGGAGCTGGCTGTCGATTGGCTGAAAAAGCCCCGTTCAAAACCGTTCCTGCTGATGATCGGCCACAAGGCTCCCCACACGCCGTTCACCCCCGAACCCAAATATGAACACATCTTTGACCATATTGATATCCCCTATCCTCCCAGCGCGTTTCAATTGGAGGGCAAACCAGATTGGGTCAAAGAACGACTCGTTACTTGGCATGGGATTTATGGCCCGCTGTTCGGCTTTCGGGAAAAATTCCCCGATACGCGTCCCGAGGCCCAGCAGGATTTTGCCAGGATGGTCCGGGCCTATCTCGCCACAATCAAGTCGGTGGATGACAGCGTGGGCGAAATCGTAGCAACTCTAAAGGCAACCGGTCAGTTTGATCGGACGATCGTGATTTTCACATCAGATAATGGATTCCTCCTCGGAGAATACGGGATGATGGACAAACGCACTATGCACGAGCCAAGCATCCGGATTCCCCTTATTGTGCGGTATCCGCCGGTGATTAAACCTGGGACGATCATTAAGGAGATGGTGCTAAATGTGGACCTGGCCCCAAGCATCCTTGATTTGTGCGGTGCGCCGCCTTTGCCAAAGACTCATGGCCGGTCTTGGCGTCCCCTCCTGGAAGGCCGCACTGAAGGATGGCGCAAATCCTTCTATTATGAGTACAACTACGAGAAACAATTCCCTTACACACCCAATGTGCGGGGCGTCCGCACGGAACGGTGGAAATATGTCCATTATCCGACCGGCGATGGGACGCCGGATCGGCACAAAGCCGAATTATACGACCTGCAAAACGACCCGGAAGAGCGATACAACTTGATTGACGATCCGCGGTACCAATCGGTTCTTGAGGAGCTTCGTCAAGAGCTGCTGCGTTTACAGAAGGAAACAGATGCCCTTCCGGACCGCATGCCTATTGATGAAGGCATTAAGACAGAACTACCTGAGCAGTCCATCCGTTGAGCTATTGTGCTCGTATGGGTCAAACCGTTTGATGATCATCCTAGTGGAAGATTCCCGACACAATTTACTCCTTGAGATAGGAACTGTGAAACCATGAGCACCCACAAACTTTCGCGCCGTTATGTTCTGAAGTCATTGGCAACTGGTGCTGTTTCGGCGGTGGCCATTCCGACCGTGATACCTCGTTCCGCCCTCGGAGACGATGCAACCCCCGGTGCCAATGAGCGGATCACGGTTGGTGTGATCGGAACAGGTGGGCGATCTCGGCTGCTCATCGAGCAACTCCCCTCTCAAGGGCAGATCCTCGCCGTATGCGATTGCTTCCTGGAACGGGCCGAGCAGGTCAACGCCGAAAAGGGCCAAGGCCGTTGGGCCGTTTATCAAGATCATCGTCAACTGCTGGAGCGGAAAGATATCGACGCCGTCATCGTGGGCACGCCTGACCATACCCGCGTGCTGGTGTGTATCCATGCCTGTCAGGCAGGTAAAGACATTTACGCCGAGAAACCCCTGACGCTGTACATTCGCGAAGGTCGTGTCCTTGTCAACGCCGTGCGTAAGTACAAGCGGGTCTTCCAGGTGGGAAGTCAACAGCGATCCATGGCCATGAACCGAATTGCCTGTGAGTTTATCCGCTCAGGCAAACTGGGCAAGATACGCGTGGTTCAAGGCTGCAATTATACAGGGCCGCGCTTTTACGAGGGCCTGCCTGAAGAGCCGATTCCCGCAAAGCTGGATTGGGACCGATGGCTAGGCCAGACGCCTTATCGTCCGTATAACCGGCAACTCCATTACGGTTGGATGGCCTGGTGGGATTACTCGGGTGGCGAAATGACGAACTGGGGTGCCCACGGCCTGGACCAGATTCAATGGGCATTGGGCAAAGATGACACCGGGCCCGTTGATATCCGTCCGCAAGGAAGTCCCAGGGACATGAACGCGGCCGTCCATATGAAATACGCTGATGGGACACCTGTCAGGTTGGAGCTATCACCGGGGCCCGCGGGCGGTGCTATTTTCAGCGGGGAAAACGGACGGATTGAAATCAACCGTAACAAGTTCACATGCAATCCGCCGGACTTGATCAAAGATTTGCCACCTCAGGAAGAGATCGACAAATGGCGCGATGAGGTTGCCCTTTGGCAAGCTAAGTATCACATGGAAAACTGGATGAACTGCATAAGAACTCGGGAAAAACCGGTGGCGGACGTGGAGATCGGCCATCGCTCGATCACCATCGCGCACTTGGCAAATATCGCCCGGTACCTAGGTCGCCGACTCCAGTGGGACCCCGTGAAAGAGGTCTTTATTGGCGACGACGAGGCCAATAGTTTGGTGGAACGACCACAACGGGCGGGCTACGAACTTCCACAAATTGTCTAAAGATAGGGAGACTGTGCCCAAGAGGCCCACGTTAACTGGGCCGGGCATATTTGTGAATTTTTAAAGTGCCGTGACCGTAAGTGTAAGCTGGCGGCCGCTTGGGTGTTCGGCTCAAGCAGGTCAGGTTACACTCGCGGTGGGGACGGGCTAGTTCATGCTGCGGGTCAGTTGACCAAGCTGGCATCGGCAACGGAGGGCGTGCCGCGCCGAACAACGTTGAGATAGGGGACGTACTACAAAAGGGGACGGCGAGAGCATCGCCCATGCTTATCTATGGCGTTCGTCCGAAAGACGCTACAATAAATGCCTGTTGTATTTGATCCCACGCACTGATGACATCGTTAGGAAATCATTGCGAGAGACGATCATTGGATTCGTTCTTGAAAAAGCTGCTCTCTAGAAGCTGGATGCTCTGTCTTTTTTGGGAAAAGATGGCGTTTTCTGTTCAAGATTGTCAAGATTAGCCGAATCCTTTGTCGCACCGAGGCCAGGATTAGTCGAGGCTGAGCCGTGAAACAAGACGTTTGGGATGCACTAAAGAACCTTCGGGAAAAGGCCGAGCGGGTTTATCAGGAAAGAATGGGTCAGGGGCAGATCTTCATTCAAGTGGGATCGGCCACCTGTGAACACGCCGCTGGCGCGATTGAAGTTGCAGACGAGTTTCGAAAACACATCGCGGCCTCGGGTCGCAACGACATTATCCTCCGTCGAACAGGTTGCACCGGCCGATGTAGTCGCGAGCCGATCGTGGGTGTCTTCCGCGCCGGCGAAATGCCCATCAAGTATCAGTTGGTCAATCGGGAGCTCGTTCACAAGATTTTCACCCAACACGTCCTCGGGGGTGAACCGTTACTCGATCACGTTCTGGATGGCCCGATTGAGCGGCTTTCAAAATACGAGATTTTGAACTGTGGTTCCCTACGGTGTGGCTGGAAAGGGGAACAAATTTGCGGCGGCCCCATGGCCAATCAGTTGAAAGCCATGGGGGTCCCGCCGGATGTTTGCCGGGTAACCAGTGCAAGCTGCTTTGGTGCATGCAGCATTGAACTAGCGGGAAAATGTACCCATATTCTCGTTCGACCGCAAAACGTCCTGTACCGCATCACGAGCCTGGCCGACCTCGAGGAGGTCGTGCGCGAGCATATTGGAAAGGGACAAATTGTCGAACGCCTCCGCGTCAAGGAGGAACCAGTTAGCCAAGACTTCTTCGAGCTGTACGGCGAAATTGCCTTTTTCAACCGGCAGACCCGGATCGCCCTTCGCCATAACGGGATCATCGACCCGACAAGTATCGAGGAATACTTCCACTATCGTGGTTTTGAGGCGTTGGCGAAGGTCCTTGCTCAAGACGATCCCGACTGGATTGTGGATGAGGTGACCCGTTCGAAATTGCGTGGGCGTGGTGGGGGTGGCTTTCCCACGGGTCAAAAGTGGGCGTTGGCACGCAAATCTCCCGAGAAGACCCGCTATATCATTTGCAACGCCGACGAAGGCGATCCCGGGGCCTTCATGGATCGGAGTATGCTCGAATCCGATCCGTTCAACGTCATTGAGGGAATGATTATCGGGGCCTTTGCCATTGGGGCCCACCGAGGATTTGTCTATGTCCGGGCGGAGTACCCCCTGGCCGTGGAACGGGTGGATCATGCCATCCGCATGTGCCGCGAATGGGGAGTCTTGGGCAAAAACATTTTGAACTCGGGTTTCGACTTTGACATTGAAATCCGGCTCGGTGCCGGGGCCTTTGTCTGCGGAGAAGAGACCGCGCTCATCCACTCCATCGAAGGTGAGCGAGGACAACCACGCATTCGACCTCCCTATCCCACCGAGGTTGGTTTGTGGGGGAAGCCCACCGTTATCAATAACGTGGAGACATTCGCCAACATCCCGGCGATCATCATCTATGGGGCTGATTGGTTTAGCCGAATCGGTACTAACGCCAGCGGTGGGACCAAGGTGTTCGCCTTGGCTGGAAAGGTCAAGCAAACAGGGCTGGTCGAAGTGCCCATTGGGATTACTCTCCGTGAAGTCGTCATGGACATTGGGGGTGGCTGCCCCAATGACAAGAAGGTCAAAGCTGTCCAAACGGGTGGGCCAGCAGGCGGGTGTATCCCGGCCTCCATGCTGGATCTGCGGGTCGATTTCGATACGCTCAACAAAGCCGGCTCGATCATGGGCTCCGGGGGCATGATCGTCCTGGATGAAGACGACTGCATGGTCGATATCGCCAAGTTTTTTATGCGATTTTCTGAAGACGAATCGTGCGGCAAGTGTACGCCTTGCCGGGAAGGCACGACGCGGATGGTCGAGATTTTGGAGAGGATCACCACGGGGAAAGCCGACGAAAGCGATCTGGAGAAGTTGGAACGGTTGGCCAAGTTGGTGCGAAAGGCGTCGCTGTGTGGGCTGGGAAGGGCCGCTCCCAACCCTGTGCTGAGCACATTGACCCACTTTCGGGAAGAATACCTGGCCCATGTCCGGGACAAGAGGTGCCCCGCCAAGAAGTGTACGGCCTTGATTCACTATGAGATTGATCCGGAGAAGTGCGTGGGCTGCACGGCTTGTGCCAGGAATTGCCCCGTGGAATGCATCTCGGGTGAGCGGCGACAACCGCATGTCATCGATCAAAGTCGTTGTATCAAGTGTGGACGGTGTTTCCAGGTTTGTCGCTTCGACGCGGTTATGCGATCTTGAGCAGCAAATCGTAAAACGAGGTACTTCCTCGGGGTGTTTGCAAGGCTTGGTGATATGCTGAGCAGATTGAGCTTGTAGAAATGTCTCGCTGATTCGTAAGCGTCAAGATGGTGTTAACAGGTCGAAAACACTAGGCTGCGGACAGGCGATCCATGATTGCTAAACGGCGAAAAAAGATCACTTTGACAATTGATGGTAACCAGGTAACCGTTCCGGAAGGCACCACCATCATGCAGGCCGCGGAACAAATTGGAATCCGTATTCCGCGATTGTGTTACCACCCGGATTTGAGCCTCGCCGGATCGTGTCGCGTCTGCATTGTGGAAGTCAAAGATATGGGCCATTATATGGCCTCGTGCAGCTCTCCGGTTTGGGAAGGGATGGAGGTCCGCACCAATTCCCCGGAGATTCGGGAGGCTCGCCGCGATATTGTCGAGCTACTTCTCGACAATCATCCCATGGACTGCCAAACATGCGAACGGGACGGCAATTGTGAATTGCAGAACCTGGCCTATTCCTTGGGGGTCCGTGAACGACTGTACGAAGGCAAACGCAAAGAATTTCCCATCGAAGACTCGAGTGTTTCGGTGGTCCGCAATCCCAACAAGTGTATTCTGTGTGGGCGTTGTGTGAGGGTTTGTGCGGAGATTCAGGGTGTTTATAACTTGAGCCAGCACGGCCGAGGTTTCTACACCGTGGTAGCCCCGGCCCACAAGGCTAACATGGACGATTCGGTTTGCATCCAGTGTGGCCAGTGCATCAATGTTTGCCCGACGGCGGCCTTTCTAGAAAAGTCCAGTACGGAAGCCGTGTGGAAGGCCCTGGCCGATCCGAACTTGCACGTCGTTGTGCAGACAGCCCCTTCGATCCGTGCCGCCATCGGCGAAGGGTTCGGCTATCCGCCAGGAACACCGTGCACGGGCAAGATGATCACCGCCTTGCGGCTTTTGGGGTTCGAAAAGGTTTTCGACACCGACCTCGGGGCCGACCTGACGATCGTGGAGGAAGCCCATGAGTTCCTGACACGGTTGCAAACTGGCGGCCCACTTCCGATGATCACATCGTGTTCGCCGGGCTGGATCAGCTTCCTGGAAAAGTTCTATCCGGAGTTGATCCCTCATGCCTCGACGTGTAAATCCCCGATGAGCATGCTTTCCACCTTAGCGAAGACATATTACGCCGATCGGATGAACATCCCTCCGGAAAATATCTTCATGGTGGCCGTGATGCCGTGCGTGGCCAAAAAGTACGAAGCCCAACGGCCCGAACATTTAATGCCCGACGGTCGCCCCTATACCGATGCGGTGTTAACCACGCGGGAACTGATTTGGATGATCAAGTGCTACGGGATCGATTTCACGCGGCTTCCCGATGGTCAATTTGATGCCCCATTGGGGATTGCTTCGGGAGCAGGTGATATCTTTGGAACGACCGGCGGGGTTATGGAGGCGACGCTGCGGGCGGCCTCACGGATTCTCACCGGGAAAAAGCCTGATCGGCTTGAATTCACCGAGGTGCGGGCCGTGGAGGGCCTCCGCGATACCTATGTCGCTATCGGTGAGCGAAACGTCCACGTGGCCGTGGCAAATGGCTTGAACAATGCCAAGCAGGTCCTCAATAAGGTTGTTTCCGGCGAAGAACATTACGACATCATCGAAGTTATGGCCTGTCCCGGAGGATGCATCGGCGGCGGCGGACAACCGTATCCATCCGAAAACTATCACGTGCTCGACCCGCAGTTGTTGCGAAAGCGGGCTGCCGCTCTTTACACCATCGATGGTTCCAAAGAATTACGCGAATCCTACGAGAATCCGGCGCTCGAGGAACTCTACGAGACCTATCTCGGAAGTCCGGGATCGGTCAAGGCCCATCAACTCTTGCATACGCAATATCGACCAAGATTACCGCGAGGGATCCGATGAATCCGCACTGTGCTTCATCCACAAATAATTGGCCAGAGGTCAAAGCAGTCGCCGAGCGTCTGTTGGGCGATGATGTGGTACAGTTTATCGAAGAATGCCGCAAGACTTCTGAGCCAAACAGCTACTTGATTGCAGTCCTTCATAAAGTGCAATCGAAGTTTGGATACCTGGGGGCTAGCCACCTGGACGCTGTGGCGCAATTGATGCAGATTCCCGCCGCCAAGGTCTCCGGCGTCGCCAGTTTCTACCATTACTTCCGGCTTCAACCTCGAGGGAAATTCATTATCAATCTGTGTTTAGGCACGGCCTGCTATGTGAAGGGCGCCGATCGACTGGCCGAAAAACTGAAGGAAGAGCTGGGCATTGATTTCGGCGAAACCACCTCTGATGGGATGTTCACCCTGGAAGGTGCCCGCTGTCTCGGTGCTTGCAGCCTGGCACCAGTGATGCTTATCAATGATGACATGCATGGAACGGTCACGCCGGACCAGATTCCCATCATCCTTGACCGATACCTGAAAAAGGCCAAGCAGGAGACCGCCAGCAAGTCGGCAAGTTAGGTCGTCTTTAGGACCAACCGGTCAAGGGAAACACATGGCTTGAAAGCGGCACGGTCCTTTGTGACAATTGTCAGCGTGCTGTTTGTCGCACGCAGAAAGTCATTTTTATCCAACGCCTGCGAGAGAAGAACAATCGTGGGAAAAATAGTTCGGTTTGCTATCTTTTTCCCGGATATGCTTCACAGTGCAGGTAGGGCCTAGTATCTCGCCAAAGCGCAAGTAACCGTGTCGTTTTTCCGCAAGGCCGTTCCACAAGCCGGTGGGACCAGCATATTGTGTTGGATCGAGCAGCGAAAAAGGAGAGCCATATTATGCACGCAAAATCCCGTTTCGGCATCGGTGTCACTTGGCTCGGAAAGGTAGCGATCTTATCTGCGGCTTTCAGTTTCCTGTTGGGATTGACGCCCGCCGTCGCCGAGGAATCGAGCGCCCTGCCCCCGGTGGAATCCTTGCTCCCGCCCGATCCACTCCCCGCTTTGCCCGATGGCAAAAAGTGGCAATTAGTTTGGCACGACGAGTTTGAGGGACTTCAAATTGATACGACAAAATGGGAGATTTATGGCGATTGGAAACGGCGAGATGGTTATTGGGTCAAGGAAGATTCATTTTTGGATGGAAAGGGACACTTGGTCATCCGCACGAAAAAGTCCGGCGACCGCTACACCTCCGGGGCAATTGCCACCAAAGGCAAGTTCGAACCCCGTTTTGGGTACCTGGTTTGCCGTTGCACGCATCCCAAGCAACCGGGTATGTGGGCAGCTTTCTGGATGTTCGGGCCTGGTGTGACACGTGTCGGCGATGAAGGCCGCGACGGAACCGAAATCGACATCATGGAAATGCCCTATCGCGATGGGCGTTTGACAAGCAATCTCCATTGGGACGGCTACGGTAAAGATCACAAACACGCGGGGACGACCTTCCGGATGCCCGAGATTCTGGAGGGCTTTCACACCTATGGGCTTTGGTGGAAGCCGGACGAATATGTCTTCGATGTCGATGGGAAAGAAACGTGGCGAACGAGCGCTGGAGGGGTCTGTCAGGTCCCCCTCTACATCAAGCTGACCGTCGAAATCGGCTCTTGGGCTGGAGACATTAAGACGGCCCAACTTCCCGAAGATTGGTTGATTGACTATGTGCGCGTCTATCAAATGTTCGATAAGGAGCCGTGATCGGTTTTTGCGCAAAAGTGATATCGATTTGCGCAAAAGTGCATTGCGAAGCGGGGATCTCGTAGTTAGGTTGAGATATTCAGGCAATCGTGCGTGGGCACGATATGGTATTCAAATTGGATGGGACGTTGAGATGAGGAGACAACATCCATGATCCGCATGCCATGGCTCTTCCTTTTGATCGTTAGTGGCCTGACGCAAGGCGTCGTCAACGGGGAACAATGGAAGCCAGCGCCGGCACCACTCATGACCCCATGGGCAAAAGATGTCACCCCAGATAATGTGTGGCCGGAGTATCCGCGTCCGCAGATGGTCCGCTCGCAGTGGCAAAACCTTAACGGATTGTGGGATTATGCCATTTGTCCCAAAGAGCAGGAAAAGCCCTCGGCCTGGGACGGTAAGATTCTTGTGCCGTTTTGTGTGGAATCGGCTTTGAGCGGCGTCGGCAAGGCGGTTCAGCCGACGGAACGTCTGTGGTATCGCCGGACATTTGAAAAGCCCAAAGTGGCGGCCGATCAACGTGTGCTCCTCCATTTCGGGGCCGTCGATTGGGAAACCACGGTCTGGGTTAACGGTCAGGAGGTAGGCCGCCACACCGGGGGATACGACCCGTTCACCTTCGACATCACTTCCGCCCTCCGCGATGGCGAAAACGAGATCGTCCTCGCCGTTTGGGACCCAACCGATACGGGATGGCAACCCCGCGGAAAACAGGTCCTCAACCCCAAAGGTATTTGGTACACGGCTGTAACGGGAATCTGGCAGACCGTCTGGCTCGAAGTGGTTCCCTCTCAATACATCGCGTCGCTGAAGCTCGTTCCCGATGTTGACCAGGGACTACTCCGGGTGACTGTAAATGCCCCGACCGGTCTTGGTGTGGAAGTCCAAGCCTTTTTTGATCGTCAGTCCGTGGGCCACGCGCATGGGACCACAGGAAGCACGATTGAACTGAAGATTCCCAATCCCAAGCTGTGGTGGCCGGATGAGCCGAACCTCTATGACCTGGATGTCAAACTCATTCAAAACGGTCAGGTCATCGACCAGGTCAAGAGCTATTTCGGAATGCGTAAGGTCTCTGTGGAAAAAGACGAACGGGGTATCAACCGGTTGATGCTCAACGGGAAGTTTGTGTTCCAGTTAGGGCCGCTCGATCAAGGATGGTGGCCCGACGGCCTGTACACTCCGGCCAGCGACGAGGCCATGAAGTATGACATCGTCATGACGAAAAAGTTTGGGATGAATATGGCTAGAAAACACGTCAAATACGAGTGCGACCGGTGGTACTACTGGTGCGACAAGTTAGGTCTTCTCGTTTGGCAGGATATGCCGTCGGGCAATGTCAACCGCAACGAGGAAAGCCGTGCCAACTTCCGCCGCGAACTGAAGGCAATGATCGACGCCCGGTTTAATCATCCGTCGATCATCATGTGGGTCCCCTTCAACGAAGGGTGGGGACAGCACGACACCTGTGATATCGTCGCCTGGATCAAGGATTACGATCCAAGCCGGGTTGTTAACGAAGCCAGTGGTTGGCATGACAATGGGTGCGGGGACATTTCTGATATGCACAAGTATCCTGGCCCCGGTGTCCGACCCATCGAGGAAAAACGCGCTTGTGTTCTCGGAGAATTTGGCGGATTAGGCATGCCGGTTCCCGGCCACCTATGGCGTGAACAAGGAAGTTGGGGCTACGTGGCTTACAAGGACTTTGAGGCCCTCACAGATGCCTACGTGCGGCTCCTTACGGGCGTCCGAATGCTCATTCCCGAAGGTTTGTGCGCGGCCGTTTATACTCAGACTTCCGATGTTGAAATCGAGGTGAACGGCCTAATGACCTACGATCGGGCCGTGACAAAGATTGATATCGCTCGCGCGGCCGAGGCAGCCAGAAAACTCTATTTGCCGCCCCCGGTGGTTAAGACGCTCGTTCCGACCTCCCAAAACGAGCCTCAAACGTGGCGTTTCACTACGGAACAACCGACGGGCGAATGGTTTGCCCCCGACTTCGATGATTCTTCATGGAAGGAAGGGCCGGGCGGATTTGGAACCGAAGGCACACCGGGTACCGTGGTCCGTACCATTTGGAAGACCCCTGACGTTTGGCTGCGACGATCTTTTGAATTGAGCGAGGTTCCGTCCGAGGGCGAACTGTGGCTCAATATCCATCACGATGAAGACGCCGAGGTTTACCTCAACGGTGTTCTGGTAGCAAGCCCAAAGGGTTTTCTGACAAACTATACGCTCATGCCGCTGGCCGCTGGAAGGATCGAGGACATCTTGCGACGCGGCAAGAACGTGATCGCCGTTCACTGTCATCAAACCCAGGGGGGGCAGTACATCGATGTGGGTTTAAGCCACGTCACCGAATGAATACCCCGGAGGCATGGCTGAGCCACTAACTGGTTGTTCTCAGCAGTCCGAATGAGAAGTGAACATCATTTAATCAGGATACCTGATGACATCAGTCGGGTATCCTGTTTTTATTGGTTCGCCGCCGTCGTGCAGTCGAGACTTCGTGCCGGGCAATGAGAGCAATCACCGCGGCCACCCTCGGCAGGTTGGGCAATGTGGATCTTGCGAATCTCAACCGTCGTTTGAAGCCCCGCCGGGTCATACGAGATGGACCGCGAGACGGGTTCGTTCTCAACGGCAATCATCACATACCAAAGGGTACTGGCACGGTCCATGGCCTGAAGGTTGAGGGCCTTCATTGTGGCCAAGGCCTGATCGTATGTAAGGACATCCTCTTGCAGGGTACCTTGGGTCCGGCAAACGCAAAGGGGGACGTCAAAAGGCGACAGGGGTTCCCACCCGGCCGGCCACCAGATGGAGGCGATCTTGTATCGCAGCGGCGTACAAATCCGCAAGCCGCGCCACGTTTTCCCGCCTTGTCCCACCTCGCAGACCACGGCCCAACGGCGGTCGCGCTGATTTTGGGATTGCCGATTGTGCTCAATCGCCGCCTGAACCGCCGGGAATAGCTCCGGGTATTCTCCGAGCTGGACTTTCGGCTCCGGTGGCTGAGGTGGCACATCATCAAGGCTAGAAGGATTCCAATCTTCCGGAGTTTCTATGACCACCACGCGATACATGACCATTGAGATAACCTCGGGAAAGATTTGAACAATACGTCGCAGCGTTCAGGCGGCATCACGCTTGGTCGCTTCGTTCATGGTATAGGCTTTCCAGGCATTGATAAAGTCCCCGAACAAAGGACTGACTCCCCGGGGAAAGGCACCTGCCAAGTTGTGCTTTTCGCTCCTGTCAGGTAATATGTCAAGCAGTCTTGGTGTTTATCGCTGCAGGTGTGGGACGGATGTTTAAGCGGAGGTTGCACACTCCGGAGGTAGTAATGCCGGATCCGTTGGGGTACGGCCGATTCTGGACATATAGGCTGCGAGCTTCCAATTAATTGTAGGCCAGGCATTCGCTGGAAGGCTCGGAGGGTCCAAAATGAAAGCGTTCCATTTGCCCTGTCAAGTCAACCTCATCCGCGTAGGTACCCTCGGGAGCGTGCTTTTCCTTCTGGCGACTCTTTCTACTGGGGATTCCGTGTACGGCAACGATAACGTGCCGACGGGCCCCGTTGTCGATGTCCAGATGACCGAGGAGATGCTGGTCGCCGATTTTCTTCGTCAGGCGGAATTGCGCGAATCAAAGGCGCATCGCGGCTCGGCGCAACATCCCTCAGAAGACGCCCGGGGTGGTTGTGACGGGATCAAGAATGGCCAGTGGGGCTTCCACACCAATCGCGAGCCCCAACCGTGGTGGCAGGTTGACCTTGGCAGGGAGTACCCCATCACCAAGGTCATGATCTTCAATCGCTGTGACACCGTAGCCCACCGGGCAAGCCGTCTCCATGTGCTCGTCTCGGGCGACGGTCAATCCTGGACGAAGGTCTATGAGCATGACGGGACGGTGTTTTACGGCCAAACCGACGGAAAACCCTTGGTTGTCGATCTTCCGGGAGTGGCCGCGCGATTTGTCAAAATCCAACTCCCCGATACTGAGTATTTGCACTTGGATGAGGTAGAGGTTTATTCCTCGGAGGATCAAGAACAAGCAAACATAGCCCTGGGCAAACGGGCTGACCAAAGCAGTCTCAGTCAGTGGTCGGTGTATCATCCGGAGGTGCCACAGGAAGGGCCGATTTTTCCGTTGGAAAAGGTTCTCGAGCGAGGTCTGGCCTTGGCCGAGGAACTCCTGGAAATGCCCTCCTTGGTTGAACCCGCCCGAGGGATCGTCGAGCGTGAAAAGGCTTACCTGAAAGAGCTCGCATCGCGTGTTGCCCGTTCAAAGCTTTCTTCGGAGGAAAGGCGGCAGCTCTACTGCGATGCCTGCTTGGCCGTTCGGAGAATGAGTTGGCAAAATCCGCTCCTCGATTTCAGGGATCTTGTGTTCGTCAAGCGAAAACCACCTATCTTCCATCACATGTCGGATCAGCATTACGGGTGGTGGTGCCAAGGCGATGGCGGCCTGTTCATCCTTGAGGACTGGAAAAGCGAACACCCTCGCCTGCGTTGTCTCACGGCTTCGTCACCTTCGGGATCCGTGCTGCGTCCTGACATCTCTTACGATGGACGGCGTATTCTCTTCGCCTACGCGCGGTATTATCCTGGTCTGCATCAATTGGCCAACAAATTGGACAAAAACAACGTCCCCGAAGATGCCTTCTTTCACATCTACGAAATCAACGTAGATGGAACAGGTTTGCGTCGGCTGACTTACGGCAAATATGATGACATGGATGCTCGTTATCTGCCCGATGGGCGGATCGTCTTCCTTTCCACCCGACGCGGACGCCAGACCCAGCTTCTGCCTCGGCCGGTTAACTCTACGGCGGAAAGTGCGGGCCCTGATTGTTATGTCCGTTGTGGAGGCGGTCCTGAACGGCCCGTCGCCATTTACACACTTCACGTCATGGATGGAAACGGCGAAAACATCCGTCCGATTTCGCCGTTTGAAAGCTTTGAATGGCATCCGAGCGTTGATTTTTCCGGGCGAATCCTCTATGCCAGATGGGACTATGTCGATCGTCACAATCAGCCATTCATGGGGCTTTGGGCAACCTTGCCTGATGGAACCGGTGTGCAAGCAATTTATGGAAACTTTACTTGGAATCCCTTGAGTATCTTCGAGGCCCGGGCCGTTCCGGGTTCGCACAAGATCGTCTTTACGGCCTCAGCCCATCATTCCATCACGGGGGGAAGTCTGGTCCTTTTAGACCCCCGTCGGGGTTTTGACGACGAGGCACCCTTGACCCGCTTGACCCCAGAAGTGTGTTTTCCCGAAAGTGAAGGCTGGCCCCTGCATTATTACGCCAACCCGTATCCTCTGAGCGAAACCTTCATGCTGGTTTCTTGGAGTGACCAGCCCCTTGCCGATCACGCAGGTCGAATGTCCGATGTCGGAAGTGGTATTTACCTGTATGACACCTTTGGGAATCTCAACCTTATTTATCGGGATCCAACCATAGGATGTGAAACTCCCCTGCCATTAAAACCACGAGCAAAACCGGTCGTGGCGTCTGCCGAGACCACAGAGACAAGTGCTGAAGAGGGATATTTCGTGGTTAGTGATGTGGAAACAGGCATGACGGGGATCGCGCGAGGGACAGTAAAGCGTCTGCGGCTCGTTGGTATCCCCGTCAAGACGCATCCGACGATGAATTACCCAGAGTTAGGGTTAACCCGCGAGGACCCGGGCAAGTTTGTCCTGGGGACCGTCCCGGTTGAGTCCGATGGGTCGGCCTATTTTCGCGTTCCTGCTGGCGTTTCGCTGTTTTTCCAGGCCCTTGACGAAAAAGGGATGGCGGTCCGTACCATGCGGACGGCAGTTTATGTTCAGCCTGGGCAAGTGGTATCCTGTGTGGGTTGTCACGAACCGCGGAATTCAACTCCGCTCAACAAACCCATTGCTGCGTTGCAGCGCGAACCGTCACTGATCTTGCCCGGCCCAGAGGGGTCTTGGCCGTTCGATTATGACAGACTTGTTCAGCCTGTCCTGGACCGGCATTGTGTCAAATGCCACGCCCCTGGTGAGAAGGCTGCCGCTTTGGATTTAACACCGGGCGCCTCGTATAAGACGCTGGTTAACTATGGACATCCTAGCCTGGCCGAGGCCGTCGCTACGGCCTACCGACGAGGGCGATCACTTCCAGGAGAAGGACTGGCCCGTATGAATCCGCTGTGGGCTGTGCTGGAAAAAGGCGGACGCATTTCGGAGTTGACGGCAGAAGAGAAAGAGCGCTTGATTATCTGGATGGACCTGTACGGCCAGCGGCGAGGTTATTTCGACGAGCAACAATATCAAGAGCTTTTGCAGCTCCGCGAGAAGTGGAAGGCACTGCTCGCCACTGGTGCTGCGGAATAGTTTGACCTTTTTTGGCAAGCCAGACCATACAAAAAGTACTCACTCTACAAAACGGATGAATCTATGCAGGCAGAAGTTATCGCAAACGGTGACGAAATTACCAGCGGACGGATTCTCGATACCAACAGCCAATGGCTCAGCATTCGCCTGGAAGATTTGGGCATTCGTGTCATGTATCACACGTGCGTAGGTGACGATCTCCAGGCCATGGTGGCGGTCTTTCGTCAAGCCATCGAGCGATCAGACGTGGTGGTGACAACGGGAGGATTAGGGCCAACCGCGGACGATCTGACGCGTGAGGCGCTGGCCAATGTCACGGGGCGCCAGCTCATCGAATTGCCAGAGGCTCTGGAACATGTTCGACGCTTTTTCGCCCAGCGGCAGCGCCCCATGCCCGAGCGCAACCGCATTCAAGCAGCTTTTCCCGTAGGTAGCGAGATGATTCGGAACCCCAACGGAACGGCACCGGGGATTGCCATGACCATTCCGCGAGAGGACCGAAGTCCGTGCCATTTCTTCTGCTTGCCGGGGATCCCCAGCGAGGTTTACGAAATGTGGCCGGAAGTGGAAGAACGGCTTCGCAAAATCGGGGCAGGGAAAGAGTACATCCTCCACCGCGATATCAAGTGCTTTGGTGCGGGCGAAAGCCAAGTCGAGTCGATGCTCCCCGATTTGATCCGGCGAGGTAACGATCCTCTTGTGGGAATCAATGCCTCCAAAAACACGATCATCCTTCGCATATCAACCAAGGGTCCGAATCGCCAGGCATGTGAAGAGAAAATCCTCCCCACGGTCGAGATCATCCAGCAATGCTTGGGCGATTTAATATTCGGTTACGACGAGGAAGAATTACAAGATGTTGTTTTGGCACGTCTCAGCGAACTCGGAAAAACCCTCGCCATCGTGGAGACAGACACCAGCGGTATGGTGGCGGATTGGCTTTATCAGTCGAAGGCCCAGTCCCAAGGCAAGCCATTTCGAGGTGGTATCGTCTTGGCCAGTGAGGACAGCGTGCACCGGATCGTGGGATCCCCTTCGGCAAGCAGCGGTCAGCCGGTGCCAAGTGACCGACAGGGATTGACGGTCTTGTTGGCCAGTCATGTGCGAACGCTGTTTGGCGCGGATATTGGCCTGGCCGTCAGTTCGCTGAAGCCTACGGAGCTGTCGCGAGTCGTTTCGTTTGCTGTGGGTGTTGTCTCCGGGGAAACATCTTTTCAACAAGAGATTCGTTTTGGAAGCCACCCGGACTTTGTCCGTTTGACGATGGGCAAACATATGTTGAATACCCTCCGATTGTGGCTGAAAGGAAAACTAACGAGTTGATCGTCCGTTTCTCAACGCCCCTGTTGCGTATGGCGGTGTTTTGAGACTAGAATCTCTATCACGGTTAACGGTTCGAAACCAGAAGAGACGCATCTGAGGCGGGGACCTTAAAAGTGAGGAACGAGTTATGTCTGAAAAAATGCTGCTGAGAGTTCGGCTATCGGCAATGATGTTCCTCCAGTTCTTCGTGTGGGCGTGCTGGATGGTGCCCATCGGAACGTATGGACCCGAGGCCCTGGGATTGACGGGCGCCCATATGGGTTGGATCTTTTCCACCACGGCCATTGCGGCGATCATTTCACCACTCTTTGTCGGATATGTTGCCGATCGACTGTTTGCCACCGAGAAAGTCTTGTGCGCCCTTCATCTGGTCGGCGGGATTTGCCTATTCCTTGCCGGTCTGCAAGGCAGGTTCGAGTTTCTCTTTCTCTTCTTGATGATCAGCACTTTGGCCTTCATGCCCACATTGGCCCTTGCCAATTCCCTCACGTTTCGGAACTTGGATGATCCGGCCACGTTTCCGCGGATCGCCATGTTCGGCACAATCGGCTGGATCATTTCCGGGTGGATTGTCGGCTTCCTCTTAGGTGAGCGCAGCCCGGCTTTCTTCTACCTTGGCGGCGTCATCGAGGTACTTTTGGGACTTTACGCCTTAACACTGCCGCACACGCCACCTCAGGCTAAGGAAAGCAAGGTAAGCGATGTGTTGGGGCTCGGGGCCGTTAAGCTGCTGAAAGATCCTGAGTTCCTGCTCTTTACGGTGTGTGCCTTCTTAATCGGCATTCCCGCCGTGTACTATTTCGTCAGTTGCAATTTGTACCTAACTCAAATTGGAGCACCGGCCCCGACGGCCTTGATGACGCTGGGGCAGGTCTGCGAAATTGTTGCCATGGCCGCCATGCCGTTCTTCATTGCTAAAATCGGCTTGTCGCGGATTTTGGCCATCGGCATGCTCGTTTGGGCGTTGCGATATGCGTTGTTTGCTACCCTGAGTTTCCCGTTGGCCCTGCTAGGGATTTTGGTCCACGGATTCTGTTACGTATTCGTTTACGTCGGCTCCTATATCTTCGTGGACAAGAAGGCCCCGCGTGAGCTCCGGGCGAGTGCTCAAAGCTTCATCGCCTTCCTCATGTTGGGGGTGGCATGGTTGATCGGTTCCAACCTGGCGGGACGCACGAATGACGCCTATCCGCCACCCATTCGTGGCATTCTCGCAGGGGTGATCGGAAAGGATCTGCCTTCCGACTTCACACCGCCTGCCTGGCCCACTCTGGCAAAGGCCTTCGACAAGAATGGTGACGACGTCATTGACTCGTCTGAAATCGCGGGTGTACCTTCCGACGACCAAAACGCACGTGCCTGGATGATCATGCTCAGGGAAGCGACGCCTAAGGTCAGTGCCAAGACG
>JAKPII010000352.1 GCA_029549885.1 Planctomycetota bacterium
CGTATTTCCCCAGGTAATCGAGCCGAATTTGGACCTTCCGACCACATGTCGGACATCCCTGAATGAAGTATCCGTACGCCATCCGTCGCACCTCCTCGAAATTTCCTTGCTGGTACGATCCTCACAACCGGTATGGTACTCGCTCGGGATAGGTCTGGCAAGTATCTCGGACAGCAATTTAGCTAAAGTCCTTCGCTTCGACGTAGGGCCAATCTTATCCACGAACAGCCAAACGACCGGAACGCGGCCACGCGCTGTGATAGGGAACCACAGGCCGGGCTTGGCGGGGTCCGCGCTGGCCCTCCCGGAAATATCATGCCGCATGTATTGGCCGCCCAACGGGCACGAGAGCGTGCGTCGCTCCAGTCATTTGGTTATGAATGGCCACGCGCTGTGGTGGCCAGATCATGGGATTGGCTTGCTGGTCCAGATTTGGGCGGTAAATCGAGCCGGCAGTCTAGATCGGGGCCTGATGTTCCCACAAGCCCGACGGCTGTTCGTGCCGCTATTTCTGAGTAAAGGGACGCCTTGCCGGGAACACACCGGATGATTGGTGTGCCGCTGGTACAGTCCCCGCCGCCGTCCCTCTTTGGACCTTGCGTAATTTCGGGAATCATTCACAATAACACTTATTGGCCACAGTGGGGAAAATAGGGCAACAATTACCGGCAAACGTGGTGGACCGCCTCCTGAGAAATTGCCACCTTGGGGTGGTATGATTTGCCACTGGGGAGGGCCATTCCTCGGATAGCGGTTACCCGGTCTGACCTATCAAAGTTTGAATGCAACTCGTTTTTTGAGATTTGAAAGGCTGCGATGCTTGGACAGGATAATAGTCGAATTTGGGCGAGATATTTCGCATTCTTGGCCATCTCTATGGCGATTATCGTCGTCAATATTTATCTGTCTTCCCTCTTCTCGCCCCAACCGAACAAGGTACAGCCGCCCCCGGCGGAGAAGGTCGTCGCGGACAATGCGTCGGGCGAAATAAAAGGCACCCAACCGAGCTCGGAGCCCAAAACCGAGGACGGTCCCAAGCAACCCAGTGCCTCGGAAGAAGAAACGGCTGTTTCGCAATCCACGGCCTCTCGGCAAGAAGAAAAGAAAGAGCCCGACGAATCGCCTCGTTCACTCCCCAAACCGCCTACTCGGTACCTCACGCTGGGTTCGCTCGATCCGGCGGGACCATATCGGATGTTGATCACACTGTCGAACCGTGGAGCGTCTGTGGTCTCCATCGAGATGAGTAGCCTCCGATACTGCGATACCGAGCAGCCCGGTGGTTATCTTGGGGCCATTGCCATCGATCCTGCAGCTGGTGAGGACGGCGTTCGAGTGGATGTGGTCGGTCCGGGAACCCCCGCTGCCGAGGCTGGATTGCTACCTGGCGACGTGATCACCGAAATCGAAAATCAGAGGGTGTACGACTTGCGGAGCATGGAGGCCATTCTTTCACGCTGCCGGCCCAATCAGTCCGTAAAAATCCGCGTCCGGCGCGGCGAAAAAGAGATGGTCCTCGATGCTAGGTTGCGGCGTCCACCACTGAGACTGATTCGACGCGAGGCCGGTGCGCCTTTCTCCTTTGAGATGGCCCTCGCCCTAGCAAACAAGACGCGACTTGCCGACCTGCGTGCGCCTTTTGAAGAACGCATGGCGGAAGTCAAAGACCCCATGGAAAAGGAGCTCCTTTATTTGCAGTGGCTGCATGCCGAGATTCCCGAGCTGGGAATGCGTTCGGAAAACTGGCATATCCTCGCCGACACGAGTGATCCACGTCGCCCTGAAACATGGGGTAACACAGAAATTGACTCGATCCCTCAACCGCGAGAATCTGTGCGATTTGGCATTTACCATGAGCGACTGGGGCTAGTTGTCTTAAAAACATACACATTGACAAAAGTCCCGGCGGACAAGCAAACCGACCCCGATAACCCAAGCTACCATTTCGACCTGACAATCGACGTCATTAACGTGGGGAAAGATGCTCAAGAAATAGCATATGAATTGGACGGGCCTAACGGTCTGCCCACGGAGGGAGCTTGGTATGCCCGCAAAATGAGCAACAGTTGGAGCGCCGTTGGCCTACGGGATGTGGCGGTTCGAATGGGTAAAGGTGCCGTTCAATTGGTCGCATGTCCGGCTATTGTTAAGGACAAATGGGGCGTCCCTTGGAAAGATGCGAGCGAAACAATCACCGCCTTGGGCGTAGATGCCCAGTATTTCTCGGTGATCATGCTTCCCAAGAGGTCACGTCTTGACGAACCCTGGTTCGATGAGGCCCGTCCTATTCGAGTGGGCCCGGTTGAACCTGATTATCAGTTCTTAACTAACGTTTCGTGTCGTGTTCATTCAGTCCCCACGGTTCTCCAGCCGGGTGGCCAATTGACCCACGAATATACCATATTCGCGGGTCCGAAACGGCAGAAATTGCTTGCCACGTACGGCCTTCACGGATTAATCCAGTATGGTTGGTTCTGGTTCGTGGCAGACCCCATGACGAAACTCCTGCATCTCTTCCACAATTACTTGGTCTTCAACTATGGGCTCGCCATTATCTTACTGACGGTGATCGTCAGGCTGGCGATGTTCCCGATCAGCCGAAAACAGGCCCTTAACGTTCAGAAAATGCAGGAACTTCAACCGGAGATCAAGAAAATCCAGGAGAAATACAAGGACCTTCAGGAACGGAACCGAGCGACACAAGAGCTTTTCCGACAACACAACTACAACCCGTTCTCCGGGTGCCTGGTCCTTTTTATCCAGCTTCCTATTTTCATTGGACTGTATAAGGCACTGGCCATTGACGTCGAACTCCGTCAGGCACCCCTGATTTCGGAGTCGATTCGCTGGTGCTCGAATTTAGCAGCGCCCGATATGCTGTTCGATTGGAGTTTCCTATGGCCGGAATGGTTCAATCGTGGTCAGGGGATGTTTGCGCTTGGGCCGTATTTCAACATCTTACCAATCTTGACTATTGCCATTTTTCTTTGGCAACAGAAAAAGATGATGCCCCAGCCCACGGATGAACAAGCTGCTATGCAGCAGAAAATCATGAATTTCATGATGATCTTTATGGGAATTCTCTTCTATAAGGTACCCAGTGGTCTCTGTATCTATTTCATCGCCTCCAGCCTTTGGGGAATGGCAGAGCGGCAAATCCTTCTCAAAACGACGCAAAAGTGTCCAGATCGTGGTGCTGATCAACGAAAGCGACGGAAGCAATGGAGCCGCGTCAAAATCCAGCTACCACAATGGCTGGTCCAATTGCTTAAGGCAGCCGATAAGAATCAGGCGGAAAAGCTAGCGCGACGGCAGCGCTCCACAATCACCAAATGAGCCTCGGCTATGATCCGCAATCCCGAGGAGACGATTGCAGCTATTGCAACCCCGAAGGGATTCGGTGCACGGCTGATCATAAGAATTTCAGGTCCCGAGACCTGGCAAGCCGTCCACCGGGTCATCACGATTTGTGATAATGACCTCCCGGTGGTGCCCGCAGAGCCGGTTATTCGGGCCGCGTCTTTGCGTTTGCCCCAACTCCAGGGAACAGTGCCGTGTGAGCTCTACTACTGGCCACCGGGCCGAAGCTACACCGGCCAGGCCGTCGCCGAGATTCATATGTGGTGTTGTCATCCTCTCGCAGAGGCCGTTCTTACAGAGTTGCAGGTTCGTCCCGCAGAACCTGGCGAGTTTACCTTGCGGGCCTTCCTTTCCGGGCGATTGGACCTGACGCAGGCCGAGGCCGTGCTGGGTGTGATCGACGCGGTTGACCCTGAGGAACTGCGTCACGCGCTTGATCAACTCGCGGGAGGATTGGGCACGCCACTTCAGAAACTGCGTGAAGGACTGTTAGACCTGCTCGTCGAACTTGAGTTAGGCTTCGACTTCGTGGAAGAAGACCTGCCCTTTTTGTCGCGGGATGTGCTTTGGCAACGTCTGTCACAAGCCCGGCAGTCGGTCACCGAAATCATCGAACGTGCTTTCAAACGACGGACAGCCGATGAGCTACCTATGGTCGTCCTCCTGGGCCGCCCCAATGTTGGAAAGAGCACCTTGTTTAATGCCCTATTAGGTGGCACGCGGGCTATCGTGTCGCCCGTTCCGGGCACAACGCGCGATTACTTAACAGCGGTGTGCGAACACGGCGGGGTCAAGTTCCAACTTGTCGATACCGCCGGATTGTGGCAGCTCGTGCAAAGTGTCTCGTCACAGATGCCCATGGGAGTAGAATCTACCGAAAATGCTGCAAGGTATCATTCCTTTCAAGGCTCGAACTCAATAGTGGATCAGGCAGCCCAGGCCAAGGCGCGAGCATTGATCGAAAGAGCGGATATTCGGCTTTTTTGCGTCGATGTGTCTCGGCCCCTTCAGTCAGACGAACAGACGTGGCTGGAACATCTCGATCCGGCCTCAATTGTGGTTTTGACCAAGATTGATCTTGAACCTGATGAAGCCACGATTCGGAGCTTGCCAGACTGCCTCAGGGTCAGTGCGCAAACGGGCGTCGGCGTCAACGAGCTGAAGGACCTGATTATCGCCCGACTTATCGAGCATCACCAATCCACGGCTGATATTGTGACGGCGACGGCCGTTCGTTGCCGCTCAGCACTGTTGAGGGCCCACGAGGCCCTTACCGAGGCAGAGGCCCTTGCACGATCCAACTCCCCGGAAGAAACTATTGCCAGTGCCTTGCGTGCCGCGATTGATGAATTCGAGATCATCTTGGGGACGGTTTACACCGAGGATGTGTTAGACCGCATTTTTTCGCGGTTCTGCATCGGCAAGTGATATCTCCGACGCGGCAATCGCGGCAGACGGGAGATCCGAGGGGATTTGGGTCTGCGACAATGTTCGTTCGAAAAAAGCTTTTTAGCCATACATGACAACGATGAATGACGCTCGAGTGATTGTTCTTGGCTCCATTAACACCGATTTGGTCGTGAAGGTTCCGGAGCTCCCTCGGCCAGGGAGCACGGTCATTGGGGGAACGTTCTATCAAAGCCAGGGCGGAAAAGGGGCTAATCAGGCGGTCGCCGCGGCACGTGTGGGACGCTCCGTCGTTACCTTAATCGCGGCTGTAGGGGACGACGGATTTGGGCGGGAGAGTCTCGCCCACCTCGGTCAAGAGAAGATCGACCTTGAGTACGTGGTCACAAAACCCCAAAGCCCATCGGGTGTCGCACTTATTATCGTCGATCAGCACGCCGAAAACATGATTGCCGTGGCTTCCGGGGCAAATGCCCTCTTGTCGCCTTCCGATGTTGCGGCGGTCCCCGAGACAGTATTCCGCTCCGCTAAGGTTTTTTTGACCTGCCTAGAGATTCCCGTGGAGACTGTGATTGCCGGTTTGAAGCGGGCTAAGGAAGCCGGACTGATCACGATCCTCAATCCCGCCCCGGCCTTGGATAGCCCTCCCCCTGAGATGCTTAAATCCGTTGACATTATTACTCCTAACCAGTCGGAGGTCTCCCGATTGGCAGGGGTGGAGGTCTCCGACATCGATTCGGCACAACGGGCGGCCTATGTCCTAAGGCAGAAGGGCGTCAACAAGGTGATCGTCACACTGAGAAGTCAAGGCTGTCTTGTGGTGGATGCGGAGCGAACCGCAGCATATCCCGCTTTCCGCGTCAATGCCGTGGACACCACCGGGGCGGGTGACGCTTTCAACGGGGCTCTCGCCGCGGCACTGGCCGAGAATCAACCCTGGGAAAAAGCCATTCGTTGGGCCACATGTGCGGCGGCTATTTCCGTGACCCGCCCAGGGGCACAAACTTCGTTTCCCACTAGGGATGAAGTGGAACAAATGTTGACGAAGGCCGGCAGTTGACCGGTACTCAGGCT
>JAKPII010000395.1 GCA_029549885.1 Planctomycetota bacterium
ATCCAAGACCAGGCGGCGTTCAGGGCAAGTTGAATCCCAAACAGCGCGAGCGGCAGCCATGTGGACCGCGCGTCCGCAGACCTCCATACCAACCAAGCGGCAACGCCCATCAAGATATAGAGCGTTGTCCAAACCGGGCCAAAAACCTGACTGGGCGGATTCCAGGACGGTTTGTTCAGCGTTTTGTACCAACCGTCCACTTGGGAAGTCGTGGCTATCGACCCCAACAAGCCTGCTCCCAGGCATACCCCCACGATTAAAACAAGCCCAATCACTTGCTTAGCTGATCCCATCATGATTCCTTTTGTGAGGCAAGAGTTTCCTTTTGATCCCGCAATAGGCCCCTGTTTTGGGGCAATCCCTGTAATTTGTCATTTGTTCCGTACCAGGTATTTTATGGGGAAATACGCGCCCGGACGCGGTGTGAAGCCAAGAAACCCTCCCCAGTTGCCCTCCAGAGAGGAAATGACAAAGCCTCGATGATCGCGCGAAGAGCAATCAGAAATGCAGGAATAGGATTCCCACCAACACCTTTTTCGCTGAAAGACAAAAACGATGCGGCAAGGATCAGGGCAAGGCTTGGGAATACACAGGGGGCACACTAAGACACAACCGATCACCGGGAGCGCTCATGCCTGGGGATCATTTTCTTTCAACAAAGGTTCCATCACTTTGGTGTTACGCTCCACAGCGAGAACGATTGTCCGTTGTTCGGCCCCATCAGGGCTTTGCCCCACAACGGGCAACACGTGTCGGCGATCAGGCAACGGCAATCGCAGGGAAAACCGGCCATCCGGCCCCACAGGCACGGGTTCACCCCGAATTGTCACCTGATAACCTGCCTGGATGTGCCCAAAAACGATCAACTCGGCATCGACATGAAAAGGAAACCGAGAGCGATGCTCCGTTTGCCCCTCCATCCCCATGCCCAACCGTTGAATAACCGATCCGCCCAAGGGCCGCCGCAGCCGGTCCTCCAACACCTCACGCAGTTCACTTGTGTCGGTGGCTTCATCGTATCCGCCACTGAGGGCATATACCCGCTCGTACTCATCCGCGAGGATCGCCCAGTCAAGATCAGGCCCGGCGGCTGATGCCAGCGGTGTCGTCACAATGTTACTTCGGGTGAGACAGAAGAACTTACCCTCGGGGCTCACGTAGCCGATATCGACTTCAAAAGACCGCGGCGGATGGTCAACATTGATATACCAGTTATTCACACGGCCGTGGATTTCGATGTCACGAAGATGGATTCGCTCCACATGACTGGTACCATCACGGCGGATCTCCCAGAGCCGCAGGACCGGCCGCGCCAAATGCCAATTCTGCCCCAGCGCCGCGCGGGCCCGTTCCACCGTTTGACGAGCGATCTCCCAATAGGCCTGCAACCAGTAGGGGTCGCGGACCATGAGAACCAAACGGTCTTTGGTCGCCCCCAAGCTACCTTCGCGGGAACTGTTCGCGAGGTCTTTTGCGTCAATGAGTTCGCGCCGTAATTCCTCGACTTGTTTTTGCACTTCCGGGCTAGGCGGTGCAGCCTTGACTTTTCGACGAGTTCCACCCGAGACTTCGGACGTGGCGAGAGAGGCACTATTTGATCGCGTTCGAGACGATTTTTGGTCAACGGACTTCGCTGAAGAAGAAGCTTTCGACGAGTCTGCCGGTTGCCCGCGTTTTACCTTCCCATTGTCACTACTACTTTGTCCCTTGATCCTGCCCCCTTTACTCGTTTTACTGGTTACCGATTTCTGTTTGGCTTTTCGCTGCCTAGCCTCCCTCCTTGCTACGTTTAGGAGGGCTTCAATAAGCTCCTGTTTCCTCATGGAGCGCCAACCGGAAATTCCTTTTTTCTTGGCCATCTCGGCCAAGTCTTTCACGGTGTGTAGTGTCAATTCCGCGGCGGTGATCACAGACTCAACCTCCGGCAAAACGCGCAAATACATCAGGCCATCGCCCGATATCACATTCCCTTACGCTCCGTGTCATCGCATCGCCGCTAGGTCTTGACGTCTGGCCGGCTGGTGGGCCAAAACATACGCAGCCATCGAGGACACGAGACGCTGGTCTAGGAGGTCATCCGTGCCCTCATTCTCAGTCGCACCACAGGGGAAGGTTCTGCCCGAAATAAAGGTGACTCGATACTTAGCAGACAGCGCCGGCGATCGCTCGTCCCCAGGGACCGCACCGCTTGTTGTCGCTCCCTGCTATGGCTATGCTACTGAGGTTTATTGTACACTGTGCGCCTATCTTTCGCAACCGTGGCGCCATTGGGAGTATTTTCATTGGGCCAGCGATCACCCAAAAGGCCTCTTGCATTTTCGCTTCAGCGAGGTTTTTCGCATCATCACAAAAGATACATATTAATTGACGAATAGGAGCTTAATAGAGTTGTCTTAATGTACCGGGCTAACCCACTGAGGTGGGTTATTTGCGCATCTACCGAACGATTGGCGCGAGCAATATAGCTGAACTGGGATATTTGGAGAGAAGAAGGCAAAATTAATCGGTAGGAGCGATTTCCCCTGCGTCATTCCGTCGGCAGAAGCGGGAGAGTTCGTTGGGACATCGACAAAAACGTTCCACAAAGGACACGCGGGCAACCTGGGTGATGGGTTACCAAATAAGCTCTCAGATTATCACCATCGCCTTGGAACTCGTCTTACCCAGCCTGATGGGTTTTTTCGCAGATCGAAAGTGGCATACCTTTCCGGCGCTTACATTGGTGGGGGTTCTCATCGGTTTTTCGGCGGGGACGCTACATTTTGTGCAGTTTGCCAAAGGATTGAACCACTCTCGCGCGAAGGCGGCCAAAAACGAACAGTCCAGGCAATTCGGAGAGCCTAAGGAACCGCCCCACGAATAGCATAATGGGTAACCTCCATGTCGGGTCACCAGGTCAAGCAAATCAATCCGCCCTTTTTGAGCACATCCTGTGTGGACTTTGCGCGGGGTACCGTTGTGCTAGCCGGGGTGGTGGGGGTAATTTCACTGATTTTTGCGGCCGTGATTTTTCTTGCTCTGAGGAACCCAAGTGGCGAACTCTTGCGGCTAGTGCTTGCGGTAGTGGTCAGCGGCTTTGGCGGTATGGCCGGTCTGGCCGTTCTTTGTTTCAGCCGAGGTACGACCTGGGAGCTTTGGGCACCTCTCGCGGCCACGCCTGTTCGGACCGCGGCTACACTGCTATCTCTGGCGCTTCTGCTCGTCCTGCCAGCAGGACTAGTCACCACCAGTTTTCTGCTGTATCTTATAGTGTTTTACATCTCGATTCTGGGATGCGAGACGATTCTAGCGCTACAGCAGCTCAGAAAGAACACTGCTTCGATAGGCTCGGCCGTACGTGGCGACGGTGCGAAACGCCGATGTGGAATGATCAACCATTCGGAGTCCCGCTAGCGAGGTAAGCTCTAAGTGGAGGCCGGCGAAAGATGGGACTGGATATCGCGGTCGCTGGTGAACACGTCAAGGATGCGACGGCTTTTCATCTGCCCTTTGGCATCCACTTGGACTTGCCGTTGATCGACTTGGGGACAATCCAAGTTCCTGGTGGTACATTTCCCTTCAGCCTTTTCGGGGCAGGTCGCGAAGTCATCGAAATTCCGCTACGGATTCAACTCACGAAGTTCATGGTCATCGAGTTGGCTGTGGCGGTTCTCATGTTTCTGATCTTTATTCCGATGGCATGGCACCTGCGAGGAGGACGACCGCCGCGCGGGCGACTGATGACTTTTTTTGACGCAATCCTTTGTTATATACGCAATCATGTGGCGAGGCCCGCCATTGGCGAGCACGAGGCCGGCCGTTTTCTGCCATTTTTGTGGAATGTTTTCTTCTTTGTGTTGTTCTGCAACCTCATGGGCCTGTTGCCTTGGGCGGGTTCACCCACCGGATCGCTGAGCGTCACAGGTGTCTTGGCCCTGTTGACGTTCGGAGCCGTCGTCGGTGCGGGAATACAAGAGCACGGTCTGCTGGGCTACTTCAAGGGCCTGGTTCCTCGCATGGATATGAAAGGGGCACTAGGCATCGTCCTCGTAATCATGTTATGGTTCATCGAACTGGCGGGACTGTGCATTAAGCACGCCGTGTTGGCCGTGCGTCTTATGGCCAATATGTTTGCAGGGCATTTGGTGCTGGCGGTCATCCTGAGTTTCATTGCGGCCGTCGCCAGCATGTGGATGATTTTGTGGTTCGGCGTGACGGTTGCCAGCGTAGCCGGGCAGGTTGCGCTCATGATGCTGGAACTGTTTGTCGCATTCTTGCAGGCATACATTTTCACCTTTTTGGCCGCGCTATTTATTGGCATGTCGGTGCATCAACACTAGCCGACTCAAGGCCATATAAGGACAATCGTTTGGTCTAAGGAAGAGCCGACAACAGCGAGGCCGGATTTGTACAACTCAACGAGCGGTAGTAGCGTAGAAACCTGTGAGACGTTAAACGACGTTCATCGGAGAAACACGGATACGGCATGGCCATTGTGCGGGCCAGGGAACTGAAGGGTTTTGTTGGATAAAGGAGATCTTTCCCGTGAACAAGTGGCTTACAGCGCTGGTGTTGGGACTGGTTTTGGCATCCAGTGGTCTTTTGGCCAAGGGCGAAGAGGTCACTGGTGGTGAGGCGGGAGGAGCGGCTGCGCAGGCGGCCACTGAGACTCAGGCCGTCGAGGCAAAAGGGGCGAACCGGTTTTCCATCTTCTTCGGCGGGGCCTTTGGCGCCGGTTTGATCATCTTGGGTGCGGCCTTCGGCATCGGTCGGATTGGAAGTTCTGCCGTGGAATCGATGTCGCGTCAGCCTGAAGTCGCCAGCAATATTCAGACGGCGATGATCATTTCGGCAGCGTTGATCGAAGGTGTCACGTTTTTCGCGTTGATCGTGTGCTTGATCGCACTGTTCTTTACGGGCTGAGGTTTAGCGCAAGACTCCCTGGGCGACGGAGCACCACCCTCGCCCAGGGGGTATTTTCGGTTTATCGGTGCGCGATCGAGTGTTCTTTTTTTCTCGGACGTATGACTACGTCGATAAGACGGAGTAAGTTAGCTATGGCCTTGTTCCGCCAGGTTCTTCCGCTGGTCCTAGGGGGTTTGTTGATCTGCGCGGGCCCGCAGAGGATTGTTTCCTGCGCCGAAAGTCACGCCGAGCGTGGGGAGGCCAATGTGGCCGAGTCCGTCAACCCGCTGGATTTCAAGGCGGATCTCGCCCTTTGGACGGCCGTGGTTTTTGTTGGTGTCCTTGTGGTCCTGCGGAAGTTCGCCTGGAAACCGCTCGTGGAGGCTCTTGATCAGCGGGAAAATCACGTGCGACAGGAAATCCTTGAGGCTGAAAACGCCAACCAGGAGGCAAAACGCCTTTTGGCGGAATATCAGAAGCGAATGGCAGCCGTGGAAGGTGAAGTTCGGGCAATTCTCGAACGGGCCAGAAAGGACGCCCAGACAATGAGCGAAGAGTTAATAGCCAAAGCCCGGCAAGAAGCCGAAGCCGAGTATCAGCGAAAGTTGGCCGAAATCGAACAGGCGGCGGATCAAGCGTTAAAAGAACTGACCCAGCGCAGCGCGACGCTTGCTGTGGAGCTGGCTGGAAAGATTATCTCCGCGAGACTGGACCCCGCGGCCCACCAGCGCATCATTGAGCAAGCACTGGGATCGATCGCCGAGTTGAAACCTCCAAAATTGAACTGAACGAGCGGTGGGCGTAGTCCCAGAACAAAGCGGGAATTATCGGTGATGACGAGTCAAAACTTTGACGCCCAGGACTCTCGATTTGCGGCGGAATTCGCCGGTGATGTGACCGTCGAGCGCATCGCCGCGGTTTATGCCGAGGCGTTCTTGAACGTCACCGAAAAGAGCGGGGAGACCGAATCGGCGATTGCCGAACTCGACGCAATTGTCGATGAAGTTTTGAAGCCGCATCCACGTTTTGCAGAGATTTTGGGCTCGAACATCATTTCTCACGAGGAGAAGGTTGGCATTATCGACCGCGTCTTCAAAGGCCGAGTATCACAACTGGTGTTGAACTTTTTGAAAGTTTTGTCTCGGCGCGGGCGTCTTGATATCTTTCTCCCGATTGTCCACGCCATACATGAAGAGTTCGATCGGCGACGCGGCATCGTTCCGGTCCGCGTCGTGACGGCCGCACCGCTCGATGAAAAACTCTCAGAACAATTGGCAACGCGTCTCCGCGGTTTGATCCAAGGAGAACCCCGGGTGTCGTACCGGGTTGATCCTCGTGTGATTGGCGGGATCGTTATCGAAATTGGAGATAAGGTTATCGATGCATCTGTGTCGGCCCAACTGGAAAGGCTGAAGAAGCAAATTATCGACAGGAGTGCCCATGAGATTCAAAGCCGACGAGATCGCCTCAGTCATTCAACAGGAAATTGAACAGTACGAGGCCAGGATCGACGTTCGTGAGGTCGGAAGGGTTCTCGAAGTAGGGGACGGTATTGCCCGAGTTTACGGCTTGTCCGGCGTGATGGCCGGCGAAATGGTCGAGTTCCCCAACGGTGTCCGCGGCCTGGCCTTCAATCTGGAAGAGAATTCCGTTGGGGTCATTATTTTGGGAGACTTTTTGGGAATCCAAGAGGGCGACGAAGTAAGGAGCACCGGGGAACTACTGAGCGTCCCGGTGGGCGACGCCGTGTTGGGACGGGTCATCGACCCCCTTGGGAATCCGCTTGATGGTCGCGGCCCCATTGTTACGACAGAGCGACGCCCAGTGGAAAGCCCGGCACCCGGTGTGGCCCATCGGCAGCCCGTCAAGGAACCGCTCCAGACGGGCATCAAGGCTATCGATTCCATGACACCCATTGGTCGGGGCCAACGGGAGCTGATCATCGGCGACCGTAAGACGGGAAAAACGGCCATTTGTATTGACACGATCATTAACCAGAAGGGAACGGGTGTCAAGTGTTTTTATGTGGCCATCGGCCAGAAGGAATCGAGCGTAGCGCAGATTATCGATGTGCTCCGTCGCTACGGTGCGATGGATTACACCACCGTGATTGTGGCCGGCGCTAGTGACCCTGCTCCACTTCAATATGTGGCACCTTATGCTGGATGTGCCATGGCCGAGTATTTCATGTATAAGGGCGAGCATGCCCTCGTCGTATATGACGACTTGACACGGCAGGCCCAGGCTTATCGACAGTTGTCTTTGCTCATGCGGCGGCCACCGGGACGTGAAGCCTATCCTGGTGACATCTTCTATTGTCACAGCCGCCTTCTGGAGCGAGCCGCTAAGCTGAGTGACGAACTGGGCGGTGGTTCACTCACGGCCTTACCTATCGTGGAGACCCTGGAGGGCGAGGTTTCCGCCTATATTCCGACAAACGTCATTTCTATCACGGACGGCCAAATCTACCTCCAGCCCGACCTATTTTTTGCCGGTCAGCGGCCCGCCATGAACGTTGGTATTTCGGTCTCTCGGGTCGGTGGCAAGGCCCAGATTCCGGCTATGAAGAAAGTTGCGGGTGGTTTGCGTCTGGACTTGGCGGCATTCCGCGAGCTGGAAGCTTTCGCCCAACTGGGAACAGAACTCGATCCCGCAACACAAGCCCGCCTTGATCGTGGATATCGGATGACGGAGCTTTTGAAGCAACCACAATACCAGCCCATGCACGTCACAGACCAGGTGCTGGTCATTTATGCGGGCACAAAAGGATATCTGGATCCTATCCCGGTAACGCAAGTTCGAAATTGGGAAAAGGAATTTTTGGACTTCGTACACCAAAATCATCGGGCCCTTTGGCAGCACATTACCGATACCAAACAACTCGATTCGGAAACGGAGCAAAAACTGGTGGCTGTCCTGGAGGAGTTTAACCAGCAGTATTTGGCCAAGACAAAGGAGGCAGCGGCAACCGCATAGTGTGCTTGCCCGAAAGTTTCTCGACACAAAAGATGATGCTGTGGTGAGGGTTGGCGACAAGTGAGTTTGGGGGGCCCGGGGAACGTGATATCAGAATAGATACGCAGGCATGGCAAAGGCAAGAGCATTAGAGCGAAGGCGTCGTTCGGTCCGGAATATCCGCAAGATTACGCGGACGATGGAGCTGATTTCCACCGCGCGATTCAAGCGGGCGATGGATCGCGCCATGGCCGCCTCGGCCTATACGCAACGACTGACCAACCTGCTGCGGCATCTTGTAGAGGCGGGGACCGAGATTCGCCATCCACTCATGCAGCGACATGCCGAGACCCGTCGCGTGCTCGTCTTGGTGTTGACCTCCAATCGTGGCCTGTGCGGTGGGTTTAACTCCGGTGTCCTGCGGCTGGCCCTATCCCACCTGCGGTCGCTCCGGACCAAGGTCGAGCAAACACGGATTGAGGTTTCAGGCAAACGGGGCATTTCCGCGTTTAAATACCGGCGCATTCCGGTCGATGAGCGCTACACGCATTTTGATGCCCGTCCCCAATTTGAGGACGTAGAAAGACTCGCGGTGCGGTACTGGGATGCGTTTTCGAGCGGGGACGTTGACCAAGTGGATGTTGTTTACACGAAATTCGAATCAGCCAGCCGACAATATCCTGTTGTCGAAACTTTGTTGCCTTTAAGCAGTCTCGATATGGAAGAAGAGAATGGGCTGCTTCACGCCGTGGAATATGAATTTTTACCTTCTCCGGAGAGCATTTTGGAAGAGATCGTCCCCACGGCGTACAAAATGCGGTTGTTCCGATGCTTTCTTGAGTCTGCTGCGGCAGAACAGATTGCCCGCATGGTCGCCATGAAGTCGGCCACAGAAAATGCTGACACCATGCTGGCCAATCTCAGTATTGCGTATAACCGAGCCCGACAAACACAAATCACATCAGAGATTCTGGAGATCGTCAGTGGCGCGGAAGCTTTGGAGAAACAATAAGTGGTGCGCCTCGTTCCGCGATCGTGAAGCGACAGCCCGATCCATTCGATCAATCAAGTGACTCCTTGTTGAGGTAAGACCATGATGAATGCAACGGCAACATCAGGACGTCCGAGAGTGGATGTCGTTCGGGAGCCCAACTATGGGCGAATCACCCAGGTGATTGGCTCAACGTTTGACGCCGAGTTTCCCGAACATCGTTTGCCGGCGATCTACAATGCCGTCAAGATTCAGGAACAGGTTAAGGGGCTTTCCATCAATTTGACGGGCGAAGTGCAGCAACACCTGGGCGGCGGTCGTGTGCGGTGCGTCGCCTTAGGAAGCACGGACGGACTGGTGCGGGGGATGAAATGCCTTGACACGGGTGGGCCCGTCAAAGTGCCGGTTGGTAAAGGGATCCTCGGCCGTGTGTTCAACCTGTTGGGCGAACCCATTGACGATCGTGGGCCGGTGGAGGCTGAGGACTGGTGGCCCATTCACCGAGAAGCCCCGCCGGTGACTGAGTTGTCCACCAAAGTAGAGATTTTCGAAACCGGCATCAAAGTTATTGATTTGCTAACACCCTTTGTGCGGGGCGGGAAAGCCGGGCTCTTTGGTGGTGCCGGTCTGGGGAAGACTGTCATTCTGACTGAACTGATCGCAAGAATTGCTACATCGCACGGGGGATACTCCGTGTTTGCCGGTGTCGGCGAAAGAACGCGTGAAGGAAATGACCTCTGGCTGGAAATGCAGGAGGCCAAGATCGGGACGACTGGCCGGAAAGTGATCGAACAGACGTGCATGGTCTTTGGTCAAATGAACGAACCACCTGGGGCACGTCTGCGGGTGGCGCTGTCGGCGCTGACGATGGCGGAATATTTCCGCGATACAACGGGCACCGACGTGTTGCTGTTTATTGACAACATTTTCCGTTTCTCGCAGGCAGGAAGTGAGGTCTCGGCGTTACTCGGGCGAATGCCCTCGGCCGTGGGTTATCAACCGACCCTCGCTACCGAAATGGGCGCTTTGCAGGAACGTATCACCTCCACCTCCCGTGGGGCTAT
>JAKPII010000406.1 GCA_029549885.1 Planctomycetota bacterium
TCCTTGATCGCCGCCGCAACTTTCTCCTCCTCAAGTGTCCCGACTTCTAACTCGGAACTCTGACCACTCAGAGGGTGAATGATCGTCAACCGCTTATCTTTCGGGCCAATCCTCAGCCTTCCCACCTTTTGCTCGGAAGGCATCGGAAACCGCTCCAGGTTCCGGCCGAGCTGATTGGCGTTGTCGCGAACCTCCTCCGCTTTTATCTCCCGCCCTGCCGCAAGGCTGGCATAGCGGCATGCCCGCGATTCCGATCCATCGATTGCCAACGTTTTGTCCGGTGGAAGATGCAAATAGGCCAAGACCAAGTCGATCCAACCACAAGGCATAAGGTACTCCCCTTTCGCTTAAACCCCCTCTGTCGAAGTGATCCACCGACACAAAATCGTGGTCAGATGGCACATAATCTACCCAAACCGCTCCGATGTTTCCAGATAGCCGCCACCGCAGCCTAGGGTAAGGAAATAACCGCCCTTTTCTCACTAAGGGGGTAAATATCGGCTCGGCGCAACCCTAGTGCGTTAAGCGCGAAACCTACTAGTGCTGCCGACGAACACAACAAACCCGTGGTATGACACAGCAGAGGCAAGTGACCGCATCTCCCCCGTGGCGACGGACCGCCACGCGGCGTCGTAGCCGAATCGGGTCAAACGCCCCCCCAAAAACACGGCGGACGCGGCGGACCGCGTCCTTCCCAGATTGCCAGCAGATATGACCAACCGACGGTACCGGACCGCGGAGGCGACAGAGCGCGTCTTTCTAAACGAACGCCAGCTTAGAGCGAATCGGCGCCCGGCGAACACAAGAAATCCGCGATTTTTGCAGAGCGCTTGACGAGCCAAATCCGGCATTTAAAATCACGACTGTCGGTCGGCTGCCGTGGGATTCCAGCCGGCGTGGAAGAATAGGAACCCCGTCAACCGTTACATTCGCCAAACGTTGGGGGCATATTATGCGGCCTGTCCACTTTGCAACTGTCACCATTGTAATAGCCCTCGTTACGACGCTCTCGGGTTGCGACAGCACCACACCTTCGATCACAACTGTGATCGACGTGTCCATGCGCCCCTCGCTGCTAGACCCATCAACTAGTGTGCTCCTACTCACGAACCTAACGGGTAGGTCCCTTACCGTGCAATTGGTCATGTCCAATAAGGATTTCAACCAGAAGGCGACGCTTGACGTCACCATTGGACCGCACAAGACGGTAGAGATCGGCATTCTGGAAGGTTGGTCTTTCGTGCCGAACGAGTCCGTCACGATCTCATGTAGCGGTTATCGGAGCGTGACGTACCATACGTTTAGGACTGAAAGTGGTTTTACCGGGCTCAAGAAATCTTTGTGGTAACTCCGCGACGCACCCTACTACGAATTGCACGAGTGGCCTTTGCATACACGCGAAGCCAGTTTCAGTTTCCCGAAATAGGGTAGGGCGTAAACGTATCAATGGTTGCACTTTGGACCCAACCATAGCAAAACCTCTTGACGAATTGGGACTCGACATCCCTTTTCGCTACTTCAGGAAACACTCGTTTCCAGCCGAGTAGCCCTACCGGGGCGAAGACATAGCAAGCCTCGGGTTTGCCGAAAACTCAAGGCCCTGAGAGGAGAATTCGGACGCCTATCATCGGCCCATGGCAACGGCAAGATGACCGGTGAACTGGAGAGATTTTACTGCCATTTAACACGGTGCGTGCTGGCGTGAGAAAGCTACAGCGGGCCTAACGCTCTTCAGAATTCGGCAAGGGACCGCAAAGAGAGAGACATCCAAATCTCACCCTCCGGCCTACCATGTTCGG
>JAKPII010000413.1 GCA_029549885.1 Planctomycetota bacterium
AGGCACAATGGCCGCCATGAGAAGACCCAGGGGTTTCCCTCGCACATAGCGTATCGTCACCCCTTGGGGTTCGCTCTCCCAGGGAGGGTCGTCTTGGACGACGACGAATCGGCCACGGGCAGTGAGCGAGTACGTGCGCCCCGCCTCCAAATACCAGCCCGAGTTCTGCCAACCTCGGTCGGCAACCACACGGACCATGACCTGATGAGGTGGGAGAGGCTGCCCCCGGGCGAAATCGCTGGCTTCCCGATCAAAGTCGTAGCCGTAATCCAGATTGCTTAGCAGGATCATCCATTGCCATTGGGCATCTCGCCAGTGATTTCCCAAGTGATTCAAAAACTGCTGCTGGAAATCGGGGCGATTGACCCAGCCTACGGCAGCCCGAAAGACCGGAGAAAACCGCGCATCCCGATCAAAAAGGGCCGTTGCCGCCCAACACCAACCGTATGGTCCCACCTCGCGATGGGCCGTCGGCCCGAAGGCCAGCACCTCGGCCAGCGACAACGGCTGACCCGCCCGCACAGCGTCTCGAACGATCTTCACGCGTCCCCAAAGGGGAACTTCCTCTCGCGTCCGCGGCACATAACCAAGGATCAATCGACTGCCGTTCCAAAAGTGAGTCCCCAATAACTCGGCAATCCCCTCGTTGTACCACGGGGGCACACCATCCCCAAAATGGGCGCGGATAAAGCCGTGGGTCCCCTCGTGAAGAAGCAAATGGCGCCGGTAATAATCGCTCGCCTGGTCGTAACACCAAAGGATGTCGCCCACCGAATACCCGTTGGTAAAAGGCGGCAACCACTCTGGAAGGACACCCAATTGGCGAAACCGCTGGGCGTCTTTCATCAACAAGCCCTGCATTCGCCAGGGGCGGCTCCCCGGCGTGAGACCAAAGTATTCGCACCACTGCGGATAAGCGGCATCGAAGACCTCGCCCAGTTGGAGGATTTCCTGCGTGAGGGGGCAATCCGTGTAGAGCGTAATGTACTTTGCCGTGATCTTCTGCAGACCGCCGGCGAGAAGCTTGGCCTCATCAATCTGCAGCAGCGGGCGCCGCTGGCCAAAGACGTCACTCGGAGGTGTTCCCGTGCGCTGTTGTCCTGCCAAAGGACCGGCCAGGAAGACAAAAACGAAGGCTACGGCGAGTATGAAAGGCCCCAACGTCCTCAGGGGCATACGGCCCGGTGAAAGCGGGCTGTTCTTGCTCGAAGCTATAGCGCATGGACGTGTCCCTTTGAGTGGCAAGACAAATCCGCAGCGTAGGGAGTGCTGTCCCTTGCTGCCTCTCGGAACTCGTGTTGCCGTGTCAGACATCGGGAGGATCCCAGTATGACAATCTTTTGATCGAGTTGAGACAACTGACGGTCATCGCCTGAAACACGGCAGCCAGTTTCTCGTAATCCCGATCCCAGCCTTGGCTGAAGAAAACATACGTTCCTTGACTTGTCCGCACACTGTGGACCTGGGCCGTACACACGAGATCCAAGAGAAAGAAGTTCATCTCGTACCCCACCAGCGAACGCCCGGCAAGAGTTAGCGGGGCCGACTGATATTCAAGCGTGTCGTATTCCTGACGCATCGCCTCCACGGCGGCCTCGGCCAATTTCTGTGGATCGGCATCCCGCGGATAGACGCTGACACTCCAGAAAGCCCCCTCGGGGCTGTAAACTGTGATGGA
>JAKPII010000060.1 GCA_029549885.1 Planctomycetota bacterium
CCTTTTTGACCTCGTCGGGCGCATTTCCCATGGCAACCCCAAAGCCGGCTTCACGAATCATGGAAATGTCGTTCACGTCATCCCCGACCGCGCAGATCTCTCGTGGCGTGACACCTCTTTGAGCGGCCAACTGGCAAATCGCTGACCATTTCGTGGTTCCTGCCGGCATGATCTCACAGAAGAACCCCCGATATCGCGGGCTTCGCAGAACGTTCGTCGTCAATTGGTGCGGCAGGGCTGCGTGGAGTTGGCTTTCCACCCATTTCATCTCGGCCTCACTGCCAACGGTAAACGTGGCGAAAATCTCCGGCGGAAGCTCTGCCAAAAAGTCGTCCCAAATCCTTTCTGATCCTGAGTTTTGCTCAAGGTAATCTTCAAAATAGGGATTGCGATAACCGTTTGGCCGCTCAATGTAGTAATCAAAACCGTGGCTGAATGTGTCTCCAAGCATGGCGGCAGGAAACCCCAATTCCCGAAGAACGATCAGAGTCTTCCGGAGAACCTCGTCCGAAAATCGGGCCCTGAATAAGGTTTCATGTGTTTTGGGAATCTTGGTCAGGGCACCGCTCGAAGTGACGAGGGGGGTCTCAATCTGAAGGATTTTGGAAAAGGGCAGGGCCCGGCTATACCTTCGCCCGGTCGCCAAGATAACCTCCAGCCCGGCTTCGGCAGCCCGCGCAATGGCCTCCCGTACCGATGGTGAGATTGCATCCACGGTACTGACCAGCGTTCCATCAATGTCCAGTGCCAAGAACCGGTAGCCCATGATCGATCACATTTGGCAAACACTGCCAATCCTGGCAGGTGGTTATTCCCCTCAATCTTGTCGTGAACGGCCTCCGAGCACGTTTCTTCATCTTAACACCCTTGCCACTTCCCGACAGCTTCTCTGGCCGAAGGTAGCCGGTAGGCTTCTCCGCATACTTTCCATATTACTCGGTGGGGCACAATCGTGTTCGCCCCGTGCCCCGCCGAACGAACCCCTTGCCTCCCATGGCGAGGTTGGATTATCGGTTCAGTGCGGCAAGATCCCGCCAGGCACGGTCCCGCTCCCGCTCTAAATAGCCTCGCCCCTGGCGGATACTGACGTGGTCCCAAGGCAGCCGCGCTTCAGGACTCCACGGCCGATGAAGCGTTTCTTCGACGGGCAGCTCAAGATCGTCGAAGACGTCCCACCAAATTTGAGGGTTGAATTGCTCGGCCCAACCGTCAAAGCGTGCTCCCCGGCGCCAAGCCTCCAGGATCGCCTGCCCCATTCGCCGGTCCCCTCGCGTCATGATCCCCTCGAGCAAACTACTTTCCACGGGATGACATTTGATCTGGACACTCCGCATCCGACACCGCTGCCGCAAAAACTGGTGCGCTTTTGTAAAGTATTCCCTGGTCTGCATGGGATGCCACTGATAGGGGGTATGAGGCTTGGGGACAAAGTTCGAAACATTAGCGACCACAGTCGCCGGACGGCCCAGAATTGATCTGCCCAGCCCTGAAATCTCCTGGGCAAGCTCCACGATACCTGCCAGGTCGGCCTCACGCTCTCCTGGCAAGCCACACAAGAAATACAATTTCACGCGGTCAAAACCGCTGCGGAATGCCTCTCGACAGCCATCAATGAGGTCCTCATTGCGAATCCGTTTGCCGATTTGCACCCGCATGTCATCCAGCGCCACTTCGGGGGCAAGCGTCAAACCTGAGTGGCGATCCGGCGTCAACATTTGGGTCAATACCCGCAGTTGCTCGTTGACCCGCAAGCTAGGGACCGAGATTGCCACATGGCGAGGTGCGAACACTTCTCGAAGCCGTGTGATAAGTTCGGCAAACTGCGGATAATCGCTGGATGAAAGTGATAACAAGGCGATCTCGTTCGTCCCGGTATTACGGTACGCTTCTTCCGCAGCCGCAACCAAGGTTTCTACACGACGGTATCTCAGCGGGCGTTTGATCGTGGTACTCTGGCAGAAGCGGCACCGCCACGGACACCCCCGCATGATTTCCATAGCGATACGGTCCTGGACAATTTCTACAAAGGGAACGATGGGGGCCGTAGGCAATGGAAAACCGTCCAGGTCAGCAAGGACTGCCGGTGAAATGACGTCCGGGATACCCGGCTCTGCAGGGCAAACCGCCATAAGACCGGTTGATGGTTGAACCTCTGCGTGATAAAGGCTCGGCACATATACGTGAGGGAGTTGTCGAGCCATCTTGGCCAATGCGTCACGGCGGCTTTGGCTGGTCTGTCGGGCTTCCAGCCAGGCGTTGCAAACAGCGGGCAGAAGCTCCTCGCCATCACCGATCACGAAAAGATCGATAAAACAACTCATCGGTTCCGGATTCTGAGCGCACGGCCCCCCGGCAATGACCAGCGGATCATTTAGGTCCCTTTCCTCGGCAAGCAGGGGAATCCGTCCTAGGTCTAACACCGTTAGGACATTGGTGTAGCTAAGCTCGTATTGAAGGGAGAACCCGATAACGTCAAAACGATACAAGGGCGTGAATGTCTCAAGGCTATATAGAGGCAAGTTCCAGTGGCGCAACTCTGCCTCCATATCCCGTCCAGGGGCAAACACCCGCTCGCACGCCCAACTGGTCCGCCGGTTCATCGTATCATACAGGACCTGCAAGCCGTGATTGCTCATCCCGATGGCGTAGGTATCCGGGGTACAAAGGCAAAGGTGTCCACAGACCTGAGATGTGTCCTTAACAACGGAGTTGAGCTCACCGCCCAAGTATTGAGCAGGAGTCTGCACCCGGGGTAGTACTTTTCTTATTACTTTGTCGCGTAGATCCGCGTTGTTAACCACTATGAACAACCTCCAGTAAACCTTTTCCCAGCCTTGCGAAGACCCCTTACCTCATTGTTGTGGAAAACGCTCTTGAGTCAAACACCGCTATCTTCAACCGGAACTTACCTGGGAGAGTCCCTTTCTTCGTGGATGAAACCGAAGACGAGTAACTACAATGGAAGTGAGGTGAGCAACATAGGTCAGCCATTGGGACATGACCAAAGTGATTGGGCCGCTTGGCAAAAGTTGAACGCCCTCAATGAGGCCACCGAGGGGAGATGGTATAACCGTGATCAATGGATCGGGTGGGTAGCATGAAAACCTGGTTCCAACGTTTGTCGTTTGTTGTCATCGTGGTGGCTTTCTCCCCGGTCTCAGGTCGAGCAGAGCAGGGGGGCAGGGGCATTCTGCCGTTTGACCGGCTTCGTCAGGAGATGGTTCGTCGCGACATCCTCGGGGGTGGGATCAAAAACCCGCGTGTCATTGCTGCCATGGCATCGGTTCCGCGTCATGAATTTGTGCCGCCGGAGCAGCGCCGACTCGCCTATCATGACATGGCCCTTCCGATTGGGTACGGCCAAACGATCTCTCCGCCCTTTGTTGTAGCCTACATGACGGAGCAAATTGACCCACAACCGACCGACCGGGTGTTGGAAATCGGAACGGGAAGTGGCTATCAAGCCGCGATCCTCAGTGGTTTGGTGGCCGAAGTTTACACGATTGAGATCGTCGAACCCCTTGCCCGACAGGCTGAGGCCACCCTCCGGCGACTGGGATACAAAAATGTTTTTGTCAAAGCGGGTGACGGTTACCAGGGGTGGCCGGAACATGCCCCATTCGACAAGATCATTGTCACATGCTCACCGGAAAAGGTCCCTCAGCCACTGATAGATCAACTTAAAGAGGGTGGGCGGATGGTCATCCCGGTAGGGGAACGGTACCAGCAAACAATGTATCTCCTCAAAAAGACCGGCGGAGAACTCGTGAAGGAATCACTCAGGCCAACGTTGTTCGTCCCTATGACGGGCATCGCGGAATCTCAACGCGAAGTTAAACCAGACCCGGCAAAGCCGCAGTTGATTAACGGAGATTTCGAGGAGATTCGCCCGGATGCCCCGGAACCGCCCGGGTGGTATTACTGCAAGCAATTTGAGCTCCGACAGAACGACGGCGCACCTTCAGGAAGTGTTTATCTGGCCCTGCGAAATCGGGAACCGGGGCAGCCGGCCAGGGTTCTTCAGGGATTTCCCATTGACGGGCGCCAGGTGCAGGAGATCCTAGTGACATTTTTTGTCCGAGCACAAAACGTCCGCCCTGGTCGAAACCCTCAGGAGTCGGCGGGGGTTATTATAACCTTTTTTGGGGAAGATAGGGCACCTGTTGGGGAAGCAACGATCGGTCCCATTATGGGAACTTTCCCCTGGCGGCATGTATCGCGCCGAGTCCAAGTGCCCGCCGCGGCAAGGGAAGCGATCTTGGGAATCGGCATGACGGGGGCCATCGGGGAGCTGGCCATCGATCGGGTGGAAATCTTGGCAACCTCCGAGAAGAAGCCATAACAATTACAACGGCAACGGGGAATGGTGCAAAGCCCTTGGGTGATTTCCACCGATCAGAAAAGTTAGCAACCACTGGGCTGTCGGTTTCCACACGTGAGTATGCTACTGCAATTCGACCCCCATTACCTCGTGGAAGGGTATAGCCCGACATAGCCCGCATAATCGGTAAACTTTGCCCGACCACTTGAAATCCCCGTTCCTGCCAGGGTAAGGTGGATAAAAGTGACAAAGATTTCGTAGGTTTTCTCAGGACGCGGTGTCACTTAGCCGGAACGGCCGACCTTCTTGCGAAAGGAACCAAACGATGCGACCGAGAATTCTGATGGCCTTCGCTGCGTTAGGGATTGGCGTAGGGTGTTTGGGAGCGACATCGGAGGCCTGCTGGCCTCGTCATGTCTGCGGTCCATGGTATCCGGGACCTCTTACCGCTTTGGCCTGCTGGGCGCCATGTTGGTCGGTTTGTGACGTCTGTCAGCCATATGATCCATGCTGTTACGATGATGGTTGGGTCCTGGGCGTCCGCCCCGGCCCCATCCGCCGTTTGATTCTTGGTCCGTATCGCTGGTACCGTGTTCCTTTCGGGTGCTGTGACGTCTGTGGCGAAGTCGCATGTACATGCGAACCGGCGATTGTCACAGGGCCAGCACTGACGCCGACCCCAGCTCAACCTTTCTCCACACCGGCGCAACCAACACCAGCTCAGCCGAGCCCGACCCCTGACGCCCTTCCGTCACCCAGTCCAACTCCCGGCGCCGATATCCCTAATCAGCCGGCCCCATCGACGCCGCTTGTCAATCCCACAAGCTACACGGTCCCCACACGGAACGACAGTGGTCTACTCACGGTCTATGTCCCTGCGGAGGCGAAGGTCCTTATCAACGGTCTCCCGACCAAGAGCACGGGAAGCCGTCGGGAATACGTCTCGTATGGGTTGAAGGAAGGACTCCAATATCGCTACGTCATTACGGCCCAAGTGGAACAGGACGGGAAACTGTACGAAGAAACCCGCGAAGTCATCCTCACGGCGGGAGAAAAGAAGGGGGTCGCGTTCTCCTTCCAGTTCCCAACGGAGAATATCGCGGGTCTTTGATCAGAAGCAGGTTGGATAAGAGCCCCTCGTTGGCAAGCCAAAGAAAGATCGAAAGATTAGGAAGCTCATTAGAAAACGACGCTGTCCATCACGGCGTCGTTTTTCTTTGTTATCCCATGTATGACACTTGATTTCCTTCGAAAAGAGGGACAAGTTAGGCAGGGTAGGGGGGTTCGCGCCACACAAACGGCGGAATATGATCAAGTTTTCGACATAGGTCTCGGCGGAGACCAAGGCGTGAACCACCATCTTGCAATCGTTGTCAATAAACACTCCAGACTGACATTTCGTAGAAAGCCCTTGGCTGTTTATAAACGTGCTCGCGGGAGAGATGTGTTTTTCATTGACGGTCTGCAACCAGACCGTGAACGTTCCCCGCTAAGGTGTATTTTGAAGAATTGGATGGTATTGGAGGACTGGTTCGGTGTTTAAGACTTTGGCAGTTGTTGGCGCGACCGGGGCCGTTGGCCGGATCATGGTCCAGCTTTTGGAACGAAGTTCTCTCACGTTTGAACGAATCAAATTCCTTGCTTCAGCGCGCTCGATCGGGAAAACGATTGAGTTTCGAGGAGAAAAATATCCCGTCCAGGAACTTCGCCCGGAGGCCTTCGACGGAGTTGATTTGGCCGTTAGCAGCACGCCCGACGAGGTGGCCAAAGAATTCATTCCCGAAGCCGTCCGGCGGGGATGTGTCGTCGTCGATGAAAGCGCTGCGTGGCGGATGGACCCAAACGTGCCTCTGGTAATCCCCGAGGTCAATCCCCATGCGGCCTTCAAGCACAACGGGATCATCGCTAGCCCCAATTGTTCCACCACCCAGATGGTGGTGGCCCTCAAACCGTTGCACGACTACGGCAGGGTTCGACGCGTCATTGTGAGCACCTACCAGGCGGCAAGTGGGGCCGGTGTCGGTGGGACAAAAGACCTTTTCGAAGGGACACGAGCCTATTTGGAGAATAGGCCTTACGCGTACACAACCTTTGCCCATCCTTTAGCATTCAACCTGATTCCCCAAATTGGGTCTCCCCGGCCCAACGGCTACACCTCCGAGGAAATGAAGATGGTCCTCGAAACGCGAAAGATCATGGAGGATGAGTCTATTCAGATCTGCGCGACATGCGTTCGCGTGCCTGTGGCCAACTCTCACAGCGAGTCGATCCTGGTAGAAACAGAGAAGAAGATCACCGTTGAGAAGGCCAGGGAACTTTTCTCGAAATTCCCAGGGATTGTCGTCATTGATAACCTGGAAGCGAAACAATATCCATTGCCTTTAAACTGTTCTGGCCGGGATGAGGTCTTCATTGGTCGTATTCGGGAAGACTTCTCTTCGCCGAACGGGATCACGTTCTGGTGTGTGAGCGATAATCTCCGCAAAGGTGCCGCGACAAACGCCGTACAGATTGTCGAACTTCTGTTGCGGGGACGGCCCTAACGCGGGTTCCGCCCGGACCAGGTCCCATGCGATGCATCAGGTTGACCCTTGCTTACGATGGCAGCAACTTCCTGGGATGGCAACGTCAAGCAAACGGTCGGACCGTCCAAGGGGTTATCGAGGCCGCCATCGAGAAGATCTCCGGAAAACGATCTCGGGTCCTGGCAAGTGGTCGAACTGATGCTGGGGTACATGCCCTGGGACAAGTCGCTGCATTTCGGACGGAAAGCACATTGACTGCCGAAACGTGGGGCAAGGCCCTCAACGCTGTCTTGCCCCACGATATTGTTGTTCTTGCGGCTGAGGACGTCCCGTTGTCCTTCCATCCTATCCGCAATGCTCAGCGAAAACGCTATTGTTATCTCCTCGACGACGGTGCCGTACGTCCGGTGATTTTCCGGCAGTTCGTTTGGCACTATCCTCGCCCACTTGATGTCGATCTCATGCGCACGGCCAGTGAATTTCTAATTGGCCAACACGACTTTGCGGCTTTTGAGACGAGCGGTGCCCCTAGAAAAACAACCGTCCGCACCATTTTCGAACTCTCAGTTCGCCGAGTGCACCCGTATATGCCTTCGGTCATCGCGATTGAGATTGAGGCAGATGGTTTTTTGTATAATATGGTTCGCAATATTGTCGGGAGCCTCGTAGAGATTGCGCGGGGTGCCCGACCTGTGGCGTGGCTGGGCGAGGTCTTGGCTTCTCGAGACCGCCGCCTTGCCGGACCAACCGCCCCACCCCAAGGCCTGTTTTTGGTATCGGTCACCTACGACAATTTGCCGACCTTTTCGGCTGCAAACCCGTGGTTCCTCGGCTCCTTGAGAATGGTGCACGCGGAAAACGAGACCCGCCTTGAACAATAGGGGCTCACCGGGGTATGACACGATCGTTATGGCATACTGCGAAACATATTTAGTGTTTTCAGAGGGCCGAAACCAGATGCCGCTCTCTCCTCTACAGTCAGCACGCAATCGTTGCTCAACGACAGGCAGCTCGTTATGAGAGTCCTTCATATTATCACACGGTTGATCGTAGGCGGAGCACAAGAAAACACGATCCTCACGTGTGAAGACCTCATTCATAGATACCACGATGATGTGTTACTTGTGACCGGGCCACCGCTTGGACCTGAAGGAAGCCTTCTCGAACGGGCTAGGGCAGGGGGGATTCCGATCAAGCTCGTGCCGTCCTTACGGAGAGCCATTAATCCCTGGCACGACCTCCGTGCCTACTTGGCAATCCGAAAGAGTATCAAGGAGTTTCGACCGGAAGTCGTTCACACACATAGCGCGAAAGCCGGGATTTTGGGTCGGGCAGCGGCTTGGCAGTTACGGGTTCCGGTCGTGGTTCATACGGTACACGGTGCCCCGTTTCATCCCTACCAGCCAGCAGTTGCGCAAAAATTCGTCATCGCCTGCGAAAAATGGGCGGCGGCGCATTGCCACGCCTTCATCAGTGTGGCCGATGCCATGACGGACCTGATGGTCAACGCAGGCATTGCCTCTCGAGAACGCTTCACGACGATCTACAGCGGGATGGACGTCACGCCCTTTCTCGATTGCGACAAGCATCGAGCTGAGATGCGTCGCCAACTTGGTTACGATGAGCAAGATGTGGTTATCGGGACAATCGCGCGGTTGTTTCACCTGAAGGGGCACGAAGACATCCTCGCCGCGGCGGAAGTCATCATCCCGAAGTTTCCCCAGGTGCGGTTTCTCTGGGTGGGGGAGGGGATTCTTCGCCCACGTTTAGAGGCACAGATTCGCAGCCGCGGTTGGGAAGGAAGGTTTCATTTGGCAGGTCTCGTTCCGCCCGATGACCTGCCTCGCTGGCTCTCGGCGATGGACGTCATTGTCCATACCAGCCTTCGTGAAGGCCTGGCAAGGGTATTGCCGCAAGCGCTCCTCTCCGGAAAGCCCGTGGTGAGTTACGATATCGACGGTGCCCGCGAAGTCGTCATACCGGGCCAAACGGGCTATCTTATTCCTCCGCGTAACCTGTCAGGACTCATAGCGGCCCTCGAGGAGCTCGTCCAAACCGAGCATTTAAGGCAGACACTTGGCAAGAGGGGCCAAGAGCTTTGCTCGCAAGAGTTTGATCGCTACAAGATGACTGAAAGAATCCGTGCGTTGTACGTCCGCTTGTTGAAGGAGCAGGGTAAGGCCCAGGGGTAAATTTGTGGTTGAGTTTGCTGGTCCACATCGTTAAGATGATCACAAGGATCGTACGGGAAATAGGTTGTGGGCAAAATGAGCAAACTGGGTGATATGAACTAATTGAAGCGAGTCGTGCGAGCGTGAGTACTGCGGCAGTTACATATATTGGGCGATATCGACTGGTCAATCCGGTGTATTTGGGCGCAACGACACAGTTGTGGCAGGCATTCTGCGATTCAACTGGTCAATTTGTTGCGCTCAAATTATTGCTAGAAAAATTTCGCCGCGACCGCGAACAAATCCGTAGCCTGAAATGGGAATATACGATCGCAAGCCAGTTCGATGATCCACGCATCATTAAGATCTTCGAGTTCAACATCGATCGCGGAATACCCTATCTGGCCATGGAGTGGTTCAATGGCGGCAATATGAAGAATCTCATCCGCAGAGGGATCGAGGAGTACGCCCCGTTCGTGCGGAAGATCATCTTTCAATGCATAGAGGCCGTCTCGTACCTCCATCGCCAGGGTTTTGTCCACCGCGATATCAAACCAGAGAATTTCCTTGTTTCTCCACAGGGGGATGTTAAGCTGATCGACTTTGCCTTGTGCCGAAAAATAGGGCCGAAGATTCTTTGGTTGTTCCGCCCCAAATCGAAAATCCAAGGAACTTGCAGTTATATGTCCCCCGAGCAGATTCTAAATAAGCCCTTAGACGGGAGGGCCGATCTCTACAGCCTAGCCTGTACGATTTTTGAATTGGTCTGTGGCAAGCCACCATTCACCGGGATGAATCAAACCGAACTCCTGAATAAGCACCTGAAGTCTAACCCGCCTCCGTTAGAAGCGTATAACCCGAACGTGCATCCCGAGTTCTCCCGCATCATCCAGAAAGCCCTGGCCAAACGCCCCTCCGATCGTTTCAAGTCGATTGGCGAGTTCGCCGGAGCATTGTACGATGTGCCTGTTTTCAAAGTACCGCCGCCCGATGAAGTCCCGGTCCAGTTAACGCTGGCGTAGCTGTGTAACTACTAAAAGCGATACGCCACCCATCTTATGACTAAGACAGGAAGTGGAAGCCATGGCAACCGAATTTCGCCTCGCATTTGAGCGTCCCATTTACGAGCTTGAAAGCCGCATTGAAAAACTCGAGCGATTGGCTCAGACAGATCCCAACGTTCGCGAGGAGTTGCAGCAAAAGCGTCTCGAGCTCGTCGAGCTAAAGAAGCAAATCTACAGTAACTTAAAGCCTTGGGAGGTCGTGGAAGTCGCTCGGCACCCAGACCGCCCGAAGACCAGCGATTATCTGCAATTGACATTCGACGAGTTCGTGGAACTTCACGGGGATCGTTGTTTTGGGGATGACCGGGCAATACGGACCGGTTGGGCCAAGCTCGACATGTTCAAGGTCATGGTCATCGGCCATGAAAAAGGCAAAACAACCAAAGAGCGGCTGGCTTGCAACTACGGCTGCGCTCATCCGGAAGGATATCGCAAGGCAATGGCCAAGGCCAAGCTCGCCGCCAAGTTTCACCTCCCGATCATTTGTCTGATCGACACGCCAGGGGCTTATCCCGGCATCGGCGCAGAGGAACGCGGGCAGGCGCAAGTGATTGCCGAATCGATGTTCCTCATGTCCCAGTTACCCACGCCCATCATTTGCGTGGTGATCGGTGAAGGGGGTTCCGGCGGTGCCTTGGCCATTGGCGTGGGTGACCGTGTGGCCATGTTGGAACACGCGTATTACTCGGTGATCAGTCCCGAGGGCTGCGCCGGCATCCTCTGGAAGGACCGCCAATACAAAGAGGAAGCTGCCCGCGCCCTAAAGATGACCTCCAAAGATCTCATTCAGCTTGGACTCGTCGACCATGTGATTCCGGAGCCCTTGGGCGGTGCCCACCGGGATCCGTTCCAAATGGCATCTCGCCTCAAGCTTTATCTCCGGAACACGCTCAAGGAGCTGATGAGCATTCCGATCCCCGAGCTCGTCGAGGCTCGATATCAGAAGTTTCGTCGCATGGGCGTGTATTTGGAACTCAACGAAGCCGAGCCTAACCCGACAGATCAGGTGCCCAGCGCCGGCTGAATGCCGACAAGCCCAAGGAGCACGTTCGGCGACAACCGGGGCGAGAACCAGCGGTTGGGGCCAGTTTTCAGCGACCTGGAACGTCCGATAATGTTTCTTATGTTCGGTCGGAAGTCCGGTTTTTGGGCAGCATTCTTCATTTCTCAAAAGTTGCACGTTGCCGCGACACTCTTGGCCGTTCAGTCATCGTTGGATGCCGGTCCAAGTGACGTGTTGCCCCAAGTTCTATGGCGACCATCGGCCCTCGCCCGCTGTTGCAGCGCTCGCACGGGCTGGCTTTTCAGTTATCGGGAATCGTTGAGTCCGGGGGCGGCGCCTGAAGTTGGGTCTCGAACTCCTCGAGGTACTCCCCTACCGAGGTCCGAATCTCTTTGGGGAGAAGAACCGCAACCTTGGGGATCAGTCGTGCTATGATCGGACCAGAGCGTGATGTGAGGACAAGGGATCGGGTGCTTGTAAACAGTGTTACCGAAAAAAAAGTTATCACAAGACAAAACAGAATGCCCTTGATTAGCCCAAACACTGCACCCATTTGGCGGTCGAAACCTTCAAGGTGGACCCGCCTAAGCCATTTACCCACTACCTGAAAGATGAGCCACACGATCAGAGAACAGAAAACGAAGATAAGAAGCATTGCAACCCAACGATTCCAAGGTTCCTGGTGACTGATAATCCGGGCGAGATTGGGGCTCCAGCGGACGGCAGCCCAGCAACTAAGGATGAGTGATGAGAGCGAGGCCAATTGCCAGATAAAGCCGCGCGACATCCCGTACACAATCGAGAATAGCACGACGGCACCCATAACCAGGTCATAGATCGGTATGCCGAGATCAACCACGGTTCTTCAAGACCTCCACCTTGACCGTATCTGCTGCGGCTTTCCGTGCATTCTGTAATTCTTTAGCAACCCCACCGACGAACCATTACCCGCCGTGTTCGCGTCGCGGCGATTTCAACTCGGTGCTGTCAAGCACAATGGTAACCGGCCCATCATTGAGGAGCTCGACCTCCATGTGTTCCCGAAACCGCCCTGTGGCTACCGGCAAACCCGTTTTGCGAACCTGTTGAATGAAATATTCGCAAAGCATATTCGCGCGATCTGGGGGAGCTGCATCCGTGAAGCTGGGACGGCGCCCGCGACGACAATCGGCCAGCAAGGTAAACTGGCTCACGACCAAGAGGGATCCGCCGGCATCTCCCACCGAGCGATTCATCTTTCCCGCCTCGTCTTCGAATATTCTCAATCCGACAATCTTCTCGGCGAGCATCCGTGCCTCTTGTTCGGTATCGTCCATGGCCACGCCGAGGAGTACCAGCAATCCGGGGCCGATCTCGCCGACGGTTTCCCCGTTTACACGGACCCTTGCCCAGCGAACACGTTGAATGCATGCTTTCATGCGAAGGTGCTCAATAGATTTGACTTCTCCAAACCAAGCCTGGTTTTTTGATGGCATATCTGCGCGATCTGCCTTTAATATCATAGAATGTCTCTCGAAGGGGCGGAAACACCGATTTTGTGGCAGAAAGTATTTGCTCAACGGTGAAGGGCGACCTTAAAATAGCGGGCAAAGAGGTCCCTGATCACCGAGAGGGTACAAAAATCATTTTTCTCCTGCCCGAGACAGAGGATAACAACCATGAGCGCCGGAAATGATCGTCCTCTAATCGCCATTACAACCGGGGACCCTGCGGGAATTGGTCCAGAAATCATTGTGGCCGCTTGGTCTGATCCCCGCGTGCACGGTATCTGTCGCCCTGTCGTGGTTGGCTATTCGGAGTATCTCCGGCGGGCTGCCGCCCTGCGACGTTCCAACGTACAAATCGAAACCTGCGACGATCCTCAAAAGGCCAGACCCTCACCGAATGTCATTTTTTGTGTAGCTCCTGGGGAAGACCGAGCACCACCCGTGCAGGTGGGCCGCATCGACCCACGCGCTGGCCAGGCAGCCTTTGAGGCCATCCTGCTGGCTGCCGAATTGGCCCTGGCCAAGAAGGTGGATGGGCTTGTTACGGCACCGATTAATAAAGAGGCCCTCCATGCAGCTGGCCATCAGTACCCGGGACACACGGAACTGCTTGCCGATTTATGTCAAAGACAACAAGTGGCAATGGTTCTGTATTTGGGACCGGGCGCGCCCTTGCGGGGGACGGCAGGGTTAGCCATTGCTCACGCGACGCTCCATATTCCAATGCGGGAAGTGATTCACCAACTAACTGCGGAGGCCGTTTTCACTAAGATACGGCTCATCGATCAGCTCATGCGGTGTATCAAAGGGAGTGAGCCCCGTATTGGTGTGTGCGCCTTGAACCCCCATGCGGGGGAGGGAGGCTTGTTCGGCAGGGAGGAATCTTTGGTGATTACGCCGGCCATCAAACGGGCAACCGACGAAGGAATTCGGGTGGAGGGACCGGTACCCGCCGACGCTATTATGGTACAAGCCCGCGATGGTCGATTCGACGGTTTGGTCGCCATGTATCATGATCAGGGACATATCGCCCTTAAGCTCCTTGGGATGCACCGCGCTGTCAATATTACAGCAGGCCTTCCGATCATACGAACGAGTGTGGCTCACGGTACGGCTTTTGATATTGCCGGCCTTGGTCGGGCAGACCCGAGCAGTCTCATCGAGGCGATTCGTGTGGCCGCTATGCTTTCCAAAAATCGTCCGAGCTTCGCGGCCTGAAAATGCGAACAGCCGTCTTAGATTGAAGAACTTCCTCTGGACCGCTGTAAACCCATTGAAAAGCGTACACGACGCTCTTATAAGAGCCTATCCCACAACCACCCCTCTCCCGTTCGGCGGGAGAGGGGCCGGGGGTGAGGGGGGCTTGAATCGCCACTGGTTCTCTCGATCGACTCCGACGATGGCCTGCGCTCACCCTAACCATCTCGCAGAGGGAGAGGGAACTTTGGGATAGGCTCTAAGCATCTCATCCTGCCCATTTTTTCTAATCTTGCTATCTTCCCCGTATGGGGCATCGAGCTGGTTGAAATTCGCGCCCGGCGCTTCTTCGCAACCATCGGCGGGATTTTGCAGATTCAACGAGATATCCCAGAGGCTTTTGAACTACGTAATGTGACACATTTGCCGGATTTGCCAAAGAATCCAGCCGCTTTTTTCCGACGAATACCCTCAGAGGCACTGCCTGGAGCCTGTTTTTGACGGCCCGATCGTATCGCGTGAGATAACGTAGCCCGCGGAAAAAGACGGTTAAGCGAAGTGCCTCGAAGCAACCTGAGGTAGAGAATGGCGAAGCAGTTTGGGATTGCCCAAGTTCTGGGTTTTGAGGGGGATACCTCGATGAGATACGGAGCTTTCCTCTGTGTGGTGTTGGCAGTGCTGGCCGGTTGTAAAGGCCCATTTCAACAAAACCTACCCCCAGCGCAACAATTGATGGAAATGGGGCCGGGTGTGGGCGGACCTGGTCCTGGCGTTCAAGCCGCGTATATGCCCATGCTAGCGGCAGCCCAGGTCCCTGTGTCCCAGATTTATTTTGTAGGTCCCGAAGGGATGCAGGTAACTTGGGATGTTTCAGCCCCTGGGGCGTTTGACTCGGAACCCTTGATCTGCCCAGGCCGGTATAACTTCCCTCAAGGAGCTATCTACCGCCTGAAACTCACAAATATCCCAGGCCGACCGGGTGTGGAGCTTTATCCCACGCTTGAAGTGGCCCCTGCCATGCCGCGGACAGAGGCCTTCATCGCTCACAATGCCATTCCCGTTCAGTTCACCGAAGAAGACTTTGATCAAGTCCTCAGTGGCAACTTTGTGACAAAAGTTGTGTATCTGCCGGATCCAAACTACCAAGAATTGGCCGTGGCGGGTGCCGAGACCTTGGTCAGCACTCGGCTGGACCCCGGTGTTGATCCGATCATCGAGGCCGACCGTCGCGGCTCAATTCTCTGCGTTATCCGCGTGGGAAATCGTGATCTCCAGGTCCCGGGCGATGTGGCAAATACTGCGGACATCGTGCCAGCCGGTGCAGCTAATAACGGCACATCACTTCAAGGAACACCCTTTGCCCAGACGCCGGTCATGGCGGGTGGCGGTACCGTTCCAATGAATTACATCTCGGGCGTGACCGGTCCTCAATACGGCATGCCGATCAGTGGTACCCCCATTGGTCTGCCCGGCCCACCGCATGTCCCATTGGGAGGTCCCGCCGGCCTGCAGAAGCACGTCATGCGGAATCACACGTTTGTGCACGTGCCACAGCCTACAGAGCGAGTTCGCATCGACGTGAAGCAATCCCCAGGCATGAATTACCCGCGACCTGCTAATCACGCCTGGATTCACGAGAAAACCGTGCCCGGTGCCACAGTGTTCCGTCAACCATATTCAGCGTATAGCCAACACATTCCTGCGGATTCCGAAGGCGAAGGCTACATTGTGACAGACCCCGGCGCATCTTCCGATACGGCCTCAGCCCCGGCACAGTGATGTTGGAGGCCCCGTGGTTTTGATGACCTTTTGGGGGTATTCCACAGGGCTGTCGGCCCGAGATCCACTCTCAACGCCGACAGCCCTTTTTTGCAGGGAAAGCGTCGAACACAGAGGACAAGGCGGTTTCGCTCAAGATTGCGTTAAGTTGTGACGATTGTACTGATTCTAAGCGGTTACGGACTTCAAAAGACATCTCGAGGTGCAGGCCGTGTTGCCATTGTCTGACGTGGGTTCCATGTTCGTTTTCCCCTCCCATGCAGGCCGTAAGGGACACGCCGCGGTAACACTTTTGCTCTTCTGTTGTTTCGGGTTAGCAGGGTGGCCCAGTCGCGTCATCGGCCAACAGCCACCGGTCCATCCTTTGTTCGACTCGCGGACGCCACCGGGAATCATTGGGGCAACACGATTGGCCCGTAACGGCCCGGTTGATAACTACTACCAACCCGTAGAAATCCGCGGACCACACGGCGTTCAGGTCTGTCTGGTCGAGTCGGGGCAATTTGGTCAACCGCGGAACCTGCCTTTGACCGTAGGTTTGCTCGTCGGACGGGTCTATCGACTGAAGATAATCAACCTCCCGTTGGCTGAGGGAGCTGAATTATTTCCGACATTGGAAATAATTGACCGGCTCTATCCCCCACCCGGCCAGGAACGCCATTTTCCCATCATTGTTGAACTCCACCCGCAAGATATTGCCTTCGCTTTGGAGGGAAAATTCGTCACCCGCGTGATCTACCTGGAGGATCCCCAGCGAGCCTTGCCGGCTGGGCAAGCCAACCAAGAGCAACCATGGTTTGAGGTACGGGCAGATCAAGACCCGCTCCTCGTAGCCGACACACTCGGTCGCCCCATGGCAATCCTCCGCCTCGGCGGAAGAGTCCCACTGCCGG
>JAKPII010000503.1 GCA_029549885.1 Planctomycetota bacterium
GAGAAGCTACTTGCACCATGGCGCTACCTCCCCAGCGAAGCCGGGCACAGGGTGGAAAATCCGGAGTTCGTCCTCAATCAAGCGCCATTCCGCAAAGCGCCCATCCTGGTCGCGGGTGCGAACTTCGGCAGCGGTTCGTCACGAGAGGCCGCAACATGGGCGGTCCGTCAATTCGGCTTCAGGTGTGTCATTGCACCATCGTTCGGCGCCATCTTCCGCAATAACTGCTTTCACAACGGTGTCCTCCCGGTCACGCTTGCGGAGGAGGACGTACGTGAAATCGGAGAGGCGGCACAAACCGGCACGTTGCTCTTGACCATCGATCTCAGGACATGCACGGTGAAGCTCCCTTCCGGCCACCAGCTTTCCTTTGATGTTCCAGCCGAAGAGCGGAGGATGCTGCTCGAAGGACTTGATGCGATCGGGCTGACGAAGAAGAAAGACGGCGAAATCCGTGCCTTCCAGAATACCGACCGGGAATCACGGCCCTGGATCTGGAATTGAAAAAGAAAAGGCCTTGAAAATCAAGGCCTTGTATATATTGTGGTGGAGAGGAGGAGGATCGAACTCCCGACCTCCGCATTGCGAACGCGGCGCTCTCCCAGCTGAGCTACCCCCCCACGGAGGCTCGTATTTTAGTCCTTTCCGAAAAAAATGGGCAGCGTCCTCGGACCTTGCCCGAGGACGCCGGTCGGTTTGGATCAGTTTATCGATCGGGTCTATGGGTAACATCGGTCGCATGGATCGGGCGGACCTTGAGTTGTGGCAATTGAACCGTTAAATTTGTTGTTAACACAACCAATTGGCCTTGGCGGCCTTTTTTGAGGTCATGAAGTTGTGTTGACAACAAATATGCGGAGACATCAAGATGCACAGACGTACGTTCGCGGCGGCCTTGGCCGGCCTGCCATTTGTCAGCGTGGCCCAAGGCTTTCCGATACAGCCAATCCGGATCTACGGTGGCTTCGGTGCCGGTAGTTCCAGCGACAACGTGATGCGCATGATGGCGCCGGTCATGCAGCAAATACTCGGCCAACCGGTCGTCATCGACAACATCTCAGGTGCGGGCGGCAACATTGCCTCCGCCGCGGTGGCGCGGGCAAAGCCGGACGGCTATACGATTCTGTCCGCCACCAACTCGATGCTTGGCACCAACCCTCACCTGTTTCCCGGCTCAGGAGTGAAGCTCGATACGTTCACGCCCATTGCGCCGGTCGCCAATATCGGGCTGGTGGTGGCGGCGGTAGCCGCATTGATAGCAATAGGTGTCGCGCTTTACACGAATTGGGATGAGATAAAGGCTCGGCTTATAGATACTTGGGACAGAATCAAGTCAAAGGCAACAGAGATATGGGATGCCATAAAGAACTTCTTTGCCGAAACATGGGCCAGCATAAAAGCCAAAATAGAAGAAGTGTGGGGAATGATAGCTACTTGGTTGAGCGAAAAATGGAATTGGATTAAAACAACAGCCGATACCGCATGGCAGGCAATTAAAGATTTCATTCAAACCCCTATACAGACCGTTGCAGATTGGTTGCAATCCACATGGGAGAGTGTTGCAAATATAATTGGCGATATATGGGACGGTATTAAAAC
>JAKPII010000507.1 GCA_029549885.1 Planctomycetota bacterium
GGGCATCTCCCTGGGGCGCATGGTGGGTGGAGTATTCCGAGCGGCTCGCTCGGTGGTGCCGCTCCCGGTTTCGGCATCGCCAGATCGACGCACGGAGCCTGACGACCAGGCACCGGCTTTTCCCCAACAGTAGATCATTCACGACGTGACCAGCCTATCCCAAAAAGTCCCCCTCTCCCTTTGGGAGAGGGTTGGGGTGAGGGCAAGCGAACGTCGGAATTGATAGAGAAAAACAGCAGCGATTCGAGCACGCTCACCCCCGACCGCCCTCCTGCCGAACGGGTCAGGGAAGATTATGGGATAGGCTCTAAGTTGGACCGATAGGTATCGCCGGTCAAGGGACTAAAAGTCGTTAGCCGATTGGGGTTCCGGCGGACCAACCACGGTTCATCTCGTGGATAACGCGTTGGTAATTATCGTAGGCGCGGCGATAAGGAATCTTGGAATCGCGGCCGTCCGTCTTTTCTGGTTCTTTTTGGAACAAGCGCTTCCTATTGGGCCTGGAGAACTCATTTGTAGCAATTTGCAGGTGTGATTAGGGAAACGCTATAATAAGGCACAGGTGCTGGGTGGAAGCGCTATTCTTACGTTGTGAGGACTTGCCTGCGTATTTGTCGGCGAAAGATGCCTGTCCACGAGAAAGGTTAATGGGAACGGCTCTCGGCCGTGAAAACGTGTGAGTCTCATTTTCTGAAATAGCGACGGGCGTCGATGAGTCCGGAAATGAGATCGGAGGTGCGCAATGAGCCTCAATGGAGATGCGCGACGCAGTTCAGGCGGAGCCGGAAATGAGAATCAGGACGCCGACGCACGGCTGGTAGAGCTAACGGAACTGAGGGCCACGCGACTTGGCTTTCCATTTGTGGATGTGCGTAAAGTTCAGCCGTCTCAGGAAGCCCTTGATTCTGTTCCTGCCCAGGTTGCCCGAGAATATGGGTTGTTGCCGCTCGAGCGTAAAAGTGATCATTTGCTGGTTGCCGTGAGTGAGCCACTGCTTCCCGAACAGTCAGACCGACTGCGATTCACACTGGACTGTCCCGTACGAACAGTACTCGCCGTGAAAGAGCATCTACTAAAAGCGATCGCCAAATGGTACGGAGAAGAAAAAGATGCCCAGGAGGCCGAGTCTCCATCGACCGGCGAGGGGAAAGAGTCGGAGAAAGGGGCAGTGGAATTCATCCAGGTTGAGCCCGAGGAATCACAAGCGGCAACGGAGGTGGTGATCGACCCGGATTCGCCAGAGGTAACACGGGCAATTCAGACCATCGTAGGGGAAGGGATTCGGTTGGGGGCATCCCGGGTCGCCCTGGTGTCTTATCATGGTGTCACCAAGGTCGGCTTTCGTGTCGAAGACGGCATCTGTTCACGAAATGACCTGCCTGGCGAATTATTGGCACCGATTGCTGCACGCCTCATAGGGATGACGAATTTCTACGGGACAATCAAGGTGGTGGTTCGGGGAACTGAGCGGCGGCTGAAGGCGTCTTGTCGTACCACCCCTTATGGCCTGGCACTGGTTATCGAGTTTGATAAAGACGAATCGGCGATTCAGGCTGCGCGGGAAAGGGCCAGCCTCTTGAGTTACCCGTTTACAGAACTGGAAAAGCCTCAGATTCCAGCAGACGTCTTGGCCACGATTCCGCGCGACATTGCGCGAACGTACTACGTTTTGCCCTTGTCGGTGACCAACGACGTGGTTGCGATTGCCATGGCGGAGCCACCCGGTCCACAGTTGCAGGACGAATTGCGATTTGCATTGGGGCGACCCTTCCAAGTGATGCTGGCACCGGAGGGACGGCTCCGCGCGGCGATTGAAAGGTTCTACGGACCGGCGGAACCGGAGGCGGTAACAGTGCTCCTCGCCGAGTTGGCACGGCCGATGACGACTGCGGAAGTAGCCGGGCGTCTAGCGACGTGGGAGCGACCATCGCCACCTCAGGGCCATCCTGCAGAAGCCATTTTTGGGTATCTGCGGCAAATGGCGACAGAAAAGTTACTGGAGTTGTTTGAGGATATCCGGCGTCGCCCGAAACTCTGTATCCGATCTTCAAAACGCTGGCAACTTGAGGTCGTTATTCCTCGGGCGGATCTGTTTTCAGTGTTACCGCAGGCATATCGCAGCTATCTGGAAAATCGCCTTTGGCTGGTTCGAGAGGCAATTATTGCGCGGATCTTCAATATCATCGTGAGACATCCGGAGGCGCGCCACCTGGCGATTGCTTATGCCCTTTATGTCGCGGCGTGTCGACTTGCGGAGGGTGAACGAAATGTTCCCATCGACCCGGTGATGTTGATCGATGAATGGTTCAATTTTCTCTATTGCTATGCATTGAAAACGAACCCCAAAATTGAGACGAATGCCGCCCTGCTTAACTATCTTTCGAACCAGTCGGAGGAATTAGTGCGGAGTATCGTTGGTGTCACTCGCGATCCATCGTTGGTTCAGAACATCGAGTTAGCCCCCCGGTGGCTGGAAGCATTGGCGCAACAGACGCTTGTGCAGGATGTCATTGACGAAACCTGCGGGACGGCGGAGGCGATGCTTAATCTATTTGTGGCTGAAGCACGCCATTACCGGGCATCCCACATGTTGCTTCTTCCGCATCCTGAGTATCTTGAGGTGGCTTATCGGATCCAGAATCGCATTTTGTCCACCGTGCGTGTGCCGGCCTGCTGGTTCTTGCCGATCCTCTCAAGGTTGCTTGCCAATTTGGTGAACCACAGCGAGTGGCAGGTGACAGTTGCCGGAAAGACGATTCAAGCCCAAGTACGGTTGCATGTGGCAGCCGAGGGCCTCGCCGCCTTGATCGAATTCATGGCTGACTCGCGACAGGTCGAGGTGGCTCAGATGCTAGCTGCGAGCACAGATTGTCGATTCGTGAGACTGCACGACGTTCAAGTACCAGAGGATGTATTGAAATTGGTCGATGGCGGTGTTGCCCGGCATCTTTGTGTCTTGCCCATTGCCACAGATGGCGAGACGATTATCCTTGCCGTGTCCCAACCGCCAAGCTCCCGGCATATGCAAGAACTACAGATTCTTCTTGCCCGTCCCATTCAAGCAGTGATTGCCCCAGAGGACGAGCTTCTCGCGGCGATCTATCGATCCTATCCGCCACCGTATCGCTATGAGCCGTCTGCCGCGGCGAGGTATTTCTTCCAGCGTTATACAGGCTTGCTCAATCCGGTGACCTGAGACAAATAGTCACACCCAAGTCATTCGTCCTTCCTTTCGACACGGATAAATGGATGACTAACGGCCCTTATTGAGAACGGCCTGGGCATGACGCGCTAAATGGCCACGGAGATCCTCAGTGTAAGCGCGCAGGATTTGCTCCCCAATACCGCCGTAATCCCCACAGCGATAAAGTGCGCGAGCTAACGAGAGCTCACGGATGGAATCCCGTCGCGTTTGCACCGCATTGGTGCCCCCTGGACTTGATTGGTCAAAGCGAATCGCGTCCTGCACTGTTCGATGGACATATCCGGACATGCCGGGCATGGTCAACAATTCAGCTAGCCGGCGGGCGGCACTCCGGTCGCCGATCATTTCCAGCGCAAGCGCCACGGCACGGAAATGCGAGAACTCTGACTCGGGAGTTAGCAGGCGAACCTTTTCCAGGATGACCGGCACAGCCCGGGGATCGCGGGTCCGACCTAAGGCAATGATTAGCTCGTCCAAACGGCTGAGCGCCCGACCGAATTGCCCCATGCCTTGGTAGTTCCAGCCCTTGTCCCACTCGGGGAACTTGCGAACCTCCGCCATTAACGTTTCCAATCCCGTGTTATCTCCCAAGACCGCGAGAACGTGGGCGTAAATGACTCGTTCTTCGTCGGTCTGAGCCTTGGCGTAAGCCTCGCGCAGCTTCGGGAGGGCGATTTCTGAGTGGGCGAGGACAACCGCAGCGCCGTCGTAATTGTTTTTCAACCGAGCGACGGCTTCCGCGACCACGGAGTCTGGAAGCGGGAAGGAGTCTTCTTCTTTGAGGACGGATTCAGGCAAATTCCCCATTTCCACCAGGTGTTGCTGAAGCTTGCGAACATCCAGTTGGCGGACGGGAAGGTCCTGTTGGGCTAGCCACGCCGCCGCGACCCCTGCCGCATAACCCTGGTTTTGGATGTCGGCTTGCATGCGGATTAAAGGTATGGCGTCCCGGTGGGCACTTACTCCCAGTCCGGTGACGAGAAGCCCCTCCAAGCCTTTAGGAATGAGACAACGATACGGAATATTGACACGAAGACCTTTTCTGTCGGGGTGTTCCAATTCCAGATACGGATCAATGGTGAATCCATGCGTATCGAAGTTACTGTAGGCCACGCAGATGGTATCCGGGTACGTTCGCCCCAACACTTGATCGAGAAGGGTCATTGTGAATTCACCAACGATCCGCCGGCGTTCACGAGTATCAACCAGGCGGCCCTGGTCAAAGGCGCTGCTGTATTTGAGCTTTGAATAGATAAACACGTGCCAGACATCCATCAGATCAGTCTCATCCGTGATGGTGAAATCGGTGTTCCGTGAACTAGCACCCAACTCACGGGGCGGTAAGCCGGTCCCTTGCATCGCGGGTTCGGTATCATCGACATACATGGTTTCGGCCCCGGCTGCCGCGGCGATGTCCGCGTTCCCGGTGGAGTCGATAACGACATCAGCCAAAACCACACCACGCCCGAAGGGTGTTACCACAATGGCACCTTTAACTCGCCCGTTGTCCTTGTAAGCTCCGCACCCTAGGCAATTCATCCAAATTTCACCACCGGCCTTAAGGATCTCGCTCCTCCACCATTCCGCCTTTTGCTCAATGACCCAACTGGCTCGTCCCTCATCAACCGTGGCTGTGAAGCCGGTACGATTTCCCCAGTAATAGGACGAGATAGCCCCAGCGGTACCGACGCCTCCGAGTGTGGTCAAATATTCAACAACCAAGGTTTTGGCCCCTTGGCGAGCAGCGCCAATACCGGCGGCGGCACCGCCCGTTCCACCCCCAATGACGACCACGTCATATTTACCCAAAACGGGAATCGTGGTCTCAGGTTGGGGAATCGTTGGGTATTTCTTAACAGGACGAAGGCCGTAGAGAAACTCGCCCACGTCGCCGGCAATAGGATTCCCCTGGATTGGGTTCACAGCCACAACGGGCGATTCAGGTTTGGGTGTAGAAGATGCAATTCGAGCTATCTCTCGGCCTAATCGCTCGCCCAATTCCATAAGGTGAACTGGCCGCAAAAGCTTTTCTGCCTGCTCTCGCGACACAGCGGCACATCCCCCCAAAATCCACACCCCCTGTACGTTTGCAGGGGCAAAAGCACCCAATGGCAGTGAAGCAATATCATTCCAAGGGCCTTTTGCCTCCTCTTGAGCGACCACGGAATCGGGGGGAACTTCGAACAAGAAGTCAGATGTAAATTGTTGCTCGGGGTGGTACGTGAGTGATCGCGCCTTCTGATCGGCAATGGCCCAGCTCCGCCAGGAATCGTCAGGCATTGGTAGACGGAGTTTATACTCGATGATTTTAAATATCCCGCTCGACGTGCGGGCACGATTGGGAAATTGACCTACGAATGGGGGATCGATGACACGATGTTCCAATCCTTCCCCGGTTACGGGTTCTCCGCCGATAACCACCCGAGTGAAAACATGCGTCCCACTGGGGTATTTAGAGAACTTTGCTCCTGCCAGACGCGCGACTGTAGCCCGGTCAGTGGCGTCGATAATAGCCTTGGCCAAGACGACCTGACGACCGGCGCGGTTTGCAATGACAACGCCGCAAACCCGGCCAGACGCATCGCGTACCACATCCGTGGGATAACAACTGTAGAGGTATTGGACGTTGGCATCCAAAAGCACCTTGTCCAAGAGTTGTTTGACATGGAGCGGACGCGGGGGAAGGTACTTGGCTTGCTCCCTTTCAACCGGCTCTTGGGCTGGGCCGAGAATCTCCAGTTCCCCGAGGAGCATTCGTTCCACGTCAGGTGCTTTGCGGACGAAGACTTTCACAAAGCGAGCCTTTTTTTGGCCAACATCGACCCTGACGGAAAGCGGTGGATCACCACTGGCAGCCTGCGGAGGCGTAACATCGGCTTTGCCGATGGGTACCCACTCTTTCCCGTTGTCACTAATGCTCACCTCAATACCGGCGACCTTGAATCCCACACCCGGTTCACCCGATGGTCGCCAGAAGAAGATGAGATTTACGCGATCGACCACCTGCGGTGTTTCCAAGTCGGCCGTAATCGTGGCATCGCTGTTGTATTGCACACTTTCGGTGGGGGCGTGCATGAATTTCCCATCGGTGAGCATCGACGGCGGGCTGGTGTCTCGATGCTTTGGATCGCTGGGGACATCCAACTGATATCGGAATCCGTAACGTGCACGGTTGGCTTCGGGAGCCGGACGCAATGGGTCGGAATACACCGCCCTCGCCAAGTCCGTTGTCGGCTTTTCGTCGGGTTCCAGCCACAAACGGAGGGTTGCCGTCATATCATCGCCCAGGTAGGGCTGCGGTGCGGCCAAAAAGACGCGGGCGCCTTCATTTGCCGCACTGACTGCCGCCGCTACCGCACCTGTACTTCCCCCGATGACGGCAACATCCACGTCAGCGACGATCGGAATGGCCCGCGCCGACTGACGACAGACTTCTTGCCCAAAACCAGTTGCGCCGAAGACCAAAGCGATAGCGCAAATCAGGCAGATGATTACATTCCGAGGTCCGTTATGCGAATATTCGACGGAAGACATAACACCCTCCTTTCAGCGTTCACAGGACGAATGGCCTTTTCTTGTAGTGATTATCGCTCGTCGCAGTTTTTGCACAACTCATTCTAATACTATCGCTAGCGCGAACCTCGAGACAATTCTTCAGCCCGTTGCACAGCGGCCTCGATTGCGGCGAACACTGCCCCGCGGAAGCCGTTTGTCTCCAGTGCTGCTAGCCCCGCAATGGTGGTTCCCCCGGGGCTTGTCACCCGGTCACGCAACAGGGCAGGATGCTCCCCCGACTGGATCACCATCTCGCTGGCCCCACGAACCGTATGGACAACCAATTGGCGAGCCAGCTCACGAGGTAAACCATGTCGGACGCCTGCATCCACTAATGCTTCAATAAACAAATACACAAAGGCCGGTCCAGACCCGGAAACGGCCGTCACAGCGTTCATCAGTCGCTCTTCCACTTGGACGGTGACGCCAACCGCACTGAGGATTGCCTCGACGGTTTGCACGTCTGCCGGTTGAATGTTCTTTCCAACGGCGTAGGCGGTAATACCAGATCCTACGAGCGCGGGTGTATTCGGCATCGCCCGGATGATCCGGGCGTTTTCTCCTAACGCCCGCTGAAGGGTCTCCAAAGTCACGCCTGCCACGATGGAAATCACCAGTTTTTCCGGACTTATCCGGCCTTGTAGTTCCTCAAAAACCTTTGAAATGACTTGGGGCTTGATGGCCAGGATAATGATATCTTGGGTTCGCACGACCTCAAGATTGTTATCCGTCACTCGTGCTCCAGTCACTTCCTGGAATCGTTGCCGGGCGTTCTCCAGAGGGTCGGAAGCCAGAATGTACTCCGGCGGAACGAGACCCTTCCGGACAAACCCTGCTGCCAAGGCCAGAGCCATTTGCCCCGCGCCAATCATGCCGATTCTCTTATTCAACATGTGACTCAGTCCTTTTGGTCTGGCGGCAAGACGCTGAACTCATAATTCCCAGCAGGAGCCTGAAAGATGGCATAATCGTCTTCTTGTCGGACAAATTTGGCAACTTCCTTACCGGCCATGACTTTCACCTGTTGAGGATTCTTGGAAGGCACATAGATGGTGGCAGTGGTATTAGGTGGGATGACAACTCGCCAATGCCACGTCTTATTATCGCCCTCATACCACCACCGGCTGCGAATATCGCCGCAAATGGAACCATAGCGGGCCTCGACCCAATCCAAACCCTCGGCTACGTGCGGCTTCAGAATCAACCGTCGAAATCCCGGGCCATCTGTGTCGATACCGGCGACATATTGGAACATCCATCGCCCGACAGCCCCAAACGAATAATGAGCAAAGGAGTTCATGCCAGGGTCCTGAAATCCTTTTTCCGGTGTCCAACCGTCCCAGCGTTCCCAAATCGATGTCGCACCATGCTTGATCGAGAATCCCCAGGACGGAAACGTGTCATTTAATAACAGGCGGTAAGCCAACGGCGTGTTCCCGGTTTCTGAGAGCACCGGCATCAAATATGCAGTACCTACGAAGCCTGTGGAAAGATGCGTGTCGCGCTTTCGGATATCTTCCACGAGGTACTGAGCCGCCTTCGGGCGCAACGCCTCCGGCAACAGATTGAAATAGAGGGCCAGAACGTAGCAAGTCTGCGTATCACCCTTCACGCGGCCATCCGGGCTAACGTAGGCCTTCTGAAAAGCGGCACGAATCTCTTCAAACAATTTGTCGTAATACGCGGCTTTTTCAGCCAGACCGAGTGCCCTGGCGCACTCCGCCGTCAAGTGCGTACTGTAGGCAAAAAATGCGGTTGCTAGCACATCCTTGGGCGTATCGGCCTTGATCGAAAGCCAATCACCATAACCGGCCGCGGGACGAAGTAGATTCTGGCTGTGTTTCTGACAGTACGCAATCCATCGCTCCATCGCATCAAAGTGTTCCTCAAGCACGCGCCGATCATGGTAAACCAAGTAAATCGTCCAAGGACAAATGACCCCGGCGTCTGCCCAGGCGGCTGTACCACCCCCAAGGGCCACGACACGCGGCGCCACATCGGGAAAATCGCCTTCAGGTCCCTGGGCGTCTTCCAAATCAACTAACCACTTGTTAAAGAAGGCTGCCACATCAGCGTTGTAAGTGGCAGCACGGATGAAGACCTGGGCGTCGCCGGTCCATCCCAGTCTTTCATCTCGCTGCGGGCAATCTGTTGGGACAGAGATGAAGTTTGCCCGTTGCGTCCACACAATATTACTGTAGAGCTGGTTGACCATTTCGCTTGAGCATCGAAAGCTCCCGACCAAAGGGATATCCGAGTTAATGGCAATCCCCGTGATCGCATCCAAAGGTGGCCGCCCAGGATACCCAGTGACTTCAACATAACGGAAACCGTGGAATGTAAACCGTGGCTCCCAAACTTCTTCGCCCTCTCCTTTGAGGATGTAGGTGTCGGTAGCGCGAGCCGAGCGGAGGTTTGTCGTGTAAATCGTTCCATCAGGGTTGAGCATCTCTGCAAATCGTAGCTGAACTGCCGTTCCCTTGGGACCGCGGACTTTTAACCGCGCAAAACCCGCGAAATTCTGACCGAGATCAAAGACGAACACCCCTGGCTTAGGTTCGGAGACACTTTTGGCAGGCAACTCACCGGTCCTTATAACTGGAACGCCGCGCTGCGCTTCGAGGAGAACCTGGACGTCGTTGGCCTCCTGTACCGGTTGCCATTGGCTCTCGTCGAGTCCGGGCAGTGACCAGTTAGGAATCTCCAGCCGGGCGTCGTAGGTTTCGCCTGCCAGGAATTCAGCTTCAACGTGAGGACCGAAGGTGTATTTCCAGGTGCGATCGCTGACAATGGTCATGCGTTCGCCATCGCTGGTGACAATTTCCAGTTGGACCCATAGTTTCGGATCACGGCCAAAGTGAAATCGTTCACTTTTCCAGCCGATCGCCCCAGCATACCAGCCGGCCGCGAGGATGGCGCCGATTGCGTTATCGCCCTGTCGGACAAGATTCGTCACATCGTAAGTATTGTAATACACTCGCTTGCGATAATCGGTCCAACCGGGAGCGAAGTATTCATCGTTAACGAGCTGACCATTGATATGGATTTCCCCAACTCCCAAGGCACTCATATAGAGTGTAGCGCTTTGGATGGGCTTATCGATTCGAAATGCCTTGCGGAACAATCCACAGCCGAAAATGTCGAGCCCTTGAGCCGAAATTGCTCCCCACGGTTTGTCGCCCATCTTGCCTACAACGACGGCAAATGGCCAGGCCGAATCATCGAAATCGACCTGATTCCAGCCAGCCACAGCCCGGGGAAAGGCTTTCCACGTTGAGTCGATGAGCCATTCGCTGGATTCACCAGATTCGAACTCAACACGAAGCCGACCACACACGCCGGCCGGTGACGGCGAGGCGTTTGTGGCGACAATCGCCAAGGTGTTTCGACCGGGCTGCAAACGATTGGTCAGATCTGCGATTTGCGGAGCGTTGTAACCCGCACCACGTCCCGCCGGTTGACCGTTGCAGAATAATTCAAACGAATCGTCGGCCGTCAGTAGCAGTCGTGCCCGTTTGATAGCCTTCTCTGAGGGTAATTCGATTACCTTTCGGAAGTAGCGGGGTCCCGCAGGGGCTTTTTCTCGGGGGTCGGTGTTCTCCTCGGGGTACCAAACCCAGGGGCAATCTCCAAAATCTAACTGCGTCCCTTTGGCAGGGTGGACAAGTGGTTGCGAGGCTTGAATCCAACGGGCCTTCATCTCCTGCGGGTCGAGAAGCCCCATCGACCACATCGCAGGTTCACTGAACGGCGTCGCCTGCTGATTGGCGTCCCAAATGCGGACCTTCCAGTAGCACTTCATCCGAGATTGCAAGGGTTTGCCTGCGTATTCAATCTGGTTCATCTCCGAGGAAATAACTTTGCCCGAATCCCATAGGTCGCCGCGATTCTCGGCGAGAATCTCGGAGCTTGATGCCACAATGATTTGATAAGCTGTCTGAGCTGCCCCAGTTCTAGGGTCCTCGATGATCCAACTGAGGCGAGGGCGAGTTGTCCCTATCCCGAGGGGATTCACACGATATTCGCATCTAAGATAGGTCACACGTGCCGGACTTAGCTCCTCCCCTGACATCAGACCCACCGAGTGAAGAGCCAAGAAAACACTGCAACAGACCACAACAATTGACCGCCGCATTCCGCGATCCTCCTATGACAACATGAAAGAAACCTCTTTAATGGCTGACATTGGCTTACGCTGCGCTGGTTGCGGTGCGTCGTTCCCTCAGCGAGAGATAGATCACGCCAGAGACAAAGTACGCCAATGCCAGATATAACAGTGTTGGTTTCACGTCTTCGGCTGTGGAATACCCCGCGAATACGAACCATGCAAAGGCGTAGCTCCCGAGTAGGCAAACCATGGCTGCAAAGCCAAAAGCATACATGAGAAGCGGCCTACGGCCTGGAGTATCCGTACCTGGATCGAGATTTTTCTTTTCTCCAGCAAATGTGCTAGCAGGTGTGCTTTCCCGGCCAGCGGAATCACTTGACGGCGTGGTTGGGGACGTTTCGCCCTCCGTTTTCCTGGCGGCCCCTCCCAGTCCGGCCAAGATCAGATATGTCAACGCTGTTGCAAACCAAACGGGAATGACCAAAAAGAATAGGTGGAGCCACTGGAACTTCCAACAAACTAGGGCAAGGCCAAGTCCAACACCCCAGGCCAATATCGCAGGGATGTTGAGCCATTGTCCTCGGTAGGTTGCCCAAAAACGTCGCCAGCCGAGTAGCGGAAACACCCAATGCTCAACCACGACAATTGCTCCCACAGGCATGAGCAAAATACCGTAGATCCCGACGAAATCGAGAAGGTAGATAAACACAAACGGAGAACAGGCAATGATAGTAGTAATCGTCCCAGCCAGAAGGGTTACGACCCAACGCGGCCAATTGGGCGTGAGAATCTGTAGCGCGAGACCGGCACGGTAGAGCGTGGGATTGGATGTTGTCCAACCGGCGATAACAACGGCCACCACGCCTGCCCAGCCAAGGATAAGGTAAGCAACCTGTCCCGAATCAAGTTGCATAAGGGGCGTCATTGTCAACCGAGCTGCCGCGGCTCCCATGATCCCCGCGCAAATCCAGGCGATGTAGTGTCCCAGAAACATCCCGAAAGCGGAATAAAGCCCGTACCACGAACGCTTAGCGAATCGGAAGATGGCCATGTCGGACAAGCCCAGATGCATAGCCAGATTACAAATCCAAGCAAAGAAAACAATATGCCAAAAACCAATCGGCGAACGCATCGCTCGAGGGCCATCTGTAATGGAAGCCTGAAAACTCTGTAAGGGTACAAAGTTTTCATCGCAGATCACTCCGGCACGTTTCTTCGGCATGACGTACTTCACGGATTGGGGACTAGTGACCTGAGGACTTTCCACAATGATTCGCCAACCAGAAATGGCAGGCGTCGCCGGCATCGGAAGGGCTGTGCTTGACTCCTCAGGTTGTTCTCCGCCTTCCTGAGATGCTCTGGAACCGCGGCGGCGCTGAGACCGTGTCTGTTGTTGCGGCCGCTCTTGGTTAGCTTCCCCGACCGAAGGCTGGGATTCGCCGGCAGCGCTCTCCCTCTCCGCCAAGCTGCTAGCTTGCTGGCCGACTTTCCCGTTTTCGTTCGAGGCATTTTCCAAAAAACTAACGAAAGTTAGATTTTTCCAATTAATGGCGGTCTTGGGGGCTGCCGGAGTCTCCGCATAAATCGGTTCAAGACGAGCCTCAGCCGGGACAAAAGACGCGGCTTTTCCGTCACTTTCTTCCGACAAGAAGAAACCGGGTACAGTGACACCAATGGGTAATGGGTCTGCCCCCCTTACCACCTGCTGTTCGCTAAGAACCCGCAAATGCCCCTGGATTGGTCCAAGCTCCAAAACAAGGGCCCGTCCTTGCTGCGATACGTTAACCACTTTCGGTCCGGTTCCCGTCCAGATTCTTTCGTTTGCGACGGCAAGGAACGTTTCCCAGTTACGAACGTGCCCCACACTGGGCAATGCGATCAAGGCCCCACAAACGAACATGCTTAGCATCCATGGTGAACAAACAACCGCAAACTGAGAGAGACGCTTAAAACCGAGAATGGCCAGAGTAACGACTACGGCACCGACGATGATGACGACCACTACAAATCCAGGGTCGGTCGGAAGAACCCCCGTTTGTGGCGGGATTCCAAAAGGAATTCGGACGGCGGAAGCTGCCACCGTGATCATGCATCCTGCCAAAATGCAGTACAGCACGGCGTTGAGCAAGTTATATACGACCGTGAGCACCGGTCCACCGATTTGTCGCAGGTACCAATACAGCGTTAACCGCGATTGGACCGCAATCGGTGCACAAATCAGGGTCCACGAGAGGACTGCTAGCGCATTCCCTAGAAGTAGCCCGACGAGAATGTCATGGGCCTTTGCCCCCCAAATGACGAAGAGCGCACCGATCACGAATTCGGTAGCCGCCACGTGTTCGCCGGCAAAAAGGCCTGCGAAATAGCGCCCACTGTGCAATTTCTCGGCACTCACGGGCTGGCGTTCGAATTCATTCAATTTATCTAGACGGGCAAAAATCGATTCCTTCGCCGAGGTATTGGGCAGAGTGGCCATCGTCAGAACCTTTCACTGAAAACCTTTCGCCGAGCCAAACCTGCTGCAAAGTATGAGGACCTTGGGTGACTATTGTCAAGCGCGTGCGCGAAATCCATCAGAAAATGCACAAAAACCCATCACCGTGCGAGTAAGCCTTTTCGCCTCATCATTTTCAGAGCGAGAAATCCTCTTTGGCTTCAATGTCCCCGCTTCGATAGGACCTCATTCTCGTAGCGGAGAATGTCCGACAGGAAGGCATCATCAAGGGGGACATCGTGTTTCAAACAGTAATAATCCCAAACCGCCGACATCGGCAGAGTCTTGACAGCCTCCATCAGGACCAGACGCCCGGTGTAGTTCATAGAGTCTTCAAACTCTCGGAGGTGGTCCCAGGGCGTCAACAGGGCAGCCAGAAGCGCTTTGAGCATGGCCCGCATGCCAATGACCCAAGCTGCAATCCGGTTGATACTGGCGTCGAAGAAGTCAAGACCGATAAAGACGCGGCCCAGATAATCTCCCGCAACGAGCTCGTTAGCAATAGCCTGAACCTCGTCACCGAGGATGACCACGTGGTCGCTGTCCCACCGAATGCCGCGGCTCACGTGGAGGAGGAGGCCCTCTGTAAACAAAAGGACAGAGGAAATCTTGTCAGCGACGCTTTCCGTGGGATGAAAATGTCCGGAGTCCAAGCAGAGGAGTGTCTTCCGGGTGATAGCATACCCTAGGTAAAACTCGTGCGACCCAGCGACATAGGCCTCCGAACCGATGCCAAACAGTTTCCCTTCAACGGCATCGCGGTGGTAGGCAGGATCCATGGGAACGGACAGGATCTCATCGAGGGACCGCACCAGCCGTTCCCTTGGCCGTTTTCTATCGGCAGGCAAGTCCTTCATGCCATCCGGAATCCAAATGTTCGTAACGCATGGCTTGCCAAGGTGCCTTCCAAATGCCTCGCCGATCCGGCGGCAAGCCTGCCCATGACGGACCCAAAATCGCCGCACGCCATCATCCGGGTGGGTAAGAGTGAATCCACTGGCTGCCAATGGGTGTGAAAAGAAGGTGGGATTGAAGTCAAGCCCCAAACCGCGTTCTGCCGCCCAATCCATCCATCCGCGGAAATGGTTCGGTTCAATCTCGTCCCTTTCTACCCGCACACCCCCCGATTCGAGATAAATCGCATGGAGGTTGAACCGGTGTTTGCCTGGAATCAACCGAAAGGCCATGTCGGCGTCAGCACGCAGCTCCGAGGGCGTGCGGGCCTTGCCGGGATAAGCTCCTGTGGCCAGGATTCCCCCGCCCGAGAGTCCGCCTGAACTCTCAAATCCACCCACGTCATCCCCTTGCCAACACTGCATGGAAATGGAGATGGATTGTAGGCGAGTAAGGACCTTTTCGGTATCGATTCCCCAGGAGGCATATCGTTCTTTGGCTAACTGATAAGCCTTTTCTACGAGAACATTCGACGCTTGGCTCATGACCCGTTCCTCACAACGTCTCCGGTCCCGTGACAAAAGAATTAGCATTCGACTGACAAAAAGATGTGATTATTGTGATCCATCGGATGCCGAGGAACCAGGGGGTCTCTGAACGAGCTTCCCAAGGAGGAACGCGGTTTCGGATCGGATAGCAGATTCAAATTCCTTCTTCCTTTCGCGAAAACAAACTGTTCGTGGCGTGGCAGGCAAGTGCGGTTAGAACCGATGATGTGGATTTCCATTGAAATGACGGTTGTGCGGATGGTTCCAAAATGTTTTCGCGGCGCGGAGAATTTCAGTGGGTTTGGGTTGGCAAAAGGCCTTTCACTACCGACCGCATCCTCAAATCCAAGGGGTCGTGATGACCTGGAGAGTCTCAGGTCGGTGACCGGAGGGGGTAATCCTTCGGCAGTCAAGTGAGTGTGATGCAACACGCGGCGCCAGTTGAGGAAACTTGACAGGCCGACCGTTATGGTCGATGGTTAAGAAGGGTTTTGTGTAAAATGTCGATTGTGAACACAAACGGACATACGCGGCTTTGATTCCAAGGCCGGCAGATCAAGCCTCTTGGGAGGCACATGTCATGGTGAGAAAATCCCTGGACGAAAAACTGGCTCGAATTCATGCGGACCGTTCCTGCCGGGATTTCATCTTGGCAGATGCCAAAGACGCCGATATGGCTTTTGGTCTGGCAGCCCCGGGACGCAGTCCGGAACACCATGCCGCAGAGGCGAAGTTTCGAACACTCGACGAGTATCGCCAAATCATTCGGGAAATTGTGGCGCAGGGCTTGGTCGATATCATGCTGATGAGCGCCAGCACCAATGAACTGCTGACGATACGGGAAAGGATTTTCGATCAAAGCCACGTCACTCCAGCAGTCCGGGCGAACGATGCGACCGACATTTGGCTCGCTGGGGGTGGATTGGGCGTCTATGACCGACAACCATCGCGGCCGTTTCGCACGACCACAATCGATCACATGATGTGCGGAAAGTATGAGTGCAGCCCGGAGGAAAGAAGACTCGGGGCGGACCTGGGGCTTTATTCGGTCACATTTAACAACGACGTCGAACTTGATTTGAGAACGCTGGAGGCGTACAAGGAGTTTCGCATCGAAGCCGAAAAGAAGGGATTCCGGCATTTTCTCGAAGTATTCAGCCCAAACGCACCGGGCGAAAATGCTCCCCAAGACATCCCGCGGTTTGTCAATGACCATATTGTGCGAACTCTCGCCGGCGTCACAACTGCTGGGCGTCCCCTTTTTCTGAAAATCCCTTACTATGGGCCAGAAGCTATGGAGGCCTTGGTCCGGTATGATAGCTCGCTCGTGGTCGGTATCCTTGGTGGATCGGCGGGAACCACATACGATGCGTTCTACATGCTGTGGGAAGCCAAAAAGTACGGGGCACGGGTGGCCCTTTACGGTCGAAAGATCAATAATGCGGAAGACCAACTGACGTTTATCAAGTACCTTCGTCTGGTTGCAGACGATGAAATTGAACCCGCAGAGGCTGTGCGAGCGTATCACAGCGACTTGAAGAAGTTGGGTATCAAGCCGTACCGCTCGCTAGAGGAGGATTTGACGCTAACTCCGACAGCCAGCAGTTATTCGGGGCAAAGTCAAACAGTTGGTCGTCAGGCAGCAGCGGTTGAACGAGGGGTTCGCGTCACGATGTCCACGTGGCGGCAGCCGGAGGATGATCCTGACTTCAGCCGGATGTCTCCTAAAGAGAAGGCCCTTTACAATATTGAACGATGGAAACGGATCTTGGGATGATGCCCCGTGGGCAGCAATTGACCTGACCTGGGTTCTGCAGAGAAACCCACCATGTGTCCCCAGAGTGGCGTAGGAATGTCTTTTAACCGTGTGGGAGGTATTTTATGATGCGACAGTGCTTGATTCTGGCGGGAATATGTTTCTTGGGATTGGGTTTAACGGAGGCTGCCCGATCTGAAGAGGGTTCGGCCAAGCGTCCAAATGTGTTACTCATCATTTCCGACGACCACGCCTGGACGGACTATGGTTTCATGGGGCACCCACAGATCAAAACACCCTCAATCGACAAGTTGGCCAGCGAGTCCCTGGTATTTACCCGTGGGTACGTGCCCAGCTCGCTATGCCGTCCCTCGCTAGCAACAATGATCACGGGGCTTTACCCCCATCAACATGGTATTACAGGGAATGATCCTGCTCTGCCTGATCCTAAGGTGAATCCCATGGCAGGACGGGCCAATCCACAGTTCGCAAGGTATTATGAAACGCTTATGGAAAGGATAGAAAAGGTACCCACGTTGCCCCGAATCCTGGGTGAGGCTGGTTACGTCTCGCTTCAGACCGGTAAATGGTGGGAAGGATCTTATCGACGTGGCGGTTTTACCGAGGGTATGACGCATGGTGATCCCCGTCGTGGTGGTCGACACGGTGACGAAGGTCTCAAGATCGGCCGAGAGGGGTTGGAGCCCATTTTCAGCTTTGTGCGACGGGCAAAGGGGGAAGGCAAACCGTTCTTTGTTTGGTACGCACCCATGATGCCCCACAGTCCACACACACCACCCCAGGAGATTTTGGAGAAGTACTTGGCACTAAACCTCACTCCTCCTCAAGCCCGGTATTATGCCATGTGCGAATGGTTTGACGCCACGATCGGACAATTGCTAAGCTTTTTGGAAACCGAGGGCCTTCGCGAAAATACCATCATCGTTTATCTGGCAGACAACGGCTGGATACAGGATCCAGCTCAGCCCAATCGATTCGCGCCCAAATCTAAGCGATCACCTTACGACGGAGGCGTGCGAACACCAATCATCTTTTCTTGGCCGGGGCGAATCAAGCCTCAACGAGATGACTCGAGCTTGGTGAGCAGTATCGACATTATGCCGACGTTGTTGCACTTGTGCGACATTCCATGTCCCCAGGGGCTTCCCGGCTTGAATGTCCTCGATCGTGAGGCCCTCAGCAAACGCCGCGCCGTGTTTGGTGAGGTGTACGACCACAACGTCGCCGATGTCGATCACCCGACGAAATCATTGGAGTGTCGGTGGGTTATCCAAGATCAATGGAAGCTAATTGTACCTGCCGACTCCGCCGCGGCTCCCGAACTCTATCAGATCATCGATGATCCGCACGAAACGGTGGATCTTTCAAAGCAACATCCCGAACTCGTCAAGCAATTAAAGGAGCTGCTTGACGCCTGGTGGCCAGGTGATTCTCGTTAAACGAACAGGTGTCCAACGACACCCCCTCAAACTCGCCGGTCAACGGTCTCAGACCGGGACCGGCCGCGAGCACACACAAATGACATCGCCGCGTTCGACTGGAGCTATTCCACTTTGAAGTGATGCACCGTCAATTGGCGATAGGTTTCGCCGGGTCGGAGGACTGTTGACGGGTATTCGGGATGATTAGGAGAGTCCGGAAAGTGCTGTGTCTCAAGGCAAACAGCGCCGAATTTTGGATAGGTTCGGCCCTTGGCTCCCAGCCGTCCGTTTAGTCCGTTGGCCGTATAAACCTGGACCCCTGGCTGCGTTGTGTAAATCTCCATGGTCCGGCCGGTCGTCGGGTCTTTGAGCCTCGCACAAAAGGTTAGTTCACCTGGCTTTGTCTGATTGAGAACAAAGCAGTGGTCGTAGCCGCCATTGGTTTCAGCGATGTCACGGCCAATTGGCTTGGGTTGACGGAAATCAAAGGGCGTTCCCGCCACGGGTGCCGGAGGACCGAGCGGAATTAGTGTCGAATCAACCGGCAGATAATGATTGGCGTTGATTTGCAAAATGTGATCGAGGATGGTCCCCACCCCTGCCCCGGCCAGGTTCCAGTAGGCGTGATTGGTAAGATTGACGACCGTCGGCTTGTCCGTGGTCGCCAGGTAGTCGATCTCCAACCGATTGTCGGACGTGACACGATATGTCACCGAAACCGTTAATGTTCCGGGATAGTTTTCCTCCCCGTCTGGACTGACGCGGGAGAATTCGACCCCAACCCAGCCGTCACCCTGCACCGGCCGATGGTCCCAGACCCGCTGATGGAATCCGACCTTGCCACCATGCAGATGGTTGGGGCCGTTGTTTGTTGCCAACTGGTAAGTCACACCATCCAACTGAAATTGCCCTTTGGCAATTCGGTTCGCATAACGCCCACAAATGGAACCAAAACACGGATGGCCCTTAAGGTAATCCTCGAGGGACTCTAGATAAAGGGTGACGTTCTCGCGTTGTCCCTCTCGGTCGGGAAACTCTACAGCCGTCAGCGTAGCACCCAAAGACATGACACGCACAACCAACCCCCGGCCGTTGTCCAAAGTGTAGAGAGGTATGACTTCGCCACTGGGCATGGTTCCAAAAACTTGACTCTCGACTTTCATAGCACTTCCCTCATTTGCATTAGCGGTAAGAACCGCGCCAAAAGCGAACACCGTTACCACAGTGATCGACCATATATTGGAGGACCAGCCTATCCGACGTAACCGCTGGGGTGGCAAAACCGTCGACCATTGCCAAATATTGGAAATCAAAGACATGACTCAACCTCCCTTCCCGTGCTCCGGTTTAAATCCCGCGCTCTGACGACCAATGTTGGGTTGGGCACCAAGTTTGGTTACAAGGCTACCGGTCATGCAAAACCTGCGCGATTCGCACTGACCAAACGTTTGGCCTCCCTCGCCAGAATATAATCCTCTTGACTGCGAATAACTAGAATGCGACCGGGAGAATTGTCGGAGGAAATGTCAGCATCTGGTTGGCACGCAGCATTTCGCTCGGGGTTCAAAAATAGTCCAAGACACTCCAGCCCGCGGCAGATGTCGGCCCGCAGTTCTGACGCATTTTCAGCAATTCCACCGGTGAAAACGAGAGCATCGACCCTTCCCAGCGTTACGGCCAAAGCGCCGAGCATTGCCCGCACGCGATAAGCATACATTTCTAACGCTAGTTGAGACCGTTTGTGACCGGCCTGGGCAGCCCGAAGGACTTCGCGATAATCGCCCGAAATGCCTGACACGCCGAGGAGGCCCGACTGTGTATGCAAAATCCGTTCGACCTGGTCAGCAGTCAGGCCATGGTGGCGTTGAACATAGGTGATGATGCCCGGGTCCACGGTTCCTGAACGCGTCCCCATCAT
>JAKPII010000005.1 GCA_029549885.1 Planctomycetota bacterium
GAGAAGCCCTCGCGGAGCTGCACCACCAGCCGCAACTGAGTTGTGGTAACAGGATCAAATCGCAGCACATTGTAGCGGTCTTTTTCCACGCCACAAAGAGGATCGGGACGAACGGGTTGCCAATTTTCACCATCCCACCACTCCACGCGACACGAAGCCGGTACCCGGCACGATCCCGCGCCGGTGTCGTCGAACCAATACACCTGCACCTCAGAGACGTGTCGAGGAGTGTCGAAACGGTACGTAACCCATTCTTCTGTTCCCCGGCGGGGCCACCAGGTAAAGCGGGGAATCGTCCGGTCGAAAGAACTCTTGGGCTCCAAACCATCGCTGAGGGCCGCCACCGTGTCATGTTCAAAACAATGTGAGGCCTCATGCGGAGGCAAGCTCGGTTCCTTCCATTCGACGGCATCGGGGCCTGTGCCGATCACCGGGAAGGCGCTGATCCGTAACCGGGCACAACCCATGGGAATCAGTTCTATCGTTGTCTCGGGAGACGATGAACGCACGGGACTAGCTTGTAACGGAGCTACCAGGCCCCATTGATCCAGTTTCCACTGTGGGATTTGCTTTCCCTTTGTCTGCAGCACCACGGGGGCAGTCTCGGGCGTAAAGGGCTGCGACACACCATCCCAAGGACGCTCCACCACCTCAAACCCTGCCGCGGGGTCATCGTCCCGTAATACCAGCCCGTAATTCCAATCGGTTGTGGGGTAAATCTCCCAGGCCGGCCATTTTTCGGTTCCCCCGGCCTGAACATACCGCTCACCAATCTTTAACGAATATGTCAACGGTCCCCGGTCCACCGAGACACTATTGTGATTCCTTTCCCAACGACGAAGTTTGACCGTCATCGGTAGCCGCAACGTAATCCGATCTCCGTCCTGCCACATTCGCCACAATACTAACCATCCGGCCTTCTCACCCGGTATTTCTGGCGCAACCTTGGCCCCACCGGCGCTGGCAATCTCCACTTGAGGATTTGTGCACCAGCCTGGAATACGGAAGTAAATGGGGAAGTCCGTCGGAGTGGCCGCCCGCACGGTAAAGGTGATCGTGTCCCGGAACGGGTATTGCGTTTCCTCGATGATCGTCACTTCGTTGCCGGATTTTCCAACCTTGGCCCGAACACGGCAAGGACCATACAACACCGCCGCCAAACCATCACCGGGGGCAGCCATCCATAAATGCTCGACGAAATACGGCCATCCGTGGGAAACATTGTGTTGGCAACAACGGTGACCGTAAGGGTCAAAAAGCAACATTGGTCCAGCGTTTTGGAATCCCGGTGCATGGTTCTTTCCGTCCGACACCGCCAAGTTAGGAGCGGTCAGGTACCGCAAAGCCTTAAGGTCCGCCGTCATCGAGGCCGGCAGCGAGTTAAAGGCCACATCTTCACACCGATCGGCCCAGATGACATCGCCGGAAATCGCAGTCAGCAGCTCGCATGAATACATCATCTCCACCATGGCACAGGTCTCGGCCGCCTGACGAGGATCGGTATGCCCTGGCCGACAATTCTCATCCGCTCCATACAGACCACCCGGGACCTGGCCGTACTTTTCTCTCATCTCCTCGTAATTCGCATAAGCCATTTGCAGGAGTTTGCGGTCGCCTGCCTGCTGATAGTAGATCCCCGGTGCGCGGAAGCATTGAGCCATATTCACCCCGTGCCAATTCACCACGCCCGTGTCCCATCGCGCCATACAGCGATGAATCTTGGCTCCCAACTCCAGCAGCCATGGTTCGGGCGAACGATTGTAAAGCCAATAGACGCTGACGAGGTTGTCGCTCGCCCGCTGGTTTTGCCAAAACGGAAGCAGAAAATCTTCATCCGGCTGCGACAATTGCCAGCGAAAATAGCGTTTCATTAGTTCCAGGACGCGAGGATCACCTGTAAACTCATGATATGATTGCAACGCATGAAGCATGACCATGTTGGGCCAGTGATCGGGCTTTTTCTCCCGCGGAGTGTTGACCATCTCAAGATTCCTCCGCGGACCGAAATAGCCGTCTTCCCGTTGGCTAGCAAGTGTGGCCTCAATCCACCGGCGGGCCTCGGCAATCATCTTCTCATCGCCCAGCAGATAGGCCAGGTCGCCGTAACCCTTCAGCCAATAGGGCAACTCCTCCCAGAAGCTTCGATCCCCTTCCCCTGCGGGGTTGAGCCAGGCATTACCCTCGTCCGCAAGAAAACGACTCAACTCATGAAGATGACCGATAAAGCCATCGGCTTCGAGCTTCAATTGCGTTAGAAGCCACCCTTCCGCGCGAACAGCCCCAACACGTAGTTTTGCTAGATGGCTTGGCATAAGTGGCGGCTGGTTGGCCGGATAATGCCCAATACCGAGGCCCGCATCGGGCGTGGAAACAGTCATGATCTTCACGTCTTCCGCCTCTATAAACGTTGGCATGGCCACACATGCCATTACCATGGCCAGTACCATCCCCATGTTCCTTAGCGCGCTTCGCCAATAGCTCATGAGCATGAGTCATTCCCCCGTTAAATAAGAGTGACCGAATCGACGAAGTCCGAACATGCAAATTGCTTCGATTCTCAACGGGTACATTGAGGACAACACGGGCTCCCCGGGAAAGCCAAAGGTTTTCTGAGGTAGCCTGACAGCCTTTCGCCGAGGTTGATTCAATTTGGGCGCTCCGCGGGCAGTTGTCAAGCCGCGCAACGCCTGAACCACGCATCCTTTGAAAGATGGCGGCTGACGCTTATATTACCGTTCTCGGCATGCGGCAATGAAGGAATCATATTCCTGAATTGGTCTTACATTGACTCATGCAATGAGCTTTTGCCCACTGGTGGTTTTCTGGGTTGAGAAAACGGACACACGGCTTGATTCTCACGAACATGGATAAAGTGCGTCAGTAAATGGAGGCTTACCGATGAATCGATTGGTTTGTTTCACCGGGCTTCTGATGATCCTCTTTGTGGCGTGGAGTCTTTCCGAAAATCGCCGGGCGATGAACTGGCGGCTTATCATCAGTGGACTAGTCATGCAGTGGATCATTGCCCTCATTATGTTAAAAACGGGGGTCGGACAGGCGGCCTTCTTTGGTGGCCGTATCCTGATCGAACGGCTCCAAGCGTGCGTCAACCAGGGCACGAGCTTTGTCTTCGGTCCCGAGGCCCAGCATCATCAAGTAGCCTTTGTCGTCTTGCCACTAATTATCTTTGTTTCGTCCCTCTCCGCAGTGCTGTTTTATCTTGGAATCCTCCAATGGTTGGTGAAAATCATGGCCAAGGTGATGGTCTGGGTCATGGATGTCTCCGGTGCAGAATCCCTTGCCGCAGCGGCGAATATTTACGTCGGCATGACGGAAGCGCCGCTCCTCATCCGGCCATATCTTAGCACCATGACCCGTTCCGAATTAATGGCCATGATGAGCAGCGGCATGGCCACCATCGCAGGGACCGTCATGGCGGCTTACGTGGCGATGGGCGTTGATGCTGGACACATTATGACGGCCTCACTGATGTCGGCACCGGCCTCGCTCGTCGTCGCCAAGATCATGGTCCCCGAGCTTGAGCTCTCACCGACAAAAGGGATCGTTCGCGTGGCCGTGCCCAGGGAAGATGTCAACCTCCTTGACGCCGCTTGCCGCGGGGCGAGCGATGGTCTGATGCTGACACTCAACGTGGCGGCCATGCTCATCGCGTTCATTGCCCTCATTGCCTTTGTCAATTGGATCTTGGGGCTGTTCGGGGATGTGGGAAACCAACCACTGACGCTGGAACGGATCACGGGTTATCTGTTTGTGCCCTTCGCCTGGGCCATGGGAATCGAGTGGAAAGATATCCCGACCATTGCGAGACTCCTCGGTCTGCGGACCGTCCTCAACGAATTCATCGCTTACCAAGAGCTGACAAGTATCAAGGAGACGCTTTCGCCCCGGTCATTCATCATTGCGTCGTACGCCATCTGTGGTTTTGCCAACTTTGGTTCGATTGGTGTGATGATTGGGGGAATTGGCCGCCTCGTTCCCGAACGGCGTTCGGAATTGGCCATACTCGGATTTCGGTCGATGGTGGCCGGGACACTCGCCTGCTATATGACGGCCTGTATCGCCGGGATTCTTCTATAGGCAATTTGCCACCAAGACAAACGATCCGTACCGTAGGTCTGCGTCGGTCAGTCTGGAATGTCGAAGGTGAACTCGTTAGGTCCTGCCTCTGTGACCTCACATTCAAAGGGGCTTTGTTCCCACGAGCTGTATTTGAGAGGGAGCAGTGGCTTAGAACTAGAGGCGTATGGGTCGGCCCTTGCTTCCTGGGCCGCCATGCGGTCGTAGTCCGGCCCTTCCGGCGTCGCAGGGATTTCGACCTCGGAGACGGACTTGGACACTAACACTTTGTACTTGCCGGCCATCGCTCCCTCGGCCATGGCTCCGCCCTCACCAAAACTTCTCATCGTTGCCACTCCCGAAGCGTCCGTCTTTCCCTGAGCGCCTCGGCCATTTGGATCTAAGGGATGGAGACGTACATCGGCCCCCTCCAGGGGCCGCCCATGGTAGGTAATCGTAACCTTCACGGGGAAGGCCTTGAAGGAGACTTTTCGCTCCTTTGAGCAGCCCCACCCAAGTACGGCCAGCCCAACTAAAATGCAAAGAAAAAGAACTTGTGCCTTCATAATGACCTCCTTTAGAGCAAGTAAATCCAGGAACTAAGAAAACTCCGCAAGCACTTGCGCCAAGGAATTGACGCGCATTTGCAAAATGAGTATACTTCCATGGTGGTCTTGATGCCAGAGGGGTTAGAAAACTTTGGAGAGATTGATCGTCAACGTGTCGGGTGGTTACTTTTTGGGCCTCGTTTGATTTAGATGGGAGGACTTGTCATGAAACGCCGGAAAAGCTTTTTGTGGTGTCATCCGCGCGGCTTCACGCTTGTGGAGCTTCTGGTGGTGATTGCTATCATAGGGATCTTGATCGCCCTGCTTTTGCCTGCGGTACAGGCAGCGCGGGAAGCGGCCAGACGGTCGCAATGCACAAACAACTTAAAGCAGATCGGTTTGGCCCTGCACAACTTTCATGACACGTACGGCAGGTTGCCGGCCGCCAATTACGATCCCTTGTTCGCTCAGCCGGCAAACTCGGGCAATTATCCGAATAACGCCCATCGCTGGGGTTTTACGGTCTTGATTCTACCCTATATCGAGCAGAAGCAAATGTACGATGACCTCTATCAAAAGTATATCGGTAAGGTTGACTCGAACGGAACCTCGTATAGCCCGTGGGACAATTTTGTCCATACGCAAACGTGGATTAACACGTACGTTTGCCCATCTGATGCGCGGGCCAGACAGATTATGAGTCAGAACGGGGGTAAGACTCCCACCAGCTACAAGTGCAATCGTGGTGATATGTGGCTAAACTGGGATTGGCATGAGAGCCGGGGCACATTCGGCCGTGGCGATAAACTGCTAATCAACTTCGCTTCGGTTAGTGACGGCACAAGCAACACGATGGCTGTTTCTGAAGCAATCATCGGCGTTCAGAATAGTCGGCGGGTGGGCGAGGCGATTGCTGTGGACACCAGTATTATTGCTGACACAATCCCTCCTGATCATCCCCCCTCATTGTGCTTGCAACTAGTGGGCCCCAATCGCCAATTTACGGGTACTATTCAGGGTCCTGGCTCGCTCCCTGGATGGCGATGGGCTGACGGGCGCAATCCATACACGTTCTTTTATCCCATGTTG
>JAKPII010000015.1 GCA_029549885.1 Planctomycetota bacterium
CGATATTGGTTGGCACTCCGCGGCAGTCTCCCCATTGCAAAATAGGGTGAATTTTGGCACATTAGAATTCTTGCCCCATGAGTGAATCCACCTTCGGGTGGAGGATTGGCGGCTTGGGGGTTGGAAACTCGGTCGATCATCAAACTGAAGGTATCACGTTAACGCCGTAAAAGAGGATTTTTTGCCGAACCGCGAGTATTTCGGCGAAAAAGGGAGAAAGACTACGTGGCCGTTCGCATTCGTATGAAAAGGTGTGGGCGAAAGCACCGCCCGTTTTTTAGGATTTGCGCCACCGATGCCCGTGCGCCGCGGGATGGGCGTGTCATTGAGGTCCTGGGGACTTATGATCCTTTGATTCCACTGACCGACGCTCGGGTAACGCTGAACCTGGAACGGGTCAAGTACTGGCTCAGCGTGGGTGCCCAGCCGTCGGAGAAGGTAAAAGTCCTGCTCAAGAAATACGGGCCCAATGGCACCCATTTAGAAAAGCAGCGCGAGGCCATAGAAAAGCTTCGCCAATTGCAAGCGGCGCGAAAGGCAGCGGCGCAACACGCGGCCGTGCTGGCCGAACAGAAAAAGGCCGCTAAAAAGGCCTTGGAAGATGCCGCACGGGCCGCTGCCGAAGAAGCCGAGGCCCCAGCCGAGTGATCCATGCGTATTGATGTTCTAACGCTTTTTCCCGAGATATTTTCCGGCTATCTTGGGCAAAGCGTTCTGAAAAAGGCCATCGATCGCGGACTGGTGCAGGTCCTTTTGCACAATATCCGCGACTGGAGTCACGACAAAAAACATCACAAGGTTGACGACCGGCCGTTTGGTGGTGGACCAGGGATGGTACTCATGGCACCGCCTGTCGTTGAGTGCGTCGAGGCAGTCCAGGCACAAGCAGAACCCGGCCGCCTGGTCATGCTGACACCCCAAGGCCGTCGATTAACTCAGCCGATTGTGGAGGAACTCGCGCGACACCAAAGGCTGCTACTGTTGTGTGGACGCTACGAGGGGTTTGACGAGCGGATTCGGCTGATTTTAAAGCCGGATGAGATTTCGATCGGCGATTACGTCCTCAACGGGGGCGAAGTCGCCGCTATGGTGATGATTGATGCGGTAATCCGGTTGATTCCGGGTGTCCTGGGCGACGAGGAGAGCAGTTGCTTAGATTCGTTTTCCGGCCCGGAGCGACTGCTCGATTATCCTCAATACACGCGGCCAAGGTGTTACCGGGGATATGAGGTCCCGGCCGTGTTGTTGAGCGGAAATCACCAGGCTGTCCGCCGCTGGCGGTTACAGGAACAGAGGCGGCTGACGGCCCAACGCCGTGCCGATTTACTGCAACACGGTTTGTCAAGCGAACAGTGCGAACATATTGTGGAAACACCGGCTGACCCACCATCGGCAAGTGGACAGTGACGTTTCGGCACCGGAGCGAATTCGGCAGCATCTTAAAATTGCTCAGACTGTGGTGGGGTTGAAAGAGAAAACGAAAATCCACTTATAACCAATTCGAGGCTGGCCATGAATAAGGGTGAATTGATCAAGGCTGTTGAGCAAACCTGCTTGAAGACCGACATCCCCTATTTTGAAGTCGGTGATACGGTAGATGTTCATTGCCGTATCATCGAAGGCGACAACGAACGGATCCAGATTTTCAACGGCGTCGTCATTGCCCGAAGTGGTTCGGGAACACGGGAAATGTTCACTGTTCGGCGGATCGTGCAGGGCGAGGGTGTGGAGCGAAAATTCCCCCTCCACTCGCCGCGGATCGCCAAGATCGAGGTGAAGCGAGCGGCGATCGTCCGTCGAGCCAAGCTGTACTTTCTCCGCGAACGGGTGGGGAAGGCCGTCCGGTTGCGCGAGCGCCGTCCTGACCAGATGCAGAAACGTCTCAATCGCGAGAAGGCCTATTGGGCCAAGCGGGGGGGACAGCCTCAAGAGGCCTAAGCCCTTCAGCAGCCACAACCTGGCGATCGGCATCACAGTTTCGCCGGCAATTGATTGCTTTTGGGTTGTCTAAAACGTGACCATCATTAAGCGGCCAGTTCGATCGTATGACGATTCGGGCCGGCCGTCTTTCTTTTCGTCTTTGTGGCGGTTATTTCGCCGTCTGGTAGAATTCCTTGTTCGCCGGCGATCGCGAACTCTGCTTGCGGCTAACCAGTGCGCGGTGGCTTCTGCGGATGACCCGCGGGCACAGCTTGGTCATGCAGGCGAACAGGCCGCCATGGACTTCTTGATCAAACGTGGCCACACCATCCTCGCCCGAAATGTGCGTTACCCGGAGGGTGAACTAGACATCGTAACCCGTGACGGTCAGTGCCTTGTTTTCGTCGAGGTTCGTACTCGGCGATCGGAAAAACATGGGGAATGCTGGGAGGGCATTAGTCGAGCCAAGCAACGGCGTCTCATACGTGCGGCGCATCGGTTTCGTCGGGAGGGCCGGCTTTTCTCCGTTCCCTGCCGCTTTGATGTCATCACGGTACTTTGGCCAGAGGGCTGTCATGAGCCAATTGTCACGCACTTCCAACGGGCCTTCGACGCTGATTGATTAAACCGAGAAGAGTTGTCTCCCAATGGTATTACCGTGAGGCCTACGGCTTGATGTCACCTCCGCCATAAGGCAAGGGCCTCTCGCATGGCCTTCACATCGTGAACACGCAAGATGTCCACTCCCCCTGCCGCCAGGAGTAACCCTACACCGACCGTGCCCCAAAGGACCGACCGGAAATCGTTGCCCACAACCTCGCGGATAAATCTTTTGCGGGAATGACCTATGACCAGCGGATAACCCAAACTACGCAGTTGTTGCAATCCTTGAATGATTTGCCAATTCTGGTGCGGCGTTTTCGCAAATCCTAAGCCGGGGTCAATGGCCAAGCGATCTGAGGGAATTCCGGCCGATTCCAATTCTCGGCATCGCGACAGCAGGAAACTGGCAACCTCGCTAACGACGTCCTCGTAAACAGCTTCCTGCTGCATGGTTCGGGGCGTACCTTTCATGTGCATAAGGCATACCCCGGCACCGGTTTCCCGGACGACATCGACCATGTCGGGGTCTCCTCGAAGGGCCGTGACATCGTTGACGATAGCCGCCCCCGCGATAATGGCCTGTCGAGCTACCATCGCCTTGGAGGTATCAATGGAGATGGGAATCGAAAGACGCGGAGCGAGGGCCTCAACCACTGGAATGACACGCCTGAGTTCTTCCTCGAGAGGCACAGGCTCGGCCCCGGGCCGTGTGCTTTCGCCGCCAATATCCAAGATGTCCGCCCCTTCCGCGGCAAGTTGTTCGCCGTGTTCGATGGCCGCCTGATGGTCAAAGTACCGCCCGCCGTCGGAGAAACTGTCAGGCGTCACATTCAGGATCCCCATAAGGAGTGGCCGTCGTGTGAGGTCAAGCGTCCCGTTACGGATTGTCCAGCGATCGACCATGGAACGTTATACCTCCTGCGACTCCGCCCGGTCTTCGCGTTCCGGCAGGCCCTGCTGGGATTCTGGCCAGAACCCTTTCAGGCTGCCGATCAGGTACTCCAGGGAAATTCGCCGTGTCCCGATAAAGTAGGCAATCATGCCTGCTACAATTTCGCTGAAAAGGAGGAGATAATCCGATTGAAAACGCAACAGCGTAAAGCCCACCCGCGTCGCCCACACAGCTACAATCATTAGCAGCAAACCTAGCCAAATGGCATGCAGTGTGCCAAGCACCGACCTGAGAGAAAGCCCGCTCATCCAGAAAGCGTATCCTGTGTAAGCCAGGACCGAAACCGCAAACGTCAGGAAATAGACCCAAGCCAAGATATGGACAGCATGGGGCGAAGTCCGCGCCACGGTCACCGTCACCAGAAAGGCAACGCACATGACGGCCGTGACCGGGATGCACGCCCGGGCCATCCGGTCAGCACGTCCCAGTGAAGCGTAGATGGTTCCCGTAACATTGAAAAGGGCCTGGAAAGGGATCATGAGGGCGAAGATTCTCAGGATCGGTCCCGCCCCTGACCAGCGAGGTCCGCCGAGCACGGCCATGGTTTCGTCCGCCACCAGAGCCAACCCAATCCCGCAGGGAAACATGATCCAATTCAAGAAGCGAAGAAACCGAGTAGCGTACTGCCGGTAGAGAGAGGCCTCCGAGCGGGCACGGGCCAAGGCCGGCAGCATGACGCCCGTTAGAGGAGAAACCACAAGACCCACCGGTTTTTGGGCCAGATTAAAGGCCTGGTAATAAAGGGCCAGGGCCTGCGAACCGAGGAAACGTCCCACGACAATCTTATCGACATGACTCATAAGATAAAGGAGAAAGGCACTCATCGTGTAGTGACCGCCAAAGTGCAATAGTTCACGGCTACCGGCCCCGCGAAGCACAAAGGCCGGACGCCATCCCGTGACCACCCAGGAAAGGACCGTCAAAGCCGCCGGCTCGGCATATTGCTGGACGACAAGGGTCCAAATTCCCGCCCCTGCCCACGCCGCGATCAAGGCAGCCACACCCCCGATGACCTGCGCGGCAACCCGGATGATCGATAGTCGTCCCAATTGCAAATCCCGCTGTAAAAGGGCCTGGTGCTGAGCCCCCAACGTTGTGACGAGCATCGTCCCGGAAAGGGCAATCGTTAAAGGGACGAGTTCCTCCCGGCCATAAAACCAACTAATCCACGGCGCACTGACCGCGACGATGGCCGTTCCTAACATGCCCAGGATTTGATTGATCCAAAATAGGGCGGAGGCCCTTTGGCGATCGAGCAAGGGATCCTGAATGGCTGCCACATCAAGGCCGGAGTAGATAAAGATGCGAACGAGCGCCAGGAGAGGAAGTACCATCCCCAATAGGCCATAAGGCTCCAAGCCCAACGTCCGTAACAAAATGGCCAGGACAACCAGGGAAATTAATTGAGAAACAACCTGGGCAACAAAGACGGCTGAGCTCCCGCGCCGAACGTCTCGCTGAAGCCGCTCGGCCATCGCATCAAGGGGTGGCAGCTCCTCAAATGCCATCGTGCAATTCCCGCAGATTTCAGGAAGGACGACGGGGAACAGGGCGGCCCATCACCTGGAGGAGCAGCTTCAAATCCTCCCAAGCCTCCCGTTTCATGGCCGGGTTTCGCAATAAAAACGCTGGGTGATACGTACAGACAACCTTTGCCCGATCGTATTCCCAGACCTTCCCCCGGAGCTTTCCGATCCCAACATCCGTTCGGAGTAGGTTTTGGGCGGCCACGTTCCCCAGGCAACAGATGTATTTCGGCTGGATCACCGCCAACGTGGCATCCAGCCACGGCCGACAACGGTCGGCTTCCTCGCGGGTCGGCGTTCGATTGTTGGGCGGACGACAGCGAAGAATGTTACAAATATACACGTCCTCGCGTCGCATCCCCATCCCGTTGGTTATCATAGCGGTCAATAATTGCCCGGCCCGACCGACAAAAGGCTCTCCTTGCTTGTCTTCATCAACACCCGGCGCCTCTCCGATAAACACAAGCTCTGAATACGGATTGCCTACACCGAAAACCGTCTGCGTCCGGTTTGCAACCAATTCCGGACAACGTGTGCACTGTGCGACCTGCTTCGCCAACTCGGCCAAAACATCTTCACGACTTTCGGACAATGGTTGGATCTCCCCCAACGGTGCCACGGTATCCACCACAGGAAGCTGCCCAGTTACGCGGTTTTCCTCTGATCCCTGCCTTGCCTGAGCTTCCAACGGCTCACTTTGGCCCAGACGAGTGTCATCAGAACTCACCTGTTGGGATCCCAATAACGAAGAATCAATCGTCTCGGCGGACGGCCAAATGAGATGGTTGATCCCCGCATGTTGCATGTCCTCAAGATACTGAACAAGCCCCCGTCGCAGACGTTCGGGATCGAGCGACGGCGAATTCATCTTGTCTTGCTGGGAGGCCGGTTTCATGGCAAGCAGGAATGAGTAATTCTCAAAGGTTCCAAATCACTTCTCCCGCCGAGTATCCCCGTTGGGTAAGGTGTACCACGCTGGGAATGCCTATGTTGCTGGTAAGTCGGTCATGATGACCAACGGCTGCCTTTATGCCCTGCGTCTTTGCCGAAGCTGGGAGACCTGGAGCTTCGCCTGTTGTGTGCGGTGGCAGATACGGATGAAGTTCTCGACCAAGCTCACGCCCGGCAACGTAAAGAGCATGCGATCGCCTTCATACACTTGGACATCGCCCGCCTGGAGCGCCACTTGCCCGGGGTGAGTCACCACTTCCAGTCGGCTGATCTGGGACCAAGGAGCATCCCACACCACTCGAGCGATAAGCCCCTCAACGAGGAGCAGGCGCTCGCTGGTCACCAGATACCTCCGACACCGCCTCGGCCGAAGTCGCCACAAATAGACCAAGGCCGCCACGGGTGCCAAAAAGAAGCCGACACACAATGCGGCCAAGGGTCCACGCGCCAAGGCCCATCCCCATACCCGACCCACCCAGCGGCCTAACGGCCAGGCCGTAATGGAGGGCCAAACGACCTTGACCACTTGTTCATTTGGCATCAACATCTCGGTTCTACCTGGCTATAAAAAATTTGACTTCTCTTGGCAAATGGGTTCGATCGGTCCATTGTACCGGGCTCCGTTTTAAAAGGAGAGGGCAGGATCAGCTTTCGGCGCCAGCCAGACCGAGCATCTCTTGCACGAGTTTGTCGATCTCAGCCAATTCGTGCCCCAAAAGCTCGCGAATCTCCTGACGCAATAAACCAATCCGTTTGCTGAACCATGAAACGCCCAGGCCGAGGTTTGAAGAAAGGCCGATGGACACTTGAGCCACTGCCGGTGACCGCTCAAGCAATTCGCTCAGACGGTGGAGAGAAACCTCCGATAATGGCCCTGGCGTGCGTCTAGATCAACGAGTGGCGAGAGAACAACCATGAAAGGCCACGGGAAGGCCCATTGATTACCCGTAGCGTTCTCCAAATTCGAGTCTATCCCAAAAAGTTCCCCTCTCCCTCTGGGAGAGGGTTGGGGTGAGGGCAAGCGATCGTCGAAGTCGAACGAGAAAACCGGCAGCGATTCGAGCGACCCTCACCCCCGACCCCTCTCCCACAGGGCGAGGGGAGATTGTGGGATAGGTTCTTTGTCACCTGCGTTTTCAACTGATGGAGCTCACAAATTGCCGCATTTCTCCATCTAAAATTACAATTTACCCCAACGCCTATTTCGATCACGAGGTAAACTCCCGCGGGGTATCCCTCGGCAGAAGACCGAACCTAGATGGAGAAAATGGCCCGACGACAGCGCCTGACAGTTGGATGAAAGAAATGCCACGGTTATTGGGGAGCGATTTCGCCGGGGCCGAGTCCCTGTTCATCACGCCACGGTACGTCGATGGTCTTCTTGATTCTATTTTCGAGTAAGCGCCGCATCTCGCTAAGAAGTTGGGGCTGCTGAGGGGCGAGGTCCTGTTTTTCGTAGGGGTCGGCCTCCAAATCGTATAGTTGGTCAAACACTTCGATAGGGGCAAGGCTTTTCGTGGGGGCAGGGCGGATCAGCTTGTATTTGCCCCGACGGATGGCGTAGCTGAAGCCGGCCTTGTTACCTTCCAGACGAACCCAGAACAATTCCCGGGCGAGGAGGTCCTCGGCCTTCCCTAACCAGATTGGCAGCAGGCTAACCCCATCACGGTCTGTCGGCGGCTCGACACCGGCGGCCTCCAGGAGGCTGGGAAACAAATCCATCGTGAGCGCGATGGCCTCGCTTTGGGAGTTGGCCTGGATTTTGTTCGGCCAGCGGACGACCATGGGAACCCGGATTCCGCCTTCGTACATCGTCCCTTTACCGCTCCGCCATGGGCCGTTGTTGGCCCCCACATCAAGTTGACCCCCATTATCGCTGGTGAAAACCACGAGCGTGCTCTCAGTCAGGCCCAGCTCGTCAAGGGTTTGCAGGACACGGCCGATGCCGGCGTCCATGTGCTCGATGAGGGCGGCCAGTTTCGACCGTTTTTCCGGGGCATCGGGATGCCGCTGGCGGTAACGATTTAACGCCTCTTCGGGCGGCTGAATCGGCACATGCGGTGCATTGTAGGCGAGATAGAGGAAAAAGGGGCGATTGGGCTGCGTCTGGTGATGCCTGCGAATGTACTGACAGGCCCATTCTGTAAACAAATCCGTGGCGTGACCCGGCGGATCGATCTCCTGCTCGTTTTCACGGAGGTAGTTAATCCCGTGACGCCGGTGGTTCCAGTAGTCGTCCATCATGTCGCCGAGAAAGCCGTGGAAGTACGTGAAACCGCGGGCTGTAGGGATATTGGGGCGATCCAATCCGAGGTGCCACTTTCCCACCAGGGCCGTATCGTATCCGGCCTTGGCCAAAAAGTTCGGAAGAAGCTCGACCTTCGGATTGAGGTAGCCCCAGGAGTTCCAAGAATGGGTGCGGATCACACCGGGGACGCCGACCACATCGGGATAATACCCCGTAAGCAACGATGCCCGCGTTGGCGAACACACGGGGCAGTTGGCGTAGAAGTTCAGCATTCGCATCCCCTCCCGGGCCAGACGATCAATATGGGGTGTTTGCAAATCGGACGAACCAAAGCAGCCGAGGTCTCCCCAGCCAAGATCGTCCGCAAGGATGACGAGCAAATTGGGGCGAACGTCCTGATCGGCCTGCGCCACATCAACAAGCCATGCGGCCCCCATCCCAACAACAAGGCAGAGCACAATTCCAATTCTTGAGCACAACATGGGTTTCCTCTCCTGTTACCACTGAAGGTCGATCACCGTGGAATTCGTGGATATTGTAACCCTGTTAGGGCGACGAGGGGACCATCCTCGGATAATCAAGATGAGCCGCAGGTGTGTTCTCCCCAACAAGGCGAAGCCCGCTTGGGAACCTCGTAAGATAGTGGGAGCTACCTACGACGCAAGCTCCACCGACGGAAAGGAGCACCGGCGGCGGAAGGAGATCGAGTCCGTAAGCCGTGTCCCGTCGCGTCTGATTCGATACAAGCCGCTAGGGCAAACTGGCGGGTCATGCGCCGTCTTATTGTGATGGAGGATTATGAAGTAAGGACATCGCAAGGATATGGCCGCGGCGACATTGGCGGGTAGGTGTCACCGTTGTGGCCGCCCGCCGCTTAATCTTACACAATGGATCTCGCAACACAGTTCCGCCGGTCCAAAGCGATGAGAGGTCAGGACGTTTGCAAAGTGGGACTACGATTTTTGGAAGGCCTGACCTAGCAAAAGAACGAGGCTGGCACAGAAGACCACCGCGCATCCCAACGCCAATCCTGCCTGGGAAACAAGAGCCAAGGTCCAACTGACTTGGCCGCCCCCTAGGAGAACCATGGCAGGACGTGCGCCCCCGATCACCAGACCCACAAAGGCAACGATGAGGATAACCTTGGCAAATGGGCCGCGGGTCTTGGGAAAGAAGTGAGCGATGATGGCCAAGGTCTGAATGACGGCTCCGAACAAGGCCGGGATCAAGGCCGTTGGGTGTTCGGCCCCACCGAAAAAGAACGCCAAAAAGCCG
>JAKPII010000392.1 GCA_029549885.1 Planctomycetota bacterium
ACAATGGCCCGCTCGGTCGAGCGGATCACGCACAAACGCTCTGGATCGATCTGAGCCATGAACAGCGGCGCACGATGCCGAAAGACGTGATCATTGGCAGCCCCACGCCGTGTGTAAACCAGAAACAACGCCTCGCTATGCACCACCCAATGTTGCTGAGTGTTGTAGCTGCCCAGTTCTTCCCCGTTATCAAAACACCATGGCCTGGGGTTTTCAAAGCAAAGCCCATCCCGGCCCTTGGTCACGTACCCTTTTTCGTCATTTCGCAATGTCATAAAGTAGTGATCCCAAACTTAACGAGTGATGGTTCAGAAAAGCCACGGGGAACGTTGATCGTCAGTTCATCCCCATGTTCGATATAGGTAAGGGTTTGCCCATCGAATTGGCAGCGGACGACGGTCGCGCGGGCAATCTGGTCTTCAGGACGCTTGAAATAGATAGGGAGTAGGATTTCCCCATTGGACAAGTCCCAACGTTGGGTCGAACCCGCCCCGGCATTCGCAAATTCCGGGCGATTGGGCATGATTAACTCTTTCCATGGTTTCCAACGGCGCAGCACAGGATCAAAAACAGAGTATGCCGTGGCACGCCGTCGAATCGGAACCATCCGGTTATCCCGGTAGTACACTGTGTGGCCGGTTCCAAGTAATATCCGCGAAGCGGCATGCCAGCGCGGCGTGAAATCACACACCGTCAATTCCAAGTTACCCTCGACACATTGCCGCGCGAACACCGGCTCGCTCTGAGGAGCGGTCCAAGTCCTACCCAAGTCCTCTGTCCAGAGGCTCGCCAACCCGTAAAAGACATCTGAACCGCCAAGCCAAAGCTTTTGCATTGTCATGACGACGAGGGGCTGTGGATGCGGGTTACCAATGTTCCCGCCCGGTATCGCTCCAGCTCGGGCGTGAACCCAACACGTCTCCCCGTCATAACCTCGCCAGCTCGTTGTCAATTCAAGATGATAATCGAGCATGTTTCGCCAACTCCTTTCACGGGACACCTATTCATTAAGGGATCCCATGGGATGTTTGACCCAAGCATCACACCACGAACGTGGTCCAGCATAAGACGGCTCAAAATGGGCTACACCTTACCGGTACTCCCCCTACTCCGTCGCGAACTGGAACGAAAACAAGTCCGCGTCTTTCATTGTGATACGAAGTCGAACGGGCTTGCCCATCAGAGAGCGTAGATCGTGGCCGCCTTTCCATGTTACGACCTGTTGCACGGCATCGCCCCGAAGTGGGGCGCAGTCATCCCGAGCGAAGCCGGAAAGCGGCTTTCCCGCCGTATCCAGAATTTCCACGGCGATCCAACCTTCCGGTCTCGTCACGAAATTAAGGACCAGCCTCTGGCCTGAAAAGACGATGGGCTTTGTGACCGCTTCCGCAACTTGCGACTCAGCATGCAACGAGATGAAGCCGTCCACGCGGTACGTGAATCGTCGCAAGCGACTCCCTGGTCCCGTGTAATACGCCTCGGTGGCGTACATCGAGTACTCATTGGGCCGACTGGGCAGACGAAGCATCCCCCACGCCATATAGTTGCTGCGGTTGCCGTCACGATCCTGCGGCGCCTCCAAAGGGATTACCGCATCGAGCCATCGCTTCCAGTGGACTCCGTCGCGGCTCGCCATGAAGGTTGGCTCCACCTGTTGCGTGGTTGGAAGAAACCGCGTGGGAAACCCCAATAGGATATGCGGGGCGCGGTCGTAAGGGAGGATCGCATTGGTGTAGAGATGCTCCCTGGGGGCGTCGCCATAATTGAGGTCCCGCCAGGGTTCCCAGTGCAAGAAGTCCTTGGAAGTTGCCGTGCGGATGTCGCGGACACCATTCTTGAAGATCCGCCAATAAGCCCGGTAACATTGGGCGTGGCCATCCCAAAATGCGAGGTTCTGTGAATCGAACGCGCCCTCCGTGATGACCGGGGACTCTTGAACGCAGGCCCAATGAATTCCATCAGGCGATTGCAAGGCCAGCAGTCCCCCACCATATTCTTTGATGCCTGCGAGAGCCTTGTACCGTGCCTCGGGCGGACAGGCGGGGTTCATGTCCTTAAACGGCGTGAAATTATGGCTGCCGGGCCCCATCCAAACGATGTTGTTTTCGCTCGAGCCGGCAAACTCAAAGAGGCCCAAACGTGGTTTTTCCCAGTGAATACCGTCTCGGCTCTCGGCATAACAGGTGACCTCAGGATGTGCCGAACGCTTTTGCTCCGTATCGTAATGCGAGCCGCGATAGTACATCCGAAAGCGAGTACCGTCCTGAAAAACAGCGAAGTACGCGGAAGTGTTCCCCTCCCATGGTTGATCGGCAACTAGAACGACTTCATGAGGAACGGGACGATGCACTTTCCATGTGATGCCCGTGCTTTGCTCGATCAGCAGGTCATCCACGAACAGTTCCAAACGATCTCCCAAGGCAATTGGCTCAGATGAGTCCGCGGGAGGCCCCTCAAGATGCCAGGTGAGGACATAGATGAGAGCCGATAACAAAAGGTTCTTGACGGGCATCGGCAGTTCTCCTTTTGCGACGACGCGAGGTCGTGTCACCCTTGTGACTCAGGAGGGCTGGTCTTACTTGGGTTGACCGATGCGATTCTAAGTCCTATCGTTGCCTCACGCTAGTTGCCCCAAGGGGTGCATTGGGATATGCTGCATCTCGAACATGTCTTAGGTGAGAGCGTTCCGTGGACGGCACAGTTAAGGAGTGCTGCATGAATCTGTGCATTTACAAGCCTATGTCTTGCGTGTTGGTTGTGTTTTTCCTTAGTTCAGCCGGTATTTTCCAAACGAGTTCCTTCGGGGAGAGCGCAGAAAGCACAGGAAATTGGTATGAAAGGAGTTTCTTCCTTCTGCACCTCGACCATCACACAACGGCCCAAATGGCGGTGGGACGTGAGGCGGATCCCGAGGTCACCGAGAGACTGCTGGCCATGGTTCGGCCCGACGTTATCCAAATCCACGCCAAAGGTAACCCCGGCTGGACGACATACCCCAGTGCCGTGGGCTTCACGCCGCCTTTGCTAGAACGAGACGTCATGAAGGTATGGACAGACATCGCGAAAAAGGATGGATATGTATTTTCGGCATACTTCAATATCGGACGGGACCGGGAAATCATGCGGCGTCACCCTGAATGGAATCGCGTCCGCGCCGACGGTACCCCCTGGGACAATATGTTGTGCTATCACTCGGGCGTGGCCGAATCTTATCTCTGGCCCATGCTTGATGAAATCATGGACCGCTACCATCCGGCGGGTTTCTGGCTTGATGGGTCGTGCTTTACGGTCCGAAATTGTTATTGTGCGAAATGCCGCGAGCGATTTCAGCAAGAGTTTGGACTATCGCCGCCGACGAACCCGCAAGCCCCGGGTTGGAAAGAGTTTAAGGAGATGCACCGACAAATCTATCGTGAGTTCTGCGCGCGGACCGCGGCTCGCATCAAGAAGCGGGACCCAACGTGTTTGGTGGCTTTCAATTGGGCTTATTCCCTGCGTATGCCGGAAGAACCCCCGCCGGGTATTGACTATTTCACAGGCGATCATGGTTGCCAGGTAGATGAATTGGCGGCAGATGCGATTTGGTATGATTCGCAGGGACGACCCTTCGATCTTATGACAACCGTTTGGTATGCAGATTCCCAGGGACAGCATGTCAAGCCAGCGAAACAGATCCAGCAGGAAATGGCCGTGATCATTGCTCATGGTGGCCGATATTTCGCTTGGGACAACCCTACACCTGAGTCGGGGCTGAGGCCTGAACGCTACCGAATGATGGCTGACGTGGTGGTCCCGTTTCTTCGGTCTCGTCAGGCGTGGTGTCTCGGGACAACTGCTTTGCCGGACGTGGCGTTGTTTCACGGGGCCGCGGCGCACTACTTCTTGAACGAGGTGACTCCCGTGAGCTTTCCGCGAAACAATCCGCCCCTTCTGACGGCCTGCGAGGCTCTCCGCCGTTTGCACTTAACCCCAGAAATGATTTCCGATCGGCGTTTGGAAAACGGCGACATACGCGCCAAGTTGCTGATCTTTGAAGATACACCTTTACTGACGGACGAGAATCGTCAGGGCTTACGACGATACCTGGAAAACGGTGGGCGGGTGCTGCTCACGGGGCGAGCAGTCTCGCAATCGAAATTATGGGACAGTGGAACGTTATCGGCGATAGAACACCGCAATATCGGCCGCGGTGAGGTGTATTTTCTCCCGAGTGTCCTTTTTGCGGGAGAAGAGGGCTCCACAAGTCAGTCGTCTGTCCAAATTCTCGACCGGATGTTACCTTCCAAGGAACGCCGGTTAGTGACCGATGCCCCAAGCACGGTGGAGGTCACCCTTCGCCGGCGGGGAAACGAAATGATTGTCCATTTTGTGAACATCGCCGCCGGGAAGCGGGCTAGAGACCCTGCGGCAAATCCTTTTGTGGCCCTTCGGGTGGAGGAGCTCCCCCCTGCTCCGGCGTGTCGGGTTTCCGTGGCGTTGCCTGGCCAGCCTCAGTCCATAGTCCTTCAGCCGCAAGCAGCGGAAATCCGAATGTGGAAACATGAATCTGGCCGGGTGGAATTTGAAGTGCCTGGATTTCACGTCCACCAGATGGCTGTCATCAAGCTCAAAGGGGAATGATTACACCGAGTTTGGCGAGCCTTGGAATTAAGTCCGGCAGGGGTAATGCAACTGATAGTCAAACTATCCTTGAGCACGAAATTTATTGACGCGCGGATTGTTGACACATGGGCTAGGAAGAAGGCTCATTCCGCGCCATACGTCAAAAAGGGGGCATTATTCTAGCAAATGGGGTGGTTTCGGCTCGATATGTCGAGAGATCGGCCGCGAGGGTACGATTTCGGTGGGATGTTTCACGGTGTAGAGCGTTTATAATAGTGGTGGATGATTTTGCGGGCCGTTAGGCCGGGGGTGTCGATAACGTCTTCGGGCGGCTATTGTTTCGTAGAGATTAGAGTATTGATTCTTTGCGCCGAACACATGGGGGTGAGGAGGGTTTTCGCATGACCAGTCTCCGTACCCGGTTGATGGCGGTAGTGGTGGGGATGGCCCTTTCCCTTTGGGGCACCCTGGAAACGGCTCAAGCACAGACCGGCTATTCCAGCGGACTTTTTGGGACGCAGAGTTTTGGGTCGAGTCTCACCGGGCAAAGTAGTACCCGGATTTCAGGCACAAGTCGGAGTAGCTCGTTAGGCTCCAGTGGTCTTTCGACGATGTCCAGCGGCCAGTTCCTGAATTTTCAATCAGTCAATCAAGCCGAACAGTTCTTCGGGTCTAGTTCGTTCGTGGGGGCGGATAGCGCAGACATAG
>JAKPII010000048.1 GCA_029549885.1 Planctomycetota bacterium
CCGGGACGAAGCTACCTCGACGAGCAGATCGCCCTTGAAAATCCTACGGACGGAATGCACCCCTACTATTTTTGGAATTGCACAGCGTTTCCCAACAAGACGGGGACCCGATTTATCTTCCCCATGAGCTTGGGAACAGATCATAACGCCCGCGAATTCTTCCGCTGGCCGATCCACGAGGGGAAGGACCTCTCTTGGCTGAAGAACTACGAAACCTACTCCTCGATCTTTGCCGTCAAGTGCACGCACGATTTCTTTGGGGCCTATGATGTCGATGCCGATCGGGGTGTCGTCCAATGGGCGGACCATCGCCAGTTAAGCGGTAAGAAGGCCTGGACATGGGGAGAGTGGGACTTTGGCCGGATGGCCGAACAAGACCTGACCGATGACGACGGTCCCTACATCGAGGTTCAAAGCGGGCCGCTGCCCACGCAGTCAGATTACGGGCGTCTCGCTCCACATCAACGGGTGGCCTGGCAGGAGTGGTGGTACCCGGCGCACGGCTTGGGCGACGGATTTGAATATGCCACTCGTGACGCTGTCGTGAACGTTCTCCGGCGACGCGATGGGGTTCAAGTCCGCATCTTGGGGACAGGTGTCTTCCCGCGGGCAAACTGCGTTATCAAGGCAGGGAAAACCGTCTTGAGGCAGGCCACTGTTGACCTCAGCCCGCTTCAACCGGCCGTTCTTGAGATTCCAGTTAACCCCTCAGAGGCGATCACCATCGAGGTGCGCTCGGCGAATGGTGAGGTCCTTGTCAACCATCGTTCGCCGCTTGAAGTCTTGCCCGTCGAACCGCCTGATCCGGCCACCTTCCGCGAGACGCCGGACGACAAAAAGACGGCCGAGGAGTGGTACCGTAAGGGTGAAAAGTACGACCTGGCCACCGATCGTTTGGCCGCCCGGCGACATTATCGCATGGCCCTGGAACGAGACCCTGGTTACACCCCGGCCCGGCGTGCCCTGGCCATTTTGGACTTTGAAGCGGGCCTTTATCCGGCGGCGGTCGATGCCCTTAAGGACGTTGTGGCGCGCGATCCCAATGACGGCTGGGCTTGGTTCTATCTGGCCGCCAGCCATTTTCGTTTGAAGAACCTTCCCGATGCCCTAAACGCCGCGCAGAAGGCTGTTGCTCTCAAAACACCGGGCGTTCCGGCAGCAGACCTTTTGGGACGCATTCTGATGGTTCAAAACAACCACGTCGAGGCGGAAAAGGCCTTTCGTCAAGCCCTCGAGCAATCCCCGGACGACTCGGTGGCCATGGACCATCTCATCCTGTGCCTGGTCGCACAGAAGCGGGAGCGTGAAGCCCTTGAGCTGATCCGCCGCCGCACGGAGGGCAATACGACGGCCATTTTGCCGGTTTGGGCCTTGGCCCAAATAGGAGGTGATAAGGAGAAATCGGTCCTCATCGCTCGGGCGAACGCACTCGGTGACCCGCAATTCGAAGTCCTGGAAGTGGCCCTGTTCCTTGACGAGGTCGGCATGTCCGCGGAGGCGGAGGATTTGATTCGGACCGTGCTAATCGAAAATCCGTCCCAGCGGCGATGTGATTTTATGCCGTATTACTATCTTGCCTGGTTTGCCGGAAAACGGCAGGACCAAGCTGCCGTCAAGAAGTGGCTGGCGGCGGCCCTCGAGCATCCGTCGCCGCGGCGGTTTGCCTCTCGGGTGGAAGAGGTCGAGATTCTTCGTTTTGCCACGAGGGAACAGCCTGCCGACGCCCAGGCGTGGTTCCAGCTTGGTTGTGTGCTGGCCAATCTTGGACGGATCGAGGAGGCTGTGCCAGCCTGGCAGAAGGCCGTGGAGCTTGATCCGCACAACAGTGTGGCACTGCGGAATTTGGGACTCGAAGCAACAACGCGGAATGACCTAACTACTGCCGAACGGTTCTATCGTCAGGCGATTCAAGCTCGACCGGATGACCAGACGCTCTATCGTGATCTGGCGGAAATCTTAATCGCCTCAAATCGCCGCAGTGAGGCCATTGCCCTCTTGGAGGCCATGCCGATTTCCGGCGTTCGTCGGGCCGACGTCGCGGTGATGTTGGCCCAGGCGTATCTGGATGAGGATCGTTACGATGACTGTCTGCGGCTATTGGAAAACACACCTCATTTCACCAATTGGGAGGGGCAGGACATTGTCTGGCGGCTTTTCAACCGTGCCCATATCTTGCGGGGGCGGCAACGACTCGATCAGGGCGATGCCCGATCTGCTCTGGCGGACTTCGAGGCGGCCTTGACGTATCCCGAGAACCTCGGAGTTGGGCGAAGCAATAAACCCATTGAGGCACCTGCCCAATATTGGCGCGGTCGTGCGCTTGTGGCGCTAGGTCGGTATCGTGAAGCCCGCGATGCCTGGGTTGTTGGCGCGGAGCTTCCCGCGGTGCCCGGCGAGCAAGATGAATACCGCGAGAAATGTCGGCAGGCCCTGCAAGAATTGCCGCCCGTGCCGGAGGACCCAATCTTTATTCACGGCCCCACGTATCGGTGTTTTAAGATCGAGCGTGACCTTGTCCTAACGGGGGCCATGGACGATCCCTTATGGCAGGCCGCCCCTGTGGCGGTGCTGAACGAACCCGTCGAGGGCCGTCCCGGTCGCTACCGCACGACCGCCCGACTCTTATACAACGATCGCTATCTGTATGTGGGATTTCAATGTGAAGATGAACTTGTTTGGGGAACGCATACCGAACGGGATGCGCCCGTTTACGAGGAAGAATGCGTTGAAGTCTTCATTTGCCCGACCGGACAACCTCGCCTTTACTACGAAATCAATGTCAGCCCGCTCAACACCGTGTTCGATGCCTTTATTCTCAACGGTCGGCCGGTGGGTGGCCCACGCATCAATTTCCGCGGTTTGAAGGATTACACGTGCGAGGGCCTTGTGACGCGGGTCTTTATCGATGGCAAGCTCGGCGAACCAGGGGCGCGGGGATGGTCGGCGGAATATGCCATTCCGTTCTCGTCACTGGTGGGTTGTGTGCCGGGAACGCCCAAGCCGGGGACAACGTGGTTCTTGAATCTCTTCCGTATCGATGCCCCTGATCCCAAGAAACCGGAGTTTTATTCGTGGGTACCAACGACGGCCATCGACTTTCACCGCCCGTGGTGTTTTGGTATGATCCGGTTTGATTGATATTGCTAGGCGGAAGCGGGGCATGACGAAGTTGCGGACTGTTGTTTGGTAGGATCACGTTGCATGAAGCCCACCTGTCCGTCGTGTCACCAAGAGATCCCCGTGGAGGACGTGGACCTGGACACAGGCTTGGGGCGCTGCCGTTTTTGCAACGAAATCTTCGAGATTCCAGAGCTTGTTGAACATATCCAGAAGATTCAGGTAAAAGATACCAAAGAACCCAAGTCACCGCCGGTGCGCCCTGCTGATACGCGGATTCGCCTGGTCCGAAAAGAGGATAAACTTCTCATCTATTTGCCGCCCTGGGGATTGCGGGGACCGACAATTGCCCTGTTTCTTTTCAGCCTATTTTGGCTGGGATTTATCGCCTTTTGGACGGCCGGTGCCTTGGGCATCTTTTTTCAGCCTGGAAAAGCACCTCGTTGGGAAAACATTATTTTTTCGCTCTTTTCGATCCCTTTCTGGCTCATCGGTTTTGGCATGCTGGGTGGAGCACTCTCGGGCATGCTTTCGCGGCGGATCGTTTACCTGGATAGCTCGTGGTTGGAAAGCCGCTGGGAATGCTTGT
>JAKPII010000396.1 GCA_029549885.1 Planctomycetota bacterium
GCCGTGACTGCTTCTGGCTTGACCACGGCAGCGCCAGAAAGGCCACGAAACCAGTTCAAAGGTGGAGCCAGGAACTCCTGCGACGACTTGGCGGGCCTCTGTGAGGCCTTTGGTTCTTCTCTTTGATCGGGACGGGCGGCATTTTCCGGGGCGGTTCCCATGGCCTTTTCACGTTCGGCGATGGGATCGACTGGTCCCGGAAGAGGGGATGTTGGTTGGTTGCCGAACTGCAAAAACGGTAATTGAATACCGCTGCCTGTGGGTGATACAGTTGGAAGAAACGCCGTAGAAGTCCACCGCGGGATACCGGTCTCATCTGGTTGGAAAACGTATTCTCCCCCCAAAGGGCATTGTAACTGTGCGTCAAAAATGATTTCTGCGACATTCTTACACTCTTCACCGGGGACATGGAGTTGCTGTTCCAAGTCCCGCAAAAAGAGAAGGTTGCCCAGCGATGTCTGTTGGGTTCGCCAGTAAACAAAGCGATTGAGCAAGGGTGTTATCTGGGCATGCGACAAGTCCTTTAGCTCCACGCGGATATGGGCCTCCTCGGGCGCCTCGATCCAATGGAGTTGCTCGGTCACCGCAGCCAAGACCTCCGGCTGGAAGGAAAAAACCGTCACGCCGGGCATCTCACGGCGCCATAGTCCCAAAAGACCGCGACTGTACCCGTTTGGGTCGGGGCGTGTGCTAAACGTGCGGTTCAGTTTGCCGATCCAACCTAGCTCGCCGGTTGTGCCGAGATAGCCGATCAAAATGTCACGCACACGTCCTGTGGGGACAATGCGGCCATCCACGATGTCGATGGGCGGGACGACATCGTACAACCCTCCGAACAACCGTCCGCCACTGAGGACAATCTCAAAGCGTCCCAAATCCCCCGCGATAGGCGCCAGTTGCTGTCTGTCGGGCGGACCGAGCCGGGTAAGAAGTTTCTCGTAGTTCTCCTTGGCAAGCGGGGTGAGTCGCGCGTCGATAATGATCCGTTCTTGGGTGGGGCCCTCGCTTTTTCGCTGAATGGCCACCATCATAGGGTCGAGGCGTTGCCACGCTTGAGCATAGTGGGCTACGAAATCCCGATACATGCGAAATTCGGCCGCGCTTGCCCGGGTGGCTGGTAGATCGGCGATGGGGACGAACCCCCCACGGGAACCCCGCAGGGAATCACGAACGAGACCCTGTTCCAGCACCGGAAATGACCCATCGCTGCGGGGTCCGAAGCCTTTCGGTAAGTACCCGCGGGCGACCAGTTCTTCAATCGTTTCGGCATCAACGCCTTCCGACGCCGCCGCCAAGAGTGCCAATTCGACAAGGTCCAGATCGGTCAAGGCTTGCAACCGCCGTTGCGTTTCGATTCGATAGGCGGGCGCCGTGAGGTTTTGAAAAAACTCCCGGGAAAGGTAGATAAACGCCGTATCGGGCCGACTTGGGGGAAATAAAGATCGGGCGAATCGAAACTCCTGGGAGTCACTCAGGGGTCTTTTTCCCTGGCTGGCTTCGAGAAAGCGTTCCACCAGCCGCCGCGACGTGGTGATCAAATGGAAATCGCCATGCGTTGCATAGTACGAGCGGACCGTACCATCTTGGGAAAACAGGTATGAGACCGGGTGACCCAGAATTGTGAGCTTTTCCTCACGAACATCCGCCTGGGCAAGTCGCTTTCTTCGCTGCTGAAGCAAGTTCGTTTGAAAGAGGAGATTGTTTTTGGCCTGGAAAAGCAAGCCAAACGAGGCCCCCTCGTGAAAGTAAAGGTCATACCCAATGATGGCAACGTCGGCGATGACCGTTTCGCCGAAAAGGCGGGACAAGGCCGACTGACGCAGTACAAGTTGCTGTTCGATCTTCTGGCCCATTTGATAATTCAATGAGCGCAGGGCCACCAGGTTTTGGATATCACCACCCCAACGAGCGAGTGTGTCCTGGAGCCACAGGAAATTGCGAAAACTGCCGAACCGTATATAAAGACACTCGACGGGGACGTGGGAGGCGATAGGCTCGATTGCCACGTTGGCCGGGATATCGGGGAGCGATGAGGGCTGATTATCCCAGGGATCAGGCAGGTCTTGATCCGCAGGACTTGTCACCGCTGCCGGGTCGAAGAAGCGGGTCTCCATCATGCTCACTCGCATCGATTCGCTGCTCAGCGTCAGGCCCAATTGCTCTCGGAACCACACCTCCCAGCTCTGGGAACTTAGACGTGGTGGGCGAAGCCCAAGCCGTTGAGCCAGCATTAGCCGAAGGTACTGTGCCACCAGCGGGGGATAGTCAGGCTTGGACTCGAAAAGCCCTGGCGGCTGGCTGTACTCGCGCCACCAAGCGGACAAAAGCCGGTTCCACTGTCGCGGGTCCGACCGAGGCCGCAGGATCGAGCGAATCGGTGCCCGGGCCATTAGCTCGATTTCCAACGGTTCATCTCCCCGAAAAAGGAAATAGAATGTGGCGCGTGGCGGAGCGCCCACCAATCCGGCGAAAAAGCTACCCACGGCCGACGTCGCCACCACAGGGTAATGGACCCGACCGTTGGCTTCTTTGAGCAAAATACCCTCAACACCCAGAGGAGCCGGCAATATATCGGGGGTTATTACAAGTTCGATCTTACCCACGCCAAACGGCCTTCCAACGTAGGCCTCCCCTTTGAGATCAGCAGCCCTTGCCGCCGAACACCAGATTCCCAAACACCAAATGAGAAAGAAGAAGACGCCGAGAAATCCCTTGGGCCTTATTTGTTTCACTTTGTTCCTCCGTGGCTGAAATCAGTTTGGTAGGCGGAATTGACCGTGTCCCGGTGCGATTCCCGCAATCCCTCATTCTGCCGCACGAGGGACTGAGAGACAACAGCGGATAAGCCACCAGCAAGGAGAGTGATCCATGTCTAACTTAAAGCCTATCCAAAAGTTCCCTCTCCCTTTGGGAGAGGGTTGGGGTGAGGGGAAGCAATCGTCGAAGTCGATCGAGAGAACCAGCAGCGATTCGAGCCACCCTCTCCCTTGGCACCTTTCCCGCCGAACAGGCGAGGGGAGGTTGTGGGATAGGCTCTTAGAAAAAGATTGACACTTGCCAAATGAGGACGAGGAAACCCATGAGAAAGACCCACGGAGCGAACCAGGCTAGGCGTCCCCGTTTGAGCCAACCGACTAACCATTCCAGGGCTACAAGCCCCGTTACGAAAGCCGCCACAAGGCCGATCAGCATAGGCCCCCAAGAGTCCTGAAAACCAGGCGAGCGGAAGAACTCTTTTCCTTCGATAAGCGTCGCACCCAAGATGGCAGGAATGGCAAGAAGGAAGGAGAAGGTTCCAGCCTCTTCCCGTTTTAGGCCGCACTTGAGTCCGGCGGCGATCGTCACACCGCTTCGCGAGAGCCCGGGAAGAATAGCGGCGGCCTGGCAGAATCCAATCAATAGTGCTTGCAGAATTGTCATATCCCGTGACGATGCCTTGCCCTCTTCACGGCGGACAAAAACGAGAATGGCCCCGGTGGCGAAAAACATAAGGCCTGCCGTCAGGGGGTGTTCGAGAAGATTCGTTCCCATCTGACTCGTCAACCAGTCCTCGAGCCAGAGCTTATAACCGACCCCAATAAATCCCGCCGGGAGACTGGCCACCGCCAGCAAACCGATGGTCTTCCAATCGTGACGAATCATCGCAACGATGCGGCCCCGATAATAGACCAGCACGGCCAACAGGGTCCCAAAATGGAGAATGACGTTGACGGCCAGTTTGTCAGGCAAAGGGGTTCCAGATAGATCGCACAGATGGGCGAGGACCATCACGTGCCCGGAAGAGCTGATGGGTAGGAACTCCGCCAACCCTTGGACAATTGCCAAAAGAAGAATTTGGAGGTAGTCCATCATTTGGAAAATGCGACCCTGGTAAGAATGCCTCGGGCGAAGAAGACTACTCTTGCGGACAGAATCTCCAAGAAAAAAAAGTGCCCTTCGTAGGCGGGGCAGGGACCTACGAAGGGCTGCGCTGTGAGGGTCCCCTCACGCACTTGTATTATTTCACGTTCTTCGTCCATTTGCAAGTCCCTGTTGAGAACAATCCGTTAAGAGATTTGACTAATGCACAAGAATATCATTTTCTGGCGCCGTTTCATCGATGATTGTGTCACAGAAGTGAACATCTTCCATCGCTTTTTTGAAAAATACTTCGTCTTTATGGGCACCGCTGATGGGTTTTTGGGACCATCTATCTTATGGTAAACGCAGGCGCGGTCACGCCTCCCAGCCTCACCTCTCGACTGCACGAGCAGCCTGAACCGTCTTCATTTCACAAGACAAACCGCCCAACGGTCAAGCACTTGCCTGACGGCTTCAACAATGGCGCCTTAGCGACCAAACGTATGTGTATTGCCCACGGTACCAGTTTGTTTTGCGCAAGTGTGCGAACCAAAC
>JAKPII010000089.1 GCA_029549885.1 Planctomycetota bacterium
CTTGGCGTATAGCCATATTGTCAGACTGCCCCTTGTCCGTCAAGCATCTGGGGCTATTGCGGAGTGGAAGGTGTACACTTCCATGGAAAAAACGAGATGATCGCCTCTGTCAGGTTCGCAGAATTTTGCCGGATGATCGAAGTCGCTAAGATGAGTGGAGATTCGGCCCGCAATTTACTGCTGCTCTTGATCGTGTTCTTTCAGAACACTCCCACGCTACGTGAGGGGCCCCAGCCAACTCGGTTTTCACGCTTTCTCCGTTCAGCGGCCCGATGCTAAGTGGCGGTGACGTTAGCGTTTCTCCTCCGTTTCGCATGGATCCACGTCCCGCTCATGCAATCGTTACTTCGCACGAAGCCTGGGGACGGGAAAACGTGGTGGAACTTTGATCGGGCGGCCTCCACAGCCCTCGTGCTGAGGGAAATTCGCAGGTCGAGCCCGGCTATTCACCGACGCGCGAAAAGCTCTGACAGCCAAACGCAAGTCATCGCCGCCATACCGCTCACAAAAAGCCGACAGAAGTTGGCAGCAACGTCGGATTTAACAAAATGTTCAATTCGCGTGTTGTTAGGTCGTTTTGGCTTTTCGGCCTTCCGGCTTGTTAGTCAGCTCATCCTTTTTGCCGAAACGCACGACGTCCTTCTGCGAGTTGAGAACGTCGTCTTCTTGAAAACTTAAAGGTCTTTCTTTTGCGTTATGAAACACGGTGGCTTCGGCACCATATCGCAAAATACCGAGCTTACGCAACCAATCGAGTAACGTCATTTTCGTTCTCCTGGAACAAGTCTGTAACGTTTTCTCCGTGTGCTCCCGTGAGACTGCCGCTCGCCGAGGGTTAAGAGCCTATCTCGAAAGGTCCCCCTCTCCCTCCGGGAGAACGTTCGGGTGAGGGCAACGGAACGTCGGAATTGATCGAGGACACCGGCAGTGATTCGAGCCACCCTCACCCCCGACCCCTCTCCCGCCGAACGGGCGAGGGGAGATTATGGGAGAGACTCTAAATCCCAAGCAAGCTATCCTGTTCCCCAGGGCAACACACCCAAGTGAACGCGGTTAAGCACCTATCGTAGAGTCGTCTAAAAGCGGAAGAACCTTTTGGAACTTTTGGCACATTCACACCCAAATCCTAGCATGCTGTGGACACGCCGGCTTCGGCCGTACGGCATGGCCCATCTGACCGTTACGACCGATTCCAACCATAAATTGGTATCGCCACATTGCGAAGTGGTCGGTGCGCAGGGGAGAGGCCTGACCATAATTGGTCGGTGGTCAAAGCAGACAGTGCAAACGAATCGGGCCACCAACGTCCGCTTGGGCTGCCTAGGTTCGCCTTGCAGTACGATGTTGCTATAATGCGACTCGCGTGCGTCCCCAAGCGTCCACAAGTGAAAACGGTGATATGCCACGAAGGCTACCGAATAAGCAGGCCTCTGCCGCTTGGCCAGTCAAAACCATCAGGGGAGGACAACTGGTATGTCACAGCGACATCAATTTGTTATGGTAATGGTCACAACATTGTTGACCTTCGCACTGTTCCTTGCATTGTTGCTCGTTCCGCTACCTGTACGTGCCGCAGAGTTTTATGTCTCTCCCGACGGCAATGATGCGAATGCCGGGACGTTCTTGGAACCGTTTGCGAGCTTGGAACGCGCACAGGCCGCCCTCCGCGCATTCCGGGCATCCGATCCGCATTCAATCTGCCGGATCATCTTGAGGGATGGCATCTATCGGTTGGAAAAGACCATCGTATTCCAGCTTGGCGATGCCCCGGTCGAAATCGTGGCCGCACCCCACGAAACCGCCATCCTTAGCGGTGCCTCGCCCCTTCCGAGTGAATGGCAACTGGCACCTCTGGACCTGCCACGCCTGCCGGATAAAGCCCGGGGTCACGTCTGGGTGGCCGACGTGCCCAAGGAATGGCCATTGTTCCGCACAATCTTTGAGGGCGACACGATATTACCACTTGCACGGACGGCTGGCTTTCAGCAGTTGAGCAAAGCCCCCGAAGGTAGTTCCGCAATTGATCAACATCATCTTTACCTGCCCGTCGAGGTTCTCAATGGGATTGCCGATTTCACGGGTGCTGAGATCGTGGTGGTGCCTCGAAATCCTTGGGTAATGAATATCCTTCCCGTAACCAAGGTGGATCGCCAAAGCGGTCTCATTTTTACCGATGTGCCGGCCACGTACTCACTCGAACCACCTCGGTTCGGCAACTTTCCCAATGGAACCGTGTGGATTGAGAATGTCCTTGAGGCCCTCGACGAACCTGGGGAATGGGTCTTGGATGTCACCGCCCGTAAGCTGTACCTCTGGCCGCGCAACGGCAAGAAACCTGGTCATGAAATTGTGGTCCCGCGTTTGACGGAGCTCGTCCGTGTGGAAGGGACAATAGACTACGATGGACCCACGGACATTCCCGT